>NZ_JBEXXX010000016.1:0-165445 GCF_040630635.1 Streptomyces sp. NPDC005761 | reverse complement strand
GGGTCGGCCCGCGCCCCGGGGGGCGGCGCCGCGGCCCCCCCCGCCCGGGGCGCCCCCGCAGGTGATCGTGATTCTCACCGACCAGCAGCGCTGGGACACGGCCGGTGTGCACGGCAACCGGGCGGGAGTGACTCCCGAGTTCGACCGGATCGCCCGTGAGGGAACCCTGTTCGAGCAGGCGATCACTCCCAACCCGGTGTGCGCACCCGCCCGTTCGGCATTGCAGACCGGTCTCTTCCCGACTGCCACGGGCGTCTTCCGCAACGGTCTGCCGCTGCCCCCCGAACTTCCCACGCTGGCCGGTGAGTTCGCGGCCGCCGGATACGCGACGGGTTACATCGGCAAATGGCATCTGGCGGGCGAGGACCAGCCGGACGGCCCGGTGGAGCCCGGCCATCGAGGCGGCTACACACGCTGGCTCGCCTCGGACCGGCTCGAATTCACTTCGGACGCGTACCGCACGGTGGTGTACGACGAGGACGGGGATGCCGTCCGGCTGCCCGGATACCGATCGGACGCCCTGATCGACGCGGCGATCCGTTTCGTCGCCGACCACCATGACCACCCGTACCTGCTGTTCCTCTCCCTGCTGGAGCCGCACCACCAGAATCCCACCGACGACTACCCCGCCCCGGCGGGGTTCCGGGAGCGCTACGAGGGCGCCTGGCTGCCCCCCGATCTCGCCGCGCTCGCACCGGGCGCCCCGCAGGGCGGTGCGCACCGCCATCTGGCCGGGTACCTCGGGCAGATCAAGCGGGTCGACGAGGGTGTGGGGCGGCTGCGCGATGCCCTGCGGAGCATCGGCACCGAGGAGAACACCGTACTGGCGTGGACCGCGGATCACGGCTCCCACTTCCGTACGCGTAACAGCGAGTACAAGCGCTCGGCCCATGACGCGTCCGTCCGTGTGCCGTTCGCGCTCACGGGGCCGGGCTTCACGGGCGGTGGACTCGTCCGGCAGCCCGTAGGCACGGTGGATTTGATGCCCACGCTTCTGGCAGCCGCGGGCCTCCCGGTGCCCGACGGAGTGCAGGGGCGTTCCCTGCTCCCCCTGACGGGTGGGGGCCGTGATCCCGGCCGGCCCGGCTCCGTGTTCGTCCAGATCAGCGAGGACCGTGTGGGGCGCGCGGTACGCACCTCCCGGTGGAAGTACGCGGTGGAGGCGCCCGGTGCGGACGCCTGGAACGAATCCGGCGCGGACCGCTACGCGGAGACGGAACTGTACGACCTGGCAGCCGACCCGTACGAGCTCGACAACCTCGCCGGTCTCGACTCGCACCGGGAGGTCGCCGACGAGCTGCGGCGGGAACTGCTGGACTGGCTCGGTCGCATCGAGGACGCGGAGCCGGAGATCGAGCGGGCGGCCACGCGCCCGGCGGGCCAGCGCCGCACGGAGTCGTTCCCGGCCGGGGCGCCGTGGGAGGGATTGCGCTTCGGTCATCGCCCGCGCCCCTGACCGCCCCGGGCCCGTCGCCGCTGCCTGCTCAGGCGCCCTGAGCGACAACGGCGGCGGGCGCGGGCTCCTGCCGCGTCCGTGCCGCCCACCGTGCCGCCGGGCCCAGCCCGTACGACGCGGCAAGGACCGTGGCCCCGAGCAGCAGCCAGCCCGCCGTGCCCCATCCGACCAGCAGTGCGGTGAGCAGCAGGGGTCCCAAGGTGCGCGCGACGGTGACCCCTGTTCCGAAGAAGCCCTGGTACTCACCGATGTGCCCTACCGGCGCCAGTTCGAAGGCGAGGTGCCAGGAGCCTGCCGAGTGGAGCATCTCCGCCGTCACCAGCAGTACGGAGCCCCCTGCCAGTGCGGTCACCGCGGCCCACGGGGAGTTCACCGCCGAGACGGCGAAGACGGCGCAGGCAAGGAGCATCAGAGCGCCGGACCGACGCAGCGCGCGGACGGCCGTGGGAAGCCCGTACACGGAGCGGGCGGTACGCACTTGAAAGAGCATCACTGCGACGGTGTTGAGAACGAAGGCCACGGAGATCACCCATTCGGGAGCCTCCGTCCGTTGGGTGATCCACAGGGGCAGTCCGAGGCTGAGCAGCGGCATGCGCAGCAGGAGGACGGTATTGAGGAGCGTGACGAGGGCGTACGGCCGGTCCCGCAGCACTTCGAGCTTCGCACCCCGGGCTCCGGGCACCGCCTCGACGGCCGGCAGCCGCAGAAGGACGAGCGCGCAGAGCAGAAAGCTCAGGGCGTCGACGGCGAAGACGGACAGGTAGGCCGCCTGGCTTCCGGCGGACAGGGCGAGGCCGCCGAGCACGGCGCCCACCGCGAGGCCCGCGTTGAGCGTTGACTGGAGGTGGGCCAGTGCCCCCGTGCGGTCCTCCTTGGCCACCAGGCCCGCGAGCAGCGCCTGCCGGGCGGCGGCGAGACCCGATTGCGCGGTGGCGTAGAGGCACGCGGCGGCGAGGAACGGCGCGAAGTCCCGTACCACCAGGAAGGACGCGACAGCGAAGGCCGTAGTGAGGGCGAGCAGCACCGCCGTACCCCGCGGACCGCGGCGGTCCGCGATCCGGCCGAGCGGGACCCCGGCGACCGAGCCGACCGCCCAGGCCACGGTGAGGCCGAGACCGATCCTGGCAGGGGCGAGACCCACGACGTGGGTGAAGTAGAGGGCGGACGTGACGTAGTACGCGCCGTCGCCGACGGAGTTGCTCAACTGAGCCAGTGCCAGAGTTCGTTGTGATCCGGCCGGTGGCAGAAGGTTCGGCATGGCCCCGACGTTACGCAGGGACCGGCTCACCCGCGTGGGGCACTTCGAGGCTGTCTGCATGGGCCACTTGGCCCGCCTTCTTCCCGATGGGCGCTGCACGGGCGAAGTGGACTCGTGTGCAAGTGCCACCAAGTACCGCAGTCACTGGAGTGAGATCCAGGGAAGTCCTCCTGGTGGCCATCGCTGGGGCAGGGGCAGTCCGGCGTAGTTCTGCGCGAGTTCGGCCGCGGCGTGCGGTGAGGCGGCGATCCTGTCCAGCTGCGAGATCTGCAGCCGGGTGTCGAAGCCGCTCTGCTGCGGGTCGGTGTGGAGCATGGTGGTCATGGCGTACGAGAAGTGCTCGGCCCGCCAGACCCGGCTCAAGCAGGTGTCCGAGTAGGCGTCCAACAGGTCGGACGATCCGGTCGTGTGCCGACGTACCAGCGCGCGGGCCAGCACGACGACGTCGGCCGCCGCCAGGTTGAGCCCCTTCGCCCCGGTGGGGGGAACGATGTGGGCTGCGTCTCCGGCGAGGAGCACCCGGCCGTACCGCATGGGTTCCGTGACGGAGCTGCGCATCGGCAGGACGGACTTCGACGTGATGGGGCCGCGTCGCAGCTGCCAGTCCCCCTCCACGGCGAAGCGGGCGTCGAGCTCGTCCCAGATCCGCTCGTCGGACCAGTCGGCGGGGTCGGTGCCGTTGGGCACCTGGAGGTAGAGCCGGCTGACCTCGGGTGAACGCATGCTGTGCAGCGCGAAACCGCGCGGCGAGTGGGCGTAGATCAACTCGTCGCACGACGGCGGTACGTCGGCCAGGATCCCCAGCCAGGAGTACGGGTAGACCCGGTCGTACGTGCGCCGCGCCCCGCCCGGGATCGCGGTCCGGGTCACGCCGTGGAATCCGTCGCAGCCCACCACGTAGTCACAGGTGAGCACCTTGTCCAGGCCCTCGTGGGTGTACCGGACTGTCGGGCGGTCGGTGTCGGCGCCTTCGACCGACGTGACCTGAGCCCCGAAGAACAGCGGGGCCCCGTCCGCGAGTTGCAGGGCGATGAGGTCCTTCACGACTTCGGTCTGGGCGTAGACCCACACCCTGCGGCCGCCGGTGAGCGAGGGGAAGTCGACGCGGTGCGCCCTGCCCTCCCAGCGCAGTTCGATGCCGTCGTGCACCAGGCCCTCGGAGTCGAGGCGCTGGGCGGCGGCGGCATCGCGAAGGGCGTCGACCGTGGGCTGTTCGAGGATTCCGGCGCGCTGACGCTGTTCGACGTAGGCCCGGTCGCGGCTCTCCAGGACCACGCAGTCGACGCCTGCGCGGTCCAGCAGCCGGGCGAGCAGCAGCCCCGCCGGACCACCGCCGATGATGCCTACGGTCGTGTGCATGGGCTACTTCTCCTCTGCGGCAGGGGTGATTTCGTCGAGGATCCGGTCCGCTGCGGCGAACGCGGCGTTGGCCGCGGGGACTCCGCAGTAGACGGCGGCCTGGAGCAGTACCTCCTGGACGTCCTCGGGGGTGAGGTCGCCGCTGACGAGCGCGGCCCGCAGGTGCATGGCCAGTTCCTCGTGGTGGCCGCGGGCCACGAGGGCGGTGAGGGTGAGGCAGCGCCGGATGCGGTGGTCGAGACCTGGCCGGGTCCACACCTCGCCCCAGGCGTAGCGGGTGATGAAGTCCTGGAAGACGGCGGAGAAGGGTGTGGTGCGGGCGATCGCCCGGTCGACGTGCGCGTCCCCGAGGACGGTTCGGCGCACGGTGAGCCCCGCGCCGTGACGGGCCGCGTCGTCGCCGGCGAGCGCCGCCCCGGCCGCGAAGTGGCTGAGCAGCGCCGCCGATACGGGCGCCGGCCGTTCGACGTTGGCCAGGTGCGAGGCGCCCGGGAGTTCTACCAGCGTCGATCCGGGGATGGTGTCGGCCAGTTCGCGGGCATCGGCGACCGGGGTCGCGGGGTCCTCGCGGCCTGCCACGACGAGCGTGGGTGCGGTGATGCCTGCGAGTTCGCCGCGCAGGTCGTGGGCGGCGAGGGCGTCGCACAGTGCGGCGTACGCGTGGGGGTCGACGCCGCGCAGGCCGGCCAGGAGGGCGCGGGCCGGGGGGCTGTCGGCGAAGTCCGCGGTGAACCAGCGGCCCGCCGCCGTGCCGGCCACCGGTCCGATGCCTTCGGCCCGTACGAGGGTTGCGCGCTCGCGCCACGCCTCCGGTTCGCCGAAGCGCGCCGATGAGCAGACGAGTGCGAGCGACGTGAGCCGGTCGGGGTTGTGGACGGCAAGCCAGGCTCCGACCGCGCCCCCGAGGGATATGCCCGCGTACGCGAACTGCTCGATGCCGAGGGCGTCGGCGAGGCGGAGCACCTGCCGGCCCAGCTCCGCGACCCCACCATCCGTGGGGAACAGCGCGGCGGGGGTGCCGCCGTGGCCGGGCAGATCCCAGCGGACGACGCGGTGCTCGCGGGCCAGGCCGGTGACCTGCGCGTCCCATACGGACAGTGCGGTGCCCAGGGACGGCCCGAGGAGAAGGGGCGGTCCGCAGTAAGGGCCGTCCACCCGGTGGTGGAGAAGACGCTCGGTGGGGGTGGTGGACGGGGGCGGGGTGGTCATGGGGCTCCTGTACCGGACGGCGCCGGTGGTGAGGGGTGTCCGGCATCAGCTTCCGGGGCCGCGCGGTCAGGGCGCGCCGCCTCCGGGCCATGGGTGCGCGTCGGGAGTGTTCTGCGGGGGCTGCACGTCACGCGGGTGCGCCCCCCTGGCTGCCACGGCGCAGGGCGCGGTCGACGAGGAGGCCGGCCGACCCGGTGTATCCGGACGGGTCGGCGAGGACCCGCAGCTCGTCCGGCCGGACCACGCCCGCCAGTGCCGGGTCCCGGGCCAGGGCTTCGTGCAGGGACAGCCCGTCGCGGGCCGCGCGGGCGGCACCTTCGGTCACCGCTCTGCGGGCCTCGGCCCGTCCGGTCCTGGCCGAGAGGACGGCGGTGAGCCGTTCGCTGACGATCAGTCCGCGGGTCGCGCCGAGGTTCGCGCGCATGCGCCCGGGGTGGGCCCTCAGCCCTTCGGCAAGGGAGGCCGCCGCGTCGGCTGCTCCGCCGACCGCGCGCAGGGCGTCCCGCAGGGGCTGCCATTCGGCGTGCCACGCTCCGGGCGGGCGTTCGTCCTCGGCGGCGAGTGCCCCGTACAGGATCCCCGCGAGCGCGGGGACCTGACGGGCGGCCCCGGCGATGAGGACGGCGGAGACCGGGTTCGCCTTGTGCGGCATCGCCGACGATCCGCCGCCGGCGCTCTCGGAGACCTCTCCGATCTCGGTGCGCGACAGGACGAGGACGTCCGCGGCAAGTTTCCCGAGTGCCCCGGCGGTGAAGGCCAGGGCTCCCCCGAGGTCGGCGACCGGGGTGCGCAGGGTATGCCAGGGCAGCGAGGGCGCGGTCAGTCCGGTCGCGGCAGCGTAGGCCTCGACAAGAGGCAGGCCGCTCTCACGATCCGTTGCCGCGGCGTCTGACGCGACCGCCTCCCCCGACTCCGCGAAGGCCGAGAACGCAGCCAACGTCCCGGCGGCTCCGCCCAGTTGAACCGGGAGCGTATGCCTGACCGCGGCTATCCGGTCGCGGGCATCGAGGATCAGGCTGCGCCAGCCCGACACCTTCAGACCGAACGTCGTGGGCACGGCATGCTGGGTGAGGGTACGGCCCGCCATCGGTGTGTCGCGGTGCTCGGCGGCGGCGCGTGCGAGAGCCGCGGCGGCACGGTCCAGGTCGGCCAGGATCAGGCACAGAGCCTCTGACGCCACCAGCATGGCGGCGGTGTCGAGGATGTCCTGGCTGGTCGCGCCCCGATGGACATGGGCGGCGGCCTGCGGGGACCACTCGGCCACGGCGGCCGTCAGGTCGGCGGCCAGCGGGATGACCGGGTTGCCGCCCGAACGGGCCCGCAGCGCCAGGGAGCGCGGGTCGAACCGGGCGGCGTCGGCCGCGGCCGCGGCAACGCAGTCCGCGGTCCCGGCCGGGGCGTGGCCGAGCGATTCCTGGGCGCGGACGAGCGCCGTCTCGGCGGCGAGCAGGGCGCGTACGTAAGAGGCGTCGCCCGTCGCCCCCTCGACCGCCGTCCCGGCGCGGGCCGGTGCCAGCAGGCCGATGTCCGCCGCCGGGCCGAAGCCCGGCGCCGCGTCACCCGAAGTCAAGGAAGACCGTCTCCTCATGTACGCCGTCGTACTGCAGACGGATGTCGAACCGGTGGACGCCCGGGTCCTCCGGCGTGGTGAGGAGGGTGGCCCTCCGCACCTCGGTAAGCCCTGCGAGGAGCTGGTCCTGCGCGAGACCGTCGGCGTCGTGCAGATAGGCGCGGGTGTGCAGGTGGTGCGTCAGACCGCGGGCGAAGACGACGATCGCGAGGTACGGGGCTCCGCCCGGCGGCTGCGTCACGACGGTGTAGTGGCCGTCGGCGTCCGTCGCGACCCGGCCGAAGCCGGTGAACGCGACTCCGTGGCGGCCGATGACCGTCCCGGTGACGGGGTCTCGGCGCAGGGAGCCGGGCTCACCGTGCCGGGACCCGTCGGGTGCGGCCTGCCACACCTCGATCAGGGCGTCGGGCACCGGCTCGCCCGCCCCGTCGATGACGTGACCGTGCAGGACCACGGTGGTGGGCTGGCCCGCGCGGGCGATGTCGCCGCCGCCCGCGAAGGGCAGGGCGTACCCGTAGAAGGGCCCGACGGTCTGGGACGGGGTGGGCAGGAGCTCGCGGGGGCCCGGAGCCGAGGCGCCGGCGGGTATGGCGGCGGACATCAGCGGCCCTCCTCGGTCCAGGTGGCGGACGGGCCGTCGAGGACGATGTCCCAGCGGTAGCCGAGCGACCATTCGGGAGTGGACCCGTCGTGGTCGTACGCCGCGACGAGACGGCCGCGGGCGTCGTCGTCGGTGACGGACTGGAGGATGGGGTCGTAGGCGAAGAGCGGGTCGCCCGGGAAGTACATCTGAGTGATCAGACGCTGCGTGAACGCGGCCCCGAACAGCGAGAAGTGGATGTGCGCGGGACGCCAGGCGTTGGTGTGGTTGCGCCAGGGGTAGGCCCCCGGCTTGACGGTGACGAAGGAGTAGGCGCCCTGATCGTCGGTCAGGCAGCGGCCCACACCGGTGAAGTTGGGGTCGAGCGGGGCGGGGTGCTGGTCGCGCAGATGGGCGTACCGGCCCGACGCGTTGGCCTGCCAGATCTCGACGAGCTGACCGCGCACGGGACGGCCCGAGCGGTCGAGGACCCGTCCGGAGACCGCGATCCGCTCCCCCAGCGGTTCTCCGTGGTGCTGCCGTGTGAGGTCGTGGTCGAGTTCGGTGACGTCGGTGACGCCGAACACGGGACCGGTCAGCTCGACGGCCTCCGGGTCGTCGCCCACCGGGATCAGCGGCTGCTTCGGATGGCGCAGGGCGCTGCTGCGGTAGGGCGCGTAGTCGCGGGCGGGGTGATGGCGCGCGGGTGCGCCGCCGGCGAGGGTCGCGGCGTACTCCTCGCGCGCGGCGGTGATCTCGGCGGTGATGTCTGCCTGGCCCGGCGGGCGGGGAACGGACGGTGCCGGCAAGGTGCTCATGGGTGTGGCTGCTTCCCTTCCGGTACGGTGCGGCCGCCCGCTCATGACATCGTCTCTTCGGCGACGCGGACCGGGGCGGCGGTCCGGGCGAGCACCTCGGCCACACCGACGCCCGGGGCGGTCTGTGCGAGGACCAGTCCGTGGGGGGTCACGTCGAGCACGGCCAGATCGGTGATGACGCGGTGGACGCAGGCCCGGCCGGTGAGCGGGAGGGTGCACTCCTCGACGATCTTCGGGCTGCCGTCCTTGGCGGTGTGGGTCATCGTCACGATGACGCGGCGCGCCCCGTGCACGAGGTCCATGGCACCGCCGATCCCGGTCACCAGCTTGCCGGGGACGGCCCAGTTGGCCAGGTCACCGCGCGCGGACACCTGCATGGCACCGAGCACCGCCGTATCGATGTGCCCGCCGCGGATCATGCCGAAGGAGAGCGCCGAGTCGAAGAACGAGGCACCCGGCACCACGGTCACCGTCTCCTTGCCGGCGTTGATCAGATCGGGATCGACGTCCTCGTCGTACGGGAACGGGCCGGTCCCCAGGATGCCGTTCTCGGACTCGAGGACGACGTGCACACCGTCGGGCAGGTGGTTCGGGATCAGCGTCGGCAGGCCGATGCCCAGGTTGACGTACTCGCCGTCGCGGAGCTCGGCAGCCGCTCGGGCGGCCATCTCCTGGCGGTTCCAGCTCATCGGTGACCGTCCTCGTCTGGGTTGATCCGCGGTGTCACGGTGCGCTGCTCGATCCTCTTGCCGGCGGCCTGTTCCGGGGTCAGTGCGACCACGCGGCGGACGAAGATGCCGGGCAGGTGCACGTGGTCGGGGTCGATCTCGCCCGGCTCGACCAGCTCCTCGACCTCGGCGATCGTGATGCGGCCCGCCATGGCCGCGAGGGGGTTGAAGTTGCGGGAGGCCTTGTTGAAGACGAGGTTCCCGTGCCGGTCCCCCCTGGCCGCCCTGACGAGTGCGAAGTCGGTACGGATGCCGCGCTCCAGGACGTAGGGGGTGCCGTCGAAGTCGCGTACCTCCTTGGCCGGCGAGGTGATCGCGACGCCCCCGTTCCCGTCGTGACGCCAGGGCATTCCGCCCTCGGCGACCAGGGTGCCGACTCCGGCCGGCGTGTAGAACGCGGGAATGCCCGCCCCGCCGGCGCGCAAGCACTCGGCGAGGGTGCCCTGCGGGATGAGTTCGAGCTCCAGCTCACCGGCCAGGTACTGGCGGCCGAACTCCTTGTTGCCGCCGATGTACGAGCCGGTGACCCGGCTGATCCGGCCGGCGGCCAGCAGGACGGCGAGCCCGGCGTCCTGTGCGCCGCAGTTGTTCGACACGACACGCAGGTCCCCGGTGCCCCGTTCATGGAGGGCCGCGATCAGCACGTCGGGGACGCCGCTGAGTCCGAAGCCGCCGACCGCGATCGATGCGCCGTCCGGCACGTCGGCCACGGCTTGCGCGGCGGATGCGACCACCTTGTCCATGGGTCCGTTCCTCACTTGTTCGCATAGTGAAGTTTCCTTCACTATTCTTGGCCCCGGAGTCTGCCGCCCGCCCGGATCCCTGTCAACGGTCGGCGGCTCACCACTCCGACCGGACCGCCCCTCACCTGCCGGTGTTCACTACTGTGTCCCCACGACGCACGACGGAGAGCCGATGTCACCGACCCACACACTCCAGCAGACCGAGACGTCGGCGCCGGCCGAAGCCGTGGCCCCGCTCATGCGCGGCATCGCGGTCCTGCGCCGGCTCACCGACGAGGGCGGGACGATGAGCCCCAGTTCCATCGAGCGCGCCACCGGCCTCGCCCGGTCCACCGTCGACCGGATCACCGCGACCCTGGCCCGCATGGAGTACGTACGGGTGGACGGACGCGAGGTCACGCTCGCCCCGCACCTGATGGAACTGGGCAACGCCTACCTCTCCGCCCTCCGCCTCCCGTCGCTGCTCGGCGGACGCGCCGACGCGCTGGCCGGCGAGCTCGACGAGTCGGTGTCCCTCGCGGTCGGCGACGGCGACGGGATCCGCTTCGTCCATCAGGCCACCCGGCGTCGCGCGATGTCGCTGAGCTTCCGCATCGGGGACCTGCTGCCCGCCGAACGCACCGCCCCCGGACCGCTGTTGGCAGCCGACTGGGATGCGCGGGAGTGGCAGCGGTGGCGGGAGCAGCGGGCCGCGGCCCCGGAGGGCCTGGCCTTCACCGTCGTGCCTCCGCATGCGCCTTCGGACGAGAGGGAGTTCGCCTTGCGTGCGGAGCGGGCGCGCCACGACGGCTGGGCTCTCGACGACCAGCTGATCGAGCCCGGCCTCGTCGCCCTCGCCGCACCGGTGCGCTCCCCCGGGGGTGAGGTGGCCTGCTTCGTCAGCGTCGTGAGCCACACCAGCCGGCACACCGCGGCCTCGCTGCGCGACACCCTGCTGCCCCGCGTGCTGGCGGCCGCGGCAGCCATGGAGCAGGACCTCCGGCAGGCCCCGCCCGCGGTCGCGCCGGACTCCTCCCCGGCGCTGGCGTCCTGGACCGGCGCCTCCAAACAGGAACTGGGCCGCGAGTTCATCGAGTCGCTCGCACGCGGTCTGACCGTGCTGGCCGCGTTCGGCGAGGGCCGGGACACGCTGACGCTGACCGACGTGGCCCGTGCCACCGGGCTGGCCAGGGCCACTGCCCGGCGCGCCCTGATCACCCTGGAACACCTCGGTTACGTCACCGTCCGGGGCCGGGACCACCGCCTCACCGCGCGCGTGCTGGCCCTCGGCTACCCGCCGCTGTCCGTCGCGACGCTGCCACAGATCGCCCAGCCCCACCTGGCCGCGCTGACCGGCCAGGTCCGGGACTCGGCCTCGCTCGCGATCCTCATCGGCGACGACATCCAGTACACCGGTCGCGTGGCGACCCGGCGCATCATGAACGTCCACATCACGGTCGGCACGCGCTTCCCGGCGCACGCGACCTCAATGGGCCGCGTCCTGCTCGCCGCGCTGTCCCGGGCGGAACGCGAGACCCGTCTCGCCGGCGCGGAACCGCGCGCCCTGACCCCGCACACCGTCACCCGGCCCGACGAGCTCCGCGCCACCCTGGAGCGTGTGAGGCAAGACGGATACGCGCTGGTCGACGAAGAGTTGGAGGTGGGGCTGCGTTCGGTGGCGGTCCCCGTCCACGACCGCCGCGGCACGGTGGTGGCAGCGGTCAACGTGGCCATGCACAGCAGCAGCCGCACGCTCGAGGAGTGCGTCCGGGATGTGCTGCCCCGCCTGCGCACTGCGGCCGGATTCATCGAGGCGGACCTCCACATCACCGAACGGTTCGTACGGGTCCCGGCGATGTGATCCCGGCGGGCGCCCGCCCGACACGAACACGTCGCACGTACCCCAGCCCGAAGGACCCCTGCCGACCTCTCGTACCTCCGGGCGCCCCAGCAGACTGGACTTGCGGGTCCATTTTTGCGTTTCTACGGTGCTCATACGTCGTCCTCGTGAACGGACCACGGCCAACTTCGAGAGAGGCGCACCCTCATGCACGCTGTCCACATCGGGCGACACGGCGGACCCGAGGTTCTGACCTGGACCGAAATGCCGGACCCCACCCCCGCCCCCGGCCAGGCGCTGGTCAGGCTCGGCGTCGCCGGAGTGAACTTCATGGACGTCGGCGCCCGCGCGGGCGGAGCCCCGGGGTGGGCCGCCCCCACCGTCCTGGGTGTCGAGGGCATGGGTTACGTGACCGGGCTGGGCGATGGCGTCGAGAACGTGGCCGTCGGCGACCGGGTCGCCTGGTTCTACCACCCGGGCAGCTACGCGGAGCTCCTGGCGGTGCCCGCGGACACGCTGGTCAAGGTCCCCGACGGGGTGCCGGACGAGACGGCTGCCGCGGTGATGATGCAGGGGCTCACGGCGAATCACTTCACCACGGAGACGTACGCCGTCCGGCCCGGCGACACGGCCGTGGTGCACGCGGCAGCAGGAGGCGTGGGGCTGATGCTCACCCAGATGATCAAGGCGCGTGGAGGCCGGGTCATCGGCCTCGTGTCCCGCGCGGACAAGGCTGCCGCGGCCGAGGAGGCCGGAGCCGACCATGTCCTCGTGTCGTCAGGAGCCGGGTTCGAGGGCCGGGTGAAGGAGCTGACGGACGGCGCGGGCGCCCACGTGGTGTACGACGGTGGCGGCAGCGCCACGTTCCGGTCCTCGCAGCTCTCCCTGCGGCTGCACGGAGTGCACGCCTACTACGGCCCCTTCATGGGCATCCCGTCACTTTCCGTGACCGATCTGCCGAACAGCATCCTGTTGACATACCCGACCGTGCAGCACCACGTCCCCACCCGGGAAGCGCTGGTCACCCGGACCGCGGAGGTCTTCCGGATGGTCCAGGAGGGGCACGTCTCTCCGCGCGTCGGAGGCCGCTACGCCCTCCACGACGCGCCACAGGCACACACGGACCTCGAATCCCGCAGGACCACCGGGAAGCTGCTGCTCCTCCCCTGACCCGCGCACACCGGGCCCCGGCCACCGCACAGCGGTTCAATGGACTCCCCGTCCCGGACAGGAGAAGCATCGTGCCGTTGACTCCCAAGGGGGCCGCGACCAAGCAGCGCATCGTCGAGGGTGCCGCCACGGCGATCCGGCGACAGGGCGTGTTCGCGCTGACGCTCGACGACGTCCTGGCAGCCACCGCGACCAGCAAGAGCCAGCTGTTCCACTACTTCCCCGGCGGGAAGGACGAGCTGATGCTGGCCGTCGCCCGCCACGAGGCGGACCGGGTGATCGGCGACCAGCAGCCGGAACTCGGCGCCCTCACCTCGTGGGCGGCCTGGCAGAGCTGGCGGGACAAGGTGGTCGCCCGCTACCGCGAGCAGGGCAGGGAGTGCCCGCTCGACATCGCGGTGTCACAGATCGGATCGGCGACGGCGGGCGCGCAGTCCGTCGCCGTCGGACTGCTCGACCACTGGCAGGCCGAGCTGGCCGCGGGCATCCGGCACATGCAGTCCATCGGTGAGGTCGACGCCGACCGGGACGCGGACCGCGCGGCGGCGGCGCTGCTGGCCGGCATCCAGGGAGGCGTGGTGATCCTCCTGTCCACCGGCCGCCTGGGACACCTCGAAGCGGCCCTGGACCAAGGGATCGCCGATCTGCGCCGCCGGGTGACCGCGTGAGCCCTCGCGCACGGACAGGCGCCGCCGGGCGGCCGCGTGAGCCCTCGCGCACGGACAGGCGCCGCCGGGCGGCCGCGTGAGCCCTCGCGCCGGATCGCGGGACGACGCGCGCGAAAACCGTAAGGCCGTGAAGCGGCTCGACTGCTAAGATCGTCGGGCTGTTCAGCGTGTACCGAGGAGACCAGACATGGCAGGCGACGACGACATCTCCGGGTGATACCCGGAGCCGATCGGCCACCGCGGGCGCCCAGGGGCGCCACCGCAGTGGCCATGTCGTTGTTCCCCTTTTGGCCACTCCTCCGGGGCGGCAGTCCGTGCCGACCCCGGATTCACACGCGAGGTCTTCCGTATGTCCGACGCATCCATCATCTGCTCGAACCTCTCCTTCTCCTGGCCCGACGACACCCCCGTCTTCGCCGATCTCTCCTTCACCGTGGGCATCGGCCGCACCGGCCTGGTCGCACCCAACGGGTCCGGCAAGAGCACCCTGCTCAAGCTGATCGCCGGGGAGCTGCGCCCCGCAGCCGGTTCCGTTTCCGTGGGCGGCACGCTCGGCTACCTCCCGCAGAGCCTGCCCCTGACCGGTGACCTGTCGGTGGCCGAGGTCCTGGGCGTCGAGGCGGTGATCCGCGCGCTGGACGCCGTCGAGTCCGGCGACGTGGGCGAGGAGCATTTCGCCGTCATCGGTGACGACTGGGACATCGAGGAGCGCACCCGCGCCCAACTGGACCGGCTCGGGCTGGAGGGCCTCTCGCTCGACCGCAGCATCGGCACGCTCAGCGGCGGTCAGGTCGTCTCGCTCGGTCTGGCCGCCCAGTTGCTGAAGCAGCCCGATGTACTCCTGCTCGACGAACCCACCAACAACCTCGACATCGACGCGCGCCGCACACTCCACGACACACTGGCGGCGTGGAACGGCACCCTGCTCCTCGTCAGCCACGACCGCGCGCTGCTCGACCGCATGGATCGCATCGCCGAGCTCCACCCGGACGGACTGAACCTGTACGGGGGCAACTTCACCGCCTACGAGGAGTCCGTGCGGGCGGAGCAGGAAGTGGCCGAGAAGAACGTCCGCAATGCCGAACAGGAGCTGAAGCGGGAGAAGCGGGAGCTGCAGCAGGCCCGTGAGCGGGCCGAGCGCCGCGCGAGCAACGCGGCCCGCAACCTCAAGAGCGCGGGCCTGCCCCGCATCTTCGCCGGGAACATGAAGAGGGGCGCCCAGGAGTCCGCGGGCCGGGCGGGTCAGACACATGCCGCCCGGGTCGGCGAGGCCAAGGCGCGGCTGGACGAGGCGGGCCGTGCCGTACGCGACGAACAGCGCATCACCCTCGACCTCCCGGAAACCGACGTCCCCGCAGGTCGCACCGTCCTGCTCGGTGAACGGATGCGTGTCCGCCACGGCGACCAGGAGCAGTTCGCCGGCCAAGGCGTCGACCTGACGATCCGGGGCCCCGAGCGCATCGCGCTCACCGGTCCCAACGGGGCGGGCAAGAGCACCCTGTTGCGCCTGATCAACGGCGATCTGCCGCTGGACGGCGGAGATATCAGGCGGGCCGACGGACGGATCGCCTACCTCTCGCAACGCCTCGATCTGCTCGACCTCGACCGCACGGTGGCGGAGAACTTCGCCGTGTTCGCACCGCACCGGTCGGAGGCGGAGCGGATGAACCTGCTCGCGCGCTTCCTGTTCCGCGGCGACCGCGCCCACCTGCCCGTCGGTGTGCTGTCCGGCGGCGAACGGCTGCGGGCCACCCTGGCCTGTGTCCTGTGCGCGGAGCCGGCCCCGCAGTTGCTGCTCCTGGACGAGCCGACCAACAACCTCGACCTGGTCAGCGCCGATCAGCTGGAGAGCGCGCTGGGTTCCTACCGGGGGGCGTTCGTGGTCGTCAGCCATGACGAGCGGTTCCTCGAACGGATCGGGGTGCAACGGTGGCTGAGGCTGGCCGACGGGGCCCTGGTGGAGACCGGAGCGCCGCAGACGTGACCCCCTGACGTGCCGTCCTGGCCCGCGCCGAGGCCCAGCGCCCGGCGGGCCGAGTACCCCTCACGTCGGAGTCAGCCATGAGCAACCCCACGCCCCCGCCCGCCCTGCTCGCACACGACCTCGTCCGCACCTTCGGCGCGCGGCGCGTACTGGACGGGGTGTCACTCATCGCGCCGCCCGGCCACCGCATCGGCCTGATCGGGGAGAACGGGGTCGGCAAGTCGACCCTGCTGCGGCTCCTCGCCGGGACGGACGAACCCGAATCCGGCAGCGTCACCCGGCCCCCCGATGTGGGCTTCCTGCACCAGGAGATGGCGTTCGACACGGGGTCGACGATCGCCGACGTGCTGGACGACGCCCTCCGCGAGGCCCGGGCGGACCTGGCGGAGCTCGACCGGCTCTCCGCCCTGCTCGCCCATACCCCCCAGAGCTCCCCGGACCACGCCCTGCTGATGGAGGCGTACGGGGGCCGGCTGCAACAGGCCGAGGAACGCGAGACGTGGGACGCCGACCGGCGCGCCGCGATCCTGCTCACCGGGCTCGGCCTCGCGGCTCTGCCGCACGGGCGGACGCTCGGTTCGCTCTCGGGCGGGCAGCGCGGCCGTCTGGCACTCGCCGCGTTGCTGGTGCGACGCCCCTCCGCCCTGCTGCTGGACGAGCCGACCAACCACCTCGACGACGAGGCCGCCGCCTTCGTCGAGGAGCAACTGCGCACCTTGCCGGGTCCCGTGGTGATCGCCAGTCACGACCGTGCCTTCCTCGACGCCGTCTGCACGGATCTGATCGACCTCGATCCGGCCGTCGACGGCCCCGTACGGTACGGCGGCGACTACAGCGCCTACCTGACCGAGAAACGGGCCGAACGGGCGCGCTGGGAGCGCCGCCATGCCGAGGAACAGCAGGAACTTCGGACGCTGCGGCACTCGGCGGACGTGACCGCGCGCATGGTCGCGCCCGACCGCGGTCCGCGCGACAACGAGAAGATGGGGTACGGCCTGCGGGCCGGCCGCGTGCAGAGTCAGATCGCGCGCCGGGTCCGCAACGCCTCCCGCCGGCTGGAGGAGCTGGAGCGCAACCGGATCGGCGAGCCGCCCCCACCCCTTCGGTTCCGGTACACCTCTGTGGCCGGGCCGTCGGCACCGGGCACCCTCCTGTCCCTGCGGGCCGTACGTGTCCCCGGGCGCCTGGCCGTCGACCGCCTCGACGTCACGGCGACCGAGCGCCTGCTGGTCACGGGCGGCAACGGAGCGGGAAAGTCGACGCTCCTCGCGGTGCTCGCCGGGGGCCTCGCGGCCGGTGGTCTCGCCGTCGAGGGTGAGGTGGGCCGGCGGCCGGGGCTGACGGTGGGGATGCTCACCCAGGACACGGAGTTCGCCCGGCCGGAGCGAACCGTCCGGGAGACGTACGAGAAGGCGCTGGGCGTAGAACGGGCCGAGAAGGTTCCGCTGGCCTCGCTCGGCCTGCTGCACGAGGGAGACCTCGACAAACCGGTGGCACATGTGTCGGCCGGCCAGCGCCGCAGGCTCGCCCTCGCCGTGCTGACTGCACGCCCACCGCAGCTCCTGCTGCTGGACGAGCCCACGAACCACCTGTCCCCGCGCCTGTGCGACGAACTGGAGGAGGCCCTGGGAACCGGCCCCGGCGCCGTCGTCCTGGCCAGCCACGACCGCTGGCTGCGCAGGCGCTGGCAGGGCAGGGAACTCCGGCTGCACCCGGCACTGGAGGACCGGGGCACAGGGTGAGCATCACACCCGGCACGGGAGGACCAGGCCACAGCATGAGCATCACACCCAGCACGGAGGACCAGGCCACAGCATGAGCATCACACCCAGCACGGAGGACCAGGCCACAGCGTGAGCATCACACCCAGCACGGACGACCAGGCCACAGCGTGAGCATCACACCCGGCGCGGAAGGCCCGGGGCCTGCACGGACGAGCGCCCGCCCCGCGATGCCGTTCGCAGCATCGCGGGGCCCGTGCTTCGGGCGGTCGGCGCTCGCCCGCCGGGCTCCGGGCTACGGGCTACGGGCTACGGGCTACGGGACAGGAGCTCATCACTCCGCCGGCAGCCCCGTCCTGCGCAGCCGCTCCACCGTCTGTGCCGAGGTCGCGCGGGGGGCCTGGACCGCCAACGCCGACAGCAGCGCTTCCCAGGCGTCGGGGAGTCCCGCGTCCACGGCCGACCGGTAGGCGGCGCAGGCCTCGGCCGGCCTGCGCTGTTCCAGGTACAGGGCGCCGAGCGCGGCGTACGCCTCCGTGTCACCGGCCTCGCAGCCACGGATGTAGGCGCGTTCAGCGGCAGCGGGGTCGCCCCGTTCCTCCCGTGTGCGGCCCAGCGCGGTCCAGGCGTCAAAGGCGCCGAGGGCTCCGGCCCGCAGCACCGCTCGCCTGGATCCGTCCCGGTCGCCCGCCCGCTCCCGCATCCGGGACAGCGCGGCCCACGCCGCGGCGGAGCCCCGGTCCGCGGCGAGGTCTGCGGCACTCTCCGCGCCCGCCGTGTCCCCGGCGCGTTCCCGGCCGCGCGCCAGCGCGATCCACGCCTCCACGTCTCCGGCGCGCGCCGCCTCCTCGGCGGCACGTGCGGCGCCCGTGTCGTCACCGCGTTCCTCGCGGTCTTCGGCGAGCGCGGTCCAGGCCTCCGGATCGCCGGTGCGCACCGCCTGCGCCGCCGCCTCCTCGGCGGCGACGCCGTTGCCTTCCGACTCGGCGAGCAAGGCCAGTTCTCGCCAGGCCGCGCCGACGCCGAGGGCCGCGGCCTCCCGATGGGCAGCGGCCGCCCCCGACACGTCCCCGTCCGTATGGCGCAGTCGAGCAAGCAGGGACCAGCCTTCGGCACTGCCGCCGTCCGCACCCCCCGTGGCCGCGGCCACGGCTGACGCGGGGTCACCGAGCGACCAGTGCAGCCGTACAAGGCGCGCCCACGCGGCTGTGACGCCCAGACCGGCCGCCCGCGCGGCGTGCTCCACCGCCCCCTGGGGATCGCCCGCGCGCTCGGCGACCTGCGCGAGCCCGATGTGCCCCCACCCGTCACCGACGCCCGCTGCCTGCGCGAACGCCTCGGCCGCCGCCGGGCCGTCATGTGCCGCGCGCATCCGGCCCAGCGTCCGCCAGGCGAGCGGCTGCCCCGCATCCGCTGCCAGGGCCGCGACGGCGTCCGCGGCTGCCGGGTCCCCCTCCTCCTCGCGGATACGGGCCATGGCCGGCCACGCCCACACATCGCCCGCTCCGGCTGCGTGCCGGTAGGCGTCGTAGGCGGCAGGCCGGTCGCCCCCGCCCTCCCTCGACACCGCAAGAGCCGCCCAGGCCACGGGGTCCGTCGCGGCCGTCTCCTCGGCGGCGGCCCGGCCGTCGGTGGTCTCCCGCAGCACCGCCCAGGCGGCCCGGGCCCGGTCGTGCCCCCGGCTGACGGCGTTCTCGTACAGCACGGCGGCACAGCCGTAGCGGCGGCGCCGTTCGGCGGCCCGGCCGAAGGTGTAGAGGTCATCGGCGGTCCTGGCCCAGGAGGCGCCGGCCCAGAGTTCGGCCGGCGGCGCCCGGTGCGCCCTGACCCGCCGGATGTGCTGTTCCAGGTAGTCGTCCGGCCGGTAGCTGTCCGGGGCGCCGACACCCGGCTCGTGCCGCTCGGCGACGAGCGGTGCCGGACCCCGTCCTGCGGCCGTCAGTGCGCCGATCGCCACAGAGAACCAGTCCTCGCCCGCGGTCGCACGGGCGGTGGCGTCCATGAACCCGGCCGCGGCCTCCCTCAGCAAACCCTTGGGGACCGCGCCGGCGGGCCCGAGCCTGCGCGCCTCGACGGCCGCCGTCAGCACGGCGTGTTCGGGAGCGGTGAACCACTGGTCCGGCCCCATGTCCCAGCATCGGACCAACTCCGGCCCTCCGGTGAGGTGTTGCAACACGCGGTTGCCGGGTCCGGCCGCCCGGACAGCGGCGGCGATGCGCGGGTCGCGGGCAGCCGCGGCGGCCACGGCCGGGGTGTCGGCGGGCAGCGTGTCCGGCACGGTGATCATCGCGTGCCGCCCGGTCAGCAGAGCCCTGACGAGAGGAGCTTCGTCCTCGCCGTCCCGTCGGTTCTCGGTCAGCCGCCTCAGGTGTTCGGGCCACATGGTGCCGACCACCGCGAGCGGCGCCACCCGGTCGAGCAGCTGTCTCAACGCCCTGGCGGCCCGCTCGCCCGGGGCCCCGTTCAGATAGCGCTGGGCCTCGTCGAGCCACAGCACGGTCCGGGGGCCGATGTCAGCGGCGATCAGGTCGTCCGTGTCCGCGGGGTGCACGACTGGCCAGTCGGGCAGGACGGCCGCCACCGCCTCGTAGGCGGCACGGGTCTTGCCGCTCGCGGAGCGGCCCACCAGCAGGACGAACACGGCGTCGTTCGTGGCGGCGGTGTGGGCCAGCCGCTGGCGCAGGGTCTCGTCGTGGGGGCGGGGAAGGTATTCCGTCAGCGGCTGGTCGGCGGATCCGTCCCGGCCGGGGGCGAGGTGGACTCCGAGACGTACGGGGTCCCACCGGGAGGCGGTGCGCCCCGGCGCTTCATCGTCGGACATACGCTCCGGACGCCTCCCGCCCGATGGTCTCGACGGCGCGGTCCACCGTCTCGAATATGGGAAACACCTTGGTCAGCCCGGTGATCCGGAATGCTTTCAGTACCGGTTCGGACGACGCCACCAGCGCCACCCGACCGTCGAAGGCGCGGACCCTCTTCAGACCGCCGACGATCACCCCAAGTCCGGTCGAATCGATGAAGTCGACATGAGTCAGATCCATGATCAAGTAACACCGCCCCTGACTCACCAGGTCGGCCATCAGCTTGCGCAGGGGTGCCACGTTGGAAACGCCCAGATTTCCCGGCTCTCCGCCCATGACCCTCACCAGGGTGATGTCCTCGGAGAGGTGTTCGTACGTGTGGTCGCCGGCAGCGACGACGGCCTTCGCCGTTGCGCGACGCCGGCGGGCCCGGTCCTCGACGCTCTCCTTCGCGTAGGAGGCCGCGAGCTCCTCGACCGCGCTCGACACGGTGTCACGGACGGGCAGGGACTCGCGCAGGCCCACCCTGGCCAACATGCCACGCGCCTGCTTGTTCGGGGCGGCCATCACGAGGGCCCCGCCCGCGAAGTGCACACGCTTGAAAATCCCGCCGAGCATGGTGAAGCCCGAGTAGTCGACGGAGCGGATCGCACCCAGGTCGACGACGAGGACAATCCGGCCCTCGCCGATCAACTGGCAGAGCACCTGCCTCAGTTCCGGCGCGCCGGCGCTGTCCAGCCCACTGTCCTGGCGCGCGCCCTCCACCCGTACGACGGTGACGCCGTCGCGCTGATCCTCGTAAGACACCTTCAGGTGCAACCTGCCCCCCCATCATCTCGGGCACTGCGGATCATATCTCCCCCGTACGCCTACACAGGGGTGAGCGCGGCCCGGGCCGCATCAAGGAACTCAGCTTGCGCTACGGAGTGTTGGGCTCCAGGGGCTGCGATGCCGAGTGAACTCCGCAGAGTCTCCCCCGCCACCGCCACGCCGGCCGGCCCTTCCAGACGTACGACATTGAGCGCCTCCCCGACCGCGCCCATCGCACTGTCGTAGTCCCGTCGGCGCAGTGCCTCGTCCGAGGTGCCGATGGCGCTCCGCCAGGCGGCGAGCGCCTGTTGGGCGCTGTCGGTACGGCTCAGATACGTGACGTAGGCCGCTCTGCGCACCGCCCGCTGGTCCGCGAGCGTCTGCTCGGCGAGAGTCCGCCGAGCGACATCCAACTGGGCCGTGGCCTGGAGTTGCCCGGCGTCCCAGGCGGCGGCTGCCTGTTGGCGTCCGGCTTCCCACGCGGCGGCTGCCTGACGCTCGCCCGCCGCCCAGGCGGCCGAGGCCTGACGCTTGGCGGCGGCGAGCGTGAGCACCCCGGTCAGCGCTCCTCCGCCCATGGCGGCCCCCGCGGCAATCAGAGCCGTCACCACAGCCTCGTCCACCGCTGTCCCCCTCCAGTCGCACCGGACGCCGAGTGCCACGAACACTACGGACCCGGCCCTGCCATCATGCCCGGGGACCATGACGGAGGACGCGTCAGTGCGCCGGATCCGTTGCCACGGCCTCGATCAGCAGGGCCTGACCCGGGTTGAGCGTCGGCATGGGCAGTCCCGCGCCGGTCAGTACCGTGCCGGGCATCGGTACCCAGTCCTCGACCGCCGCCCGGTACCAGGCGGGGGCGACGACCTGGTGCACGGAGGGCAGTCCGGCCTCCGCGCGGATGCGGACCCGGTAGGGCCGGCCGGGGGCGAGACCGGGGAGGGGGACGCGGCCCGACTGGGCCGGCACGGAGGTCTCCGTCCGTGCCCAGCAGTACAGGGCGGTGCCGGCGTCCGGTGCGACGACGCCGTGCAGGTACGTCGCGTCGTCCGCGAGGTCCGCCCTGACGACCCGTCCACCGTGCAGCAGCCCCCGTACCTCCTTGTAGAGCGCCGCCCACCTCGTCAGGGCCTCCCGCTCCGCAGGCGTGCGCGCCGTCAGGTCGTCCTCGATGCCCGCGTGCCCGAACAGTGCGGTGATCAGACGGAACGAGTCGTCGGCGACCCGGCCCGTCGTATGGCTGCGGGGGCCCCCGACATGGGCGCCGATCAGCTCGGGCGGAAGCAGCTGCCCCGTCCAGCGCTGGATGGACTGGCGCTCCACCGGGTCGTTGCAGTCCGAGGCCCACACCCGGTCCGTGCGGGCGAGGACGCCGAGGTCGACGCGCCCGCCGCCGCTGGAGCACGATTCGATCTCCAGGCCGGGCCGGCGGGACCTGAGCGTGTCCATCAGCCGGTACAGGGCGCGCGTCTGAGCATGGACCCCCGGCCGGTCACCGCCGTGCGTGTCGCGGTGGACGGCCTCGTGCAGTTCCCGGTTGTGGTCCCACTTCAGGTAGTCGATGCCGTACTCGGCGACGAGGGCGTCCAGCGACTCCAGCAGATAGGCGAACGCCTCCTCGTGGCCCACGTTCAGGACGTACTGGTGGCGGGAACTAGGCCCGAGGCCCGCGGAGGGGCCGAGGATCCAGTCCGGGTGCTCGCGCGCGAGGCGGGACCGGAGGTTCACCATCTCCGGCTCCACCCAGAGTCCGAACTGCATGCCGTGGGCGTGTACCCGGTCCGCCAGCGGGGCCAGGCCCTGGGGCCACATCTCCGGGTCGACCCTCCAGTCGCCGAGTCCGGCCGTGTCGTCGCGGCGGCCGAGGAACCAGCCGTCGTCCAGGACGAGGCGCTCCACCCCCACCGCGGCAGCGGCGTCGGCCAGCGCGAGGAGCCGTTCGGGGCGGTGGTCGAAGTAGACCGCCTCCCAGGTGTTCAGGGTCAGCGGCCGTGGGGACGACGGGTGCCCGGGCCGGGAACGGAGCATCGTGTGGAACCGGCCGGCGAGCCCGTCGAGGCCTTCGGCCGACCAGGCGAAGAAGCACTCGGGCGAGGTGTAGCTGTCGCCCGGGGCGAGCCGGATCTCGCCCGGTGTGAGCAGTTCGCCACCGCCCAGGACGCCGCCGTGCACCCCCGCGCCCTCGGGCAGCCGTTCCGCGAGCCAGCGCTGGTTGCCGCTCCAGCCGACGTGCAGCGCCCAGACCTCGCCCGTACGGAATCCGAACCCGGGGACGCCGACCGTCAGCAGATGGGGCGCGTCGAGCCCGGGGCGTCCCCGGCGGACCTCGCGCACGTGGGCTGCGAAGGCGAGCCGGCCTCGCTGCGGGGAACGTTCGCGGCACCACTTGCCGGTGAAGTCCAGGATCTCCTGGGCGCGGTTGGGCAGGGGGAGCAGGGCGGTGGTGGCGGCGAGGTCGTACGGAGCGGGGCCGGGGGCTCCGGCCGGGGCGGACATCCGGGTGCGCACGGCCAGGACCCCGGACGGGTCGAGTCGGTAAGTGAGGGTGAGGTCGAGCCCGGCGTCGGTGTCCCGGAGCGCGAGCACCAGAACGTCCGGATTCTCCTGGGCGCCGGTCATCGTGACGCGGGGCGTGGTGGCCGTCCCACCCCGGTGGCCCTCGTGGGCAGGGGTGCCTGACCATCCGTCGGCCTGGGTGGGCCAGACCGTGAACTGCCGCGGCTCGTCGAGCGCGCAGTGGAGCGAGGCCGCGTCCGCCGACAGCGCCAGGGCCGCGAGACCTTCGTCGGTCAGCTCCCCGAGGTCCTCGCCCCAGTGCAGGATGCGGGGCAGCGGAGTGCTGAGCTCGACGGCGAAACTCACCCCTGCCGCGCGCAGATGTGCGATCCGGGTGGTGTTGCGGGTCATGCCGTGTCCTCTCGGAACCGGTGAGGGCGGCGATTCGTTTCGCCGCTCTGTTCGCGACCGGTCAGGCGTAGGGGTCGAAGGGGATCCCGGCGGGCTTCGCTTTGGCCAGGTGGCCGGCGAAGTTGCCGTCCTTGAGGCCGAGGACCGCACTGCCGAAGTCGGCCTGCACCAGCTTCTCCCGGATGCCGGCGGGGTAGCCGTCCCAGCCGACCAGGTCGGGGAACTGCCACTGGTGGTAGTGGTTCTCCGGCGGCTCGTCGCCCGTGGTCGCGCGGCGGAAGCAGTGCGTCCCTATTCCGTCCTTGTGGTAGACGACCTTGGGGTGCGTCCCGTCCCACAGCATGCCGTCCCTGCCGTACACGTTGAAATCGCCGTGGGCGGACGTGGACACGTACTTCGCCTCGTCGCCCTGGACCCACACCACGACGTGCTCCCAGTCGTGGCGGTGTCCGCCGAGTCCGCTGCCGGCCACGGCCTGGTCCTTCTCGAAGTAGAGGCCGTACATGATGGCGCACCAGCCGTTGTTGCACAGGGAACGTGCGTAGCTGTTGGTGTTGTCCAGGTCCCAGGAGTCGTGGCAGCTCCCGTTGACGGCACCGGTGGTCTTCAGTCCGGGAGCGACTGTTCCGTCGGCGCCGATGGCGGGTGTGGGATAGCAGCCGTCGCCGTCGTAGTCGAAGGCGGGCTGGAACGTCTGCTCCAGCCCGTTCGCGTTCGCGGGCAGCGCGCCCGGGACGGCGGCGAACGCGCTGCCGGACGCGGCGACGACCAGCACCGCCGCGGCGGCCAGGGGAAGTAACGCCTTACGGAGTCGTCCTGTGTTCTTCACTGCTTCCTCCTGCTTCACGCCTGCCGGACACAGCCATGCCATGGCATGCCCATGTCCAAGCTCACGGAACCCCCTCGCACCCGGCAGCGGCAACCCCGGCGACGACGCTCACGCGTGGTCCGCGAAGCAGTGGGCGGCTATGCGGCGGGTGGGACAGCCGAGCCGCTCGTCCGTGAGCAGGCGCACGAGGAACTCGCCCCTACCGCACTCGTATCGCTTCCAGGTATCGACGTCCGTACGGTCGACTACGGTCCAGTCGTCCGGATCGGCCGCACTCTGTCCGAAGCAGTGGCGTCGCGCGCGGATCAGCGCAGTAGCGCTGCGCGCAAAGTGACGCCGTGCCGCGTACGCAGCCGCCGCAGCTCCCACAGCGCCGCGGCGGTGACGGTCAGCGGGGCTCCGAGGATGAACACCGCCCGAACCCCGAACGGCACACCGTCGTAGGAGCCCCGGAGTACGTCGAAGAGGGCGACTTCCCAGACGAGCAGTGTGGCGAGCAGCGGTGGAACCGTCTCGTGAAGGTCTGCGGTCCTGAAGACGTGTACGAGCGCCTGCGCGATGCCGTAGAGAGCGAAGGGTGCGAGCCAGAGGAGGAAGGCACCCAGGGCGAACAGCACCGCCACCCGTCCTGCCGACGCGGTCCAGTCCGTGTTCTCGTCCACGTACCCCAGACCTGTGATGAGTCTGGGCACGGCGAGCGTGGCGACCAGGGCGAGCAGCGCGCCGACGGGCTTGGCCGCGCGGCGCAGGAACACGCGCCGGTTGGGCGGGCGGGCCGCCATGACGAACGCGGCCACGGCGACCGGGAAGGTCACCCCCAGCGCGATGAGGGTGGTACGGATCTGGCCGAATCGGTCGTCGACCACGGCATCCGCGTCCGCTGCCTGCCCGTACGACAACAGCATCCACGTGACAGCGATCAGGCCGACGACCGTCCGCAGGACCTGGACCCTCTTCACCACCGGATCGAACACCCGGTCCGGCCGGGACGGCGTGAACACCGCGCGCCCCACAGCGATCGGGTTGAAGAGACGACCGAAGGTCAGCCGGCGTGCCGGCCGGCCCACACCGGGCAGCGGTCCTCCCCCGTACGGATTCCACGGCGCCCCTCCCCCGCCACCGCTCATCCCCGGATCCCTCCTGCCGTTGTTGCGACACGCAGTCGCCGACGTCACGAGCCAGGGCTTCCAGGCACGCCACGCGCACGAAGTGCCTTGCCCCGCGCTTTCCCTTGGGAGCCTATCCGTTCGCCATCGGTCGGGAGCGTGGCCCGCTACGCGACAATCACTACGAGTGGGGCGACGTGCACGGGGAATGCTGCGGCAACCCCTTCGAAGCCCTCCTCAGTGGTGCGATGCAGGCCACGTCACCCCGAAGCGCCCGTCAACTCCTGCGGATCATCGGCCGGTTCGACGACCGAGGCCGGCCCGGGAACGGACGGCGCTAGGCGCTCCTGACGCTGAGGCTCATCGTGTCGACGTCATGGTGAATGGGCGTCCGCGATCCGGTCAGCGGAGCGCCCGTTCCGCCCCGGCGCTCCGCCACGATCTCCGCCGCGATGGACAGGGCGGTCTCCTCCGGCGTACGGGCGCCGAGATCGAGGCCGATCGGGGAACGCAGGCGGTCCAACTCGTCCTCACTCACGCCGACTTCGCGCAGCCGTCGATTGCGGTCCTCGTGCGTGCGGCGCGAGCCCATCGCGCCGACGTACGCGACCGGCAGACGCAGCGCCGTCTCCAGCAGCGGAATGTCGAACCTTGCGTCATGGGTGAGCACGCACAGGACGGTGCGCTCATCGGTGGCGGTGCGCCCGAGGTACCGGTGCGGCCAGTCGACCACCACCTCGTCCGCCTCGGGGAAGCGGGCCCGGGTGGCGAAGACGGGCCGGGCGTCGCACACCGTCACATGGTGGCCGAGGAACTTCCCCGCCCGAACGAGCGCCGTCGCGAAGTCGACGGCGCCGAACACGATCATCCGTGGCGGCGGCACGCTCGACTCCACGAACAGCGTCAGGCCACCCGGGCAGCTCGTCCCGTCCTCCGCGATCTCCACGGTGCCGGTGCGACCGGCGTCCAGAAGCGCCCGGGCCTCCGCGGCCGCCCTGCCGTCCAGGGCCGGACGCCCGTCAAGGCTGCCCTCGTAGGACCCGTCGCCCCGGACCAGCAACGCCCGGCCGAGCAGCCCCTCGGGCCCACGGGCCACCCTCGCGAGCGCCACCGGGTCGTCGCGGCCGGCCGCCGACAACGCCGCTCCGAGCACCCACTCCTCGGAGCGCACGGGTGCGACCAGGACATCGATGACGCCGCCGCAGGTGAGCCCCACGGCGAAGGCGTCCTCGTCGCTGTACCCGAACCGCTCCCGCACCGTCCGGCCGTCCTGGAGTGCCTGGACGCACAGTTCGTACACGGCGCCCTCCACGCAGCCACCGGAGACCGAACCGATGGCGGTGCCTTCGCCGTCGACCGCCATGGCCGCGCCCGGGGCCCGTGGCGCGCTGCCGTCGACCGCGACCACGGTGGCGACGGCGAAGTCGCGGCCCTCCTCGGACCAACGGTGAAGGGCCTGCGCGATGTCAAGCACCCGGGGCTTCCTCCGCAGACCGCAGGCGTGCCTCTTCCGCGGCGGCGAGGACGCGGTCGGGGCGGATCGGCAGGCGGCGGTGGCGTACACCGGTCGCGTGCCACACCGCGTTGGCGATCGCGGCTGCGACGCCCACGATGCCGATCTCACCGATGCCCTTGATCCCCACCGGGTCCTCGGGGTCGTGGTCGTCCACCCAGTCCGCCTCGATGTGCTGCACGTCGGCGTGGGCGGCGACGTGGTAACCGGCCAGGTCGGCGTTGACGTAACCGCCGGACGCCGCGTCGCGGACCGCCTCCTCGTGCAGGGCCATGGAGAGCCCCCAGGTCATGCCGCCGACGAGCTGGCTGCGGGCGGTGAGCGGGTTGACGATGGTGCCGGCGGCGAAGATGCCGAGCAGCCTGCGCACCCGTACCTCACCGGTGGTGATGTCCACGGCGGCCTCGGCGAACTGCGCTCCGTAGGAGTGCCGTTCCTTCTGCGCCATGGCGCCGATGGCTTCGCCGGTGTCCGAGCGGGTGGTGATGCCCTCCGGCGGAATGGATCCGCCGAGGGCGAGCAGTTCCCGCATGTCGTCCGCGGCCAGCCGCACCGCCCAGGCCCAGGAGCGCGTGCCCATGGAGCCCCCGGCGATCCACGCCGGGCCGAGGTCGCTGTCCCCGAGTCGTACGCGGATCCGGGCGGGGTCCACCTGCAGCGCGTCCGCGGCGACCGCGAGCATCGCGGTCCGCGCCCCGGTCCCGATGTCCGCCGCGTTGATCCCCACGGTGAAGTGGCCGTCCGGCTCCGCCGTCACGGCCGCCGTGGACGGGCCCACGCCCGCGGGAAAGGACGCCGCCGCCATGCCGGTGCCCAGGAGCCAGCGCCCCTCGCGGCGCAGCCCCGGACGGGGGTCCCGGCCGGCCCAGCCGAAGCGGCGTGCGCCTTCCTCGAAGCAGGCGAGCTGGTTGCGGCGGCTGAAGGCGAGCCCCGACACAGGCCCTGCCACGGGCTGGTTGCGCACGCGCAGCTCGATCGGGTCCAGACCGCACTTCTCGGCCAGCTCGTCGACGGCCGACTCGAGGGCGAAGGAACCGGGCGCCTCGCCCGGCGCCCGCATCCAGGTGGGGGTCGGCACGTCGAGCCGCACCAGCCGGTGTCCCGTGCGATGGGCGTCCGCGTCGTACATCGTGCGGCCCACACCGGCGCTCGACTCGACGAACTCGTGCACGGTCGATGTGAGGCTCAGCGCCTGGTGGTCGAAGGCCCGCAGCCGGCCCCCGGCGTCGGCTCCGAGCGTCACGCGCTGCACGGTGGGGCTGCGGAATCCGACGAGCGAGAACATCTGGCGGCGCGTCAGCACGACGCGGACAGGCCGGTGAAGGAGGGTCGTGGCCATGACGGCGGCCACCTGGTGGGGTGCCAGGCCCTTCGATCCGAAGCCGCCGCCTACGTGCTCGGAGCGCACCCGGACGGATGCAGGATCGAGGGAGAAGAGCGACGCGAGTTCGCTCGCCACCCAGAAGGTGCCCTGGTTGGAGTCGAGGACATCCAGCCGGCCGCCCTCCCACCGGGCCGTCGCCGCGTGCGGCTCCATGGAGTTGTGGTGCTCCTCCGGGGTGGAGTACTCCTCGTCCACGACGAAGGCCGCCTCCCGGAGCCGGGCCCGGAGATCTCCCTTCGTGGTGTCGGCCTGGGCCATCACGTTCTCGTCGGGGGTGTACGCACCGGAGTGGCCGGCCACGAAACCCACGTCGTGCGGCTCCTCCTCGTAGCGCACCACCAGCGCCTCGGCGGCCTCCCGTGCCTGCTCGGACGTCTCGGCGACGACCAGTGCCACGGGCCAGCCCATGAAGGGCACCCGGTCGTGCTGGAAGATCCCGACGACCGGGTTGGGCGGTCCCAGCATGCCCGTGTACGCGGTGTCGACACGCGGCGCGTTCGCGTGGTGGAGCACGGTGAGGACACCGGGCATGGCCCGTACGGGGGCGTCCTCCACGGACCGGATCCGCCCGCGGGCCACGGTCGACAGCACCAGCCAGCCGTGGGCGAGTTCGGCGAAGGGGACCTCTCCGGCGTAGCGGGCCGCGCCGGTGACCTTGTCCCTGCCTTCCACGCGCGTACGGGCGGAGCCGACAGCTCCCGTCACGGTGGTGTTCTCGGCAGTGGTGGTCATCGGGCGTCCTCCTCGGCGAGTTCGGTGAGCACGGCCGTCACCAGGTTGCGCATCAGGGTCACCTTGTATCCGTTCTCGGCAAGGGGCTCGGCGGCTGCCAGTTCGGCGTCCGCCGCCGCGGCGAACGCGGCCGCGTCCGCGGGGCCGCCGGTCAGTGCGCGTTCGGCCGCGCGGGCCCGCCAGGGCCGGGACGCCACCGCCCCCAGTGCCAGGCGCACTTCGTGTACGACACCGTCCTGGACATCGAGCGCCGCTGCTACGGAGCCGATCGCGAACGCGAAGGAGGCGCGCTCGCGCACCTTCCGGTAGCGGGAGTGGGCGGCGACGGGGGCCGGCGGCACGGTGACACCGGTGATCAACGCGCCGGGCGGCAGAGCCGTCTCGATGTGCGGGGTCTCCCCCACCGGCAGGTAGAAGTCGGCGAGCGGCAACTCGCCCGGCCCGTCCGCGGTTTCGTACGTGATCACGGCGTCGAAGGCCGCGAGCGCGACCGCCATGTCGGAGGGGTGCGTCGCCACGCAGTGCTCGGAGGCGCCGAGGATGGCGTGGTTGTGGTGCTCGCCCACCCGGGCGGGGCAACCACTTCCGGGCGTCCGCTTGTTGCACGGTTTCGCGACGTCGCCGAAGTAGCCGCAGCGGGTCCGTTGGAGCAGGTTCCCGCCGACGGTGGCCATGTTGCGCAGCTGGCCGGAGGCTCCCGCCAGCACGGCCTGCGCCAGGGCCGGGTAGTGCCGACGGACCTCGGCATGGGCGGCGAGGTCGCTGTTGGTGACGGTCGCGCCGATGCGCAGTCCGGCGTCGGGCGTGAACACGACGTCGCCGAGCGGGAGTTCCTGGACGTCGACGAGGAGCGTCGGCCGTTCCACGCCGGCCTTCATCAGGTCGACGAGATTGGTTCCGCCGCCGAGGAGCCGGGCGTCGGGGTCCTCCGCGAGGAGCGCCACGGCGCCGGAGACGTCGAAGACACGCTCGTATCCGAATTCCCTCATGCCACGGCCCCCTCGGCGTCGGCCGCCGAGATCTCAGCCGCGCGCGCCACGGCCTGCACGATCGACATGTAGGCACCGCAGCGGCAGAGGTTGCCGCTCATCCGCTCGCGGATCTCCTCGGCGGTGAGGGCGGGCACCCCCGCCTCCGGCCGGACGTCGTCGGTCACGGCGCTCGGCCAGCCCGCCGCGTGTTCCTCGATCACCGCGAGCGCCGAACAGATCTGGCCCGGGGTGCAGTAACCGCACTGATAGCCGTCGAGGTCGAGGAAGGCCTGCTGCACGGGGTGCAGCCGGTCCCCGTCGGCGACACCTTCGATGGTGGTGATCGCGCGCCCCTCGGCGGCGACCGCGAGCTGCAGGCAGGAGACGGTCCGTCGCCCGTCGAGCAGCACCGTGCAGGCACCGCACTGCCCCTGGTCGCACCCCTTCTTGGTGCCGGTCATGTCGAGGCGCTCGCGCAGGGCGTCGAGGAGGGTGGTGCGGTGGTCGACGGGCAGCGTGTACTTTTCGCCATTGATGTTCAGGGTGATGGCACTGGACGTCGATGGGGCCATGATCAGCCTTCTTTCGCCTGTTTATGCGCGTCGAACGTGATGCTCCCGGCAGCCGTACCGGGAGGGAGAGGGCAGTACGGGCGGGGGTGGGCGACCGGGGAACACGGTCGCCCACAAGGGCCGGATCTACCGCTAGGATGGGGTGAAGCGGACAGCTGTCCGCTTATCTGTCGAACCTAGCGGACAGTTGTCCGCTTAGCAAGGCCGGCTCGGCGTCGTGTTTCCGGAAGGAGGAGGCGTGGACGAGGAGAAGAGCACGCCCCAGCGTCCGGACGCGCAGCGGAACCGCGAGCGCATCCTGGCCGTCGCCCTCGTGGAGCTGACGCGGTCGGCGGACGCTCCGGTGAGCGCGATCGCGAAGAAGGCGGGCGTCGGGCAGGGGACGTTCTACCGGAACTTCCCCAACCGTGAGGCGCTCGTCCTGGAGGTCTACCGCTACGAGATGCAGCAGGTCGCCGACACCGCGGCCCAGTTGCTCGGGACCCGCACCCCCGACCGCGCCCTGCGCGAGTGGATGGACCGGCTCGCGCAGTACGCCATGGCCAAGGCGGGTCTGGCCGTCGCCCTGCGCGCGACCGCGAGCAGGTACGGCAGCCTCGCGCAACTGGGCCACGGCCCGGTGACCCGCGGCATCACGCTCCTGCTGCGGGCGAACGACGAGGCGGGCACCATCCGCCCGGGGGTGACCCCCGACGACTTCCTGCTCGCCATCGCCGGTCTCTGGCAGCTCGACCCGCACAGCGACTGGCAGCCGAGGGCCGCCCGGCTGCTCGACCTCGTGATGGACGGGCTGAGGGCAGGGGCGCCCGGCGCGGACGGGCCGTCGGCGCAGGCATAGGAACAGCGCCGCTGCCCATGGTTCACGCGCCCCCGATGACCACCGTGCGTGCCCACGCGGGCGGTGCGTCCGGAACGTAGTCCGCATCGTCCTCGTCCCAGCCCTGCGTATCGGGCCGGTCGAACAGGCCCACCACCGTCCGGCAGGGCGGCGGCGATCCGGGCCAGGGCGTCTGGCCGTCGGTGAGGGCGACGATGACATCGGGCCGGGGCTGCGACCGGAGTGCCCGGGCGAAGCCCGCGCGCAGGTCCGTTCCGCCACCGCCGGCCAACGGGATCCCCTCGGCACGGCACAGGGGGTGCACGACGCGGATCGCCGCGTCGCACGCCAGGACGGTCACCAGGTCCCGCCGGCCGCCCACGGCACGGGAGATGGCGGCCACCTCCAGCAGCGCACTGCCCAGTTCGGTGTCGCTGACCGAACCCGAGGTGTCGATGACCACCGAGACCCGGGGCGGTCTGCGCCGCAGGCTCGGCAGGACGACACCGGCCACTGCGGTCGAACGCCGGGCCGGACGGCCGTACGTGTAGTCCTCCCCGGCCCCCGGACCGGACACCGCCGACCTGACCGCCGACCCCAGCAACTGCCGCCACGGCTGGGCCGGGTGGAACGCCTCCTGCGCCCATCTCCGCCACCCCTTCGAAACGTCTCCGGGCCGGCCGACGATGCCCTGGGCCACCCGGACGCGCACCGCGTCCCGCTCCTGAGCGCTGAGACCGTGGGCGCCGTCCGGCCCCAGGTCCCACTCCCGTTCCAGCCCGTCGGCGCCACTGCCGCAGTCCAGCCAGGCCAGGTGCTGCGTACGCGGTCCGAGCCGGAACTGCCGCAGGTACTCCTCCATGAGTTCACCGGCGGGCAGGTCCAGATGCCGTGGCTCGACAGCGCCCGCGGGCCGGACGAGGCCGTCGCCGAACACGTCGTCGTTGATCTCGCAGTCGGCGGCGATGTTCATCCGCAGCCGCTCCGCCGGACCGGCCGGACCGCCTTCGCGTACGAGCCGGTCGCTGCGCCCGTGATGGTCACGCAGGAGGTGCGAGACCTCGTGCACCCAGACGCCGGCGAGTTCTTCCACGGGTGTCCGGTCGACGAAGCCGGGCGAGACGTAGCACCGCCAGTGCCGGTCGACGGCCATCGTCGGGACCCGCCGCGACTCCACGGTGTGCAGGGCGAACAGCGCGGTCGCCAGGTAGGGGCGGGCCCGGGCGGCCTGGAGCCGGGCGGCGAAGAGCTTGTCGAGGTCCAGTGCCCCCGGTTCGCCCGGGGTCACCGGCGGGCCTTGGTCGCGACAGCGGCGCGGGCCGCCGCCTGTTCGGCGCGCCGGGAGAGTGACACGGTCCCGGCCAGTGCCTCGATCGACTCCGGCACGTCCCAGTCCTGCTGCCGCAGGGTGGCGAGTGTCGTCGCGGGGACGACGACCAGGTCCGGCGCTCCGGTCTCCAGCGCCCGGACCAGCAGGGCCCATGCCGCGTCCCAGCGGGACTTCTCCGGACTCCGGCGGACCGCCGCGACCACACCGTCGAGTACCGCCTGGCGCAGATCCCCCCGCTCGGGCAGGTCGGCGCCCACCGGGTCGGCCAGCAGGGCCTCAGGGTCCGGCAGGTCCATGCGGTCCAGGCTCGCCAGCAGCTCCAGTCCCGGCCCGTCCCCCACCGTTCCCCTGACCAGCAGGGACAGCACATCGCGCGAGGCTCCGGCCGCCGTCGCGAACGCGATCAACCGCAGCGTCATCTCCCAGCTCCGCGGGGAGGGCCAGGCTCCGCCCCGGCGTGTCTCCCCCCTGGGCAGCCGGTGAACGAGGGCCGGGCGTGCGGAGAGCAGACCGCACACGGCCCGGCGGGCGAAGTCCACGGCCTCCGTGAGCCGTTCGGCGGCGAGTCGGGGCAGGGTCGCCCGGGGCCAAGTACCGCCGAGGCCGCGCACGACGACGTCGTGGTCGTGAACCCATTGGAGGTGCACGAAGCGATTGGCGAGGGGCGGACCGAGCTCCCATCCGTCGGCCGCCGACGAGCGGGGGTTGGCGGCGGCGACGATCCGCACCCCGGGCGGCAGTCGAAGGGCCCCGACGCGTCGCTCCAGTACGAGACGGAGCAGGGCTGCCTGTACGGCGGGCGGGGCAGTGGACAGTTCGTCGAGGAACAGCAGCCCGCGGCCGGCCCGCACCAGGCGCACCGCCCAGTCCGGCGGGGCCATCGGGACGCCCTGTTGCGCGGGATCGTCACCGACGATGGGCAGCCCCGAGAAGTCCGAGGGCTCGTGGACGCTGGCGATCACGGTGGTCAGCGGGAGTTCCAGCGACTCGGCGAGCTGGGTGAGAGCGGCGCTCTTGCCGATCCCCGGCTCGCCCCACAGGAGTACGGGCAGATCAGCGGCGACGGCCAGCGTGAGGGCCTCCAGCTGGGTGTCGGCGCGCGGTTCGGTGGTGGTGGCGCGAAGGAGCGCCATCAGCTCGCCTGCGACATCCAGTTGGGACGCGGGAGCACGGTCGTGGCTGGGGCCGGTGGGCGCGGACAGCGTGGGTGTGGACATGTGTGATCACCTGGGGAGTCTCGGTACGGATATGGGCACGGCTCAGGGCGCGGGGCTACGGACCCCGGATCAGCGGAAGGTGGCGTGGCGCGGACGCCGGTACGGGTTGCGGGCGCGGGAGCGCGGGTGTTCCGGATGGGGGTGGCGGGACCCGGACCCGGCGAGGTCCGCCCGGAACAGTCCGTAGGCGATCCGCCGCGACGCCGCGGTCTCCAGTTCGTCCCGCAGCGGGCCGCTGCGCAGGATCGCGCCGGGGCCCAGCAGTCCTTCGACGACGGCCAGCGCGCCCTCGATGTCGCCGTGGTCCAGGCGTTCGCGGACACCTGCCAGGCAGTCCGGGCGGCGGTGGGCCTCGTCGATGGCCTGGAGACAGGGCATCGGCGTGCCGGTGAGGGCGGCCAGGAGTTCCTCACGGCGGACCTCGGCAGGGTCGTGGTCGAGTGGGGACAGGGTCCCGTCGACGAGGCCGATCCGGTGCTGCGCTCCCCCGCACTCCACGAGGCGCGACGGCGCGACCCCGTCGGCAACCGGTACGGGCCGCGCCGGCACGTGTTCCGGGATGAGCGCCCGCAGGACCAGCGGGTGCAGCCGGTCGGCCGCGAACGCCCCGCTACGGATCAGCTCCAGGTCGGGCAGTGCCCAGGTCGCGGCGTCGGGCAGCACCGCAAGCGCGGAGCCACCGCCGTCCGGGGGTGCCTGCGCGATCCGCAGTACGGGCTGCCCGGCTCCGTCACCGTACGGGTCCGACTCGAGGAACAGGCGGTGCCGGCCGCCGAACCGCACCACGAACGTACCGGTGGGCGGGGCGTCGGCGCGCAGGAGCAGGAGCGCTTCGGCCGCCCACCGTCCAGCGGCGCAGCGCCGGCCCGGCGGCACCCGCTCGGCCACGGCAGGGTCCACGGCATCACCGGGCGGGCGGTCCGCGCCGGACCGGATGCGCAGTTCGCCCACTCTGCGCGCGTCCCAGAGGTGGCGGTGCAGGTCCAGGCGGAAGCGCCGGCTGGGGCGGGGATGCGGATGGCGTCGGGCGCCCGCGTCGGAGCGGGATCCGTCCCACAGGGCGAGGCTGATGCGCTGCCCGGCGTCGGCCCAGGCGGGCGGGGTCCGGACCACGAGATGCACCGGGCCACGGCCGTCCGGCTCCTCGGCGTCGTACCGTGCCAGCGCGATCGTCAGCCCCGGGCGCAGCAACCCGTGCGGGGCGATCCTCGGCAGGTGCCAGCGCAGCAGATCCGGCACCAGATGGCGCAGATCCGCCCGTACCCGGGCGGCGAGTCCCCGCCCGTGGGTCCGGGCCAGGGAACCGAGCCGGAGATCGACGTCGATGCCCGCGGCAGCGCACGCACCTGCCCAGTCACCGGCCTGACGGCGGGCGGTCGCGGTCTCGATCATGGAGGGCGGCACGGCGAACTGACGCACGCGCAGCCAGAAGGAGAGGAAAGGGTCCCGATTCGCGTTCTGGGTGAGCATCAGCACTCACCTTGCGCGGACGGGTCCCCCAATCTGAGAACAGTGTGTGTCGTCATCGCGGGGGAGCTTAGCGGCCCGTACCGGTGCCCGCCACGTGTTTTCGCACGGGCCGCGACCCCCACGTGCGCCCGCGGGTGAGCGGGACCACAGCGGGACCGGCCAGGTGAGCCCGCCCGGTCGCTCACAGCCCCGCCACTGCCCATTTCGCTTGCGTGGACAGCGGGCTGAGCGCTTTCGCCGACTCCTTGCCGATGGTGTCCAGCAGAACCCTCGCGTGCGCCATGGTCGCGCGCGCGAGTTCCGCGTCGCCCGCCCCACCGGCGGCGAGCGTCAGCTCCAGGTGCTGTTCCGTGATCAGCCGGCCGAGGCCGCGTCGGTGCCATCCCGCCACGTCCGCGTCCGGCGCGGGACCGCCGAGGCCGACCGCCGCGCGCGCCCGTTCCAGGGCCCGGCCGGCAGCCGCGAGGTCGCCCTTGCGGCGCTCGAGGCGGGCCAGGACGTACGCCTCCGATGCCCGGTCGGATGCCGTGTCCTGCAGCGAGAGCAGGTTGAACTGGGCGCGGGCCGCCTGCGCGTGATCGCCGATGTCCTCCAGCGCGCGGCTCAGTTCGCGGAGCCGGTGCGCGTCCGGGCCCGTGTCGTCCAGCATGCGGATGAGCGCGACCCGGGCGTGCTCGACGCGGCCCTGCCGGTGCGCCAGGCGGGTCCAGGTGAACTCGCTCTCGGCCGCGACGTCCGACCCGTGGCGCCTTGATTCCTCGGCCCGGGCCCATGCCAGGGCCGTGCCGGTATCCGTGACCACCCCGGAGGTGGCCACCCGCAGCAGGGGGACGTCCTCGTCGTGTCCGTGCAGGGCGACCAGCACCGCGGCCAGCCTCCGCTCCTCGAACCGCTCGGTCCGCACCGTGCACTCGGCCCTCAACAGCGGACGCAGCAGCGGCAGGTCGCCGTCCCGTCGGTCGAACTGCGCGGCCCTCAGCACCCCCGCCCGCAGCACCGCGTCCCCTGCCGCCTCCTCCCGCGCGGCGGGGTCCCCGGAGCGCATCCGCTTCAGCACCTCCCGGCCCGGGCCGAGGACGACGTCACGCAGGCACATCCGGTAGGCCTCGCTCAGCCGGTACGCGCACAGCTCCGCCGAATTGAGCAGCAGGTGGTCCGGTTCGGTGCGCCGGGAGGCCGACTCCGTCATCGCGAAGAGCTCCACCAGCGGCCGGTCCGGGAGACCGAGGCCGGTGATCAACGCCGCTCGCTGTTCGTCCAGCTCGGGCGCGTACTCCTCCCGCGCCTCGGCGTCGGACACCTGCACCGCGGCGCGCATCGCCTCCTCGTCCAGCTCCTCCGAGAGGTTCTCGCACCATTCGGGCAGCCGGATCTGCATCTCCAGGGCCTCGCCGACACTGTCGGCGATCAGCACGGCGTCCCCTTCGGAGGAGGCGTACAGCACGGCCTTCCCTCCGGAGAGGAAGAACGTGCCTCCGGTGTCGTCGCCGGCGATCGGCTCCAGCGACGCACCGGACGCCAGGTGCACGTCCTCGACGTGGTACGCCCGGCCCACGTCGAAGCCGAAGGGGAAAGCCGCGGCTTCGGCCAGTTCGGGCCGGGTGCGAAGGAGTTCGAGGAACGGGTCGGTCATACGGCCGCAGCCTACCGACGGGGTCTGTCAGGAGGCCACGCGCTCGCCCGCCCTCGCGCCTTCGGGACGGCCCAGGCCGAGGTGGTCGCGCAGAGTCGTCCCCTCGTACTCCGTGCGGAACACTCCGCGCTCCTGAAGGAGCGGGACCACGGTGTCGGCGAAGACGTCCAGCCCGCCGGGGGTGATGTGCGGAACGAGGATGAACCCGTCGGCGGCGTCGGCCTGGACGAATGCGTCGATGGTCGACGCGACGGTGGCCGGTGAGCCGACGAAGGACTGGCGGCTGCCGGTCTCGATGACCAGGTCGCGGATGGACCAGTTCTTCGCGGCCGCGAGCTCCCGCCACTCCCGGGCGGTGGCCAGTGGGTCGCGGTACATGCGGACCTGCGCCCGGCCGCGGGCGACGGTGTGTTCGCCGAGGTCCGGGTCGATGTCGGGAAGCGGGCCCTCGGGATCGTAGGAGGAGAGGTCACGGTTCCAGACGAACTCGAGGTGCTTGATCGCGGTGGCACCGCTGACCTGTAGGCGGCGTACCTCGTGGGACAGTTCCTCCGCCTCGGCGTCCGTGTCGCCGAGGACGAAGGTCGCGGCCGGCAGGATCAGCAACTGGTCAGGGGTACGGCCGTGTCGGGCGAGGCGGCCCTTGACGTCCGTGTAGAACGCCTGCCCCTCCTTGAGGGTGCTGTAGCGGCTGAAGATCGCGTCGGCGCCCTCCGCCGCGAACTCGCGTCCCTCGTCGGAGTCCCCGGCCTGGAAGATCACCGGGCGGCCCTGCGGACTCCGCGGCACGTTGAACTGCCCTTCGATGTCGAAGTGCTGCCCCTTGTGCACGAAGGATCCGGCCCGCGCGTCCCGGAGGAAGGTGCCCGTCGCACGATCGGCGACGATCTCGTCACCGCGCCATGAGTCGAACAGTTCGTTGGCGGTGGCGAGGAACTCCTTGGCCCGGGAGTACCGCTCCTCCTGCGGCAGGTATCCGCCACGCCGGAAGTTCTCACCCGTGAACGCGTCCCACGAGGTGACGACGTTCCATGCCGCGCGTCCACCCGAGAGGTGATCGAGGCTGGCGAACTGGCGGGCCACCTCGTAGGGCTCGTTGAACGTGGAGTTGATCGTGCCGGTGAGGCCGAGGTGTTCGGTGACGGCGGCGAGGGCGGACAGCACGGTGAAGGTGTCGGGGCGTCCCACGACGTCCAGGTCGTAGATCTCACCGCCCTGTTCCCGCAGGCGGAGCCCCTCGGCGAGGAACAGGAAGTCGAACTTGGCGCGTTCGGCCGTGCGCGCGAAGTGCGCGAAGGAGCTGAACTCGACGTGGCTGCCCGCCGCGGGGTCGCTCCAGACGGTGGTGTTGTTGACGCCCGGGAAGTGGGCGGCGAGGTGGATCTGCTTGAGCGGCTTGCCGGTGCTGTGGCCGGCGCCGTTGCTGGTGCTCATGTGGGTGGTCCCTCCGGCTCAGACAGTGGCGTAGCGATTGGCGGGGCGGGCGAGTCCGAGCAGCCCGCGCAGGGTGTCGGCCTCGTAGGCGGTCCGGAAGGCGCCTCGGCGCTGCAGCTCCGGCACGAGCTTGCGGGTGATCGCCGGAAGGTCGTGGCCGATCACTGCGGGGCGCAGCCGGAATCCGGAGAGCCCGGCCCGCTGCCATTCCTGGAGAAGGTCCGCCAGTTGCGCGGGTGTGCCGGTGAAGATCTTCGCGTCGCTGGGGTACGGATGTCCCGCGAGGTCGTCCAGACGGTCCCGGCGGGCCGCCGCGGCCGAGGGGGTGTCGTCGAGGAAGACCACGAGGTCCCCGAAGATGTGGAGGAGTTCCGTGGCTCGCCCCGCCGCCGCCTGCTGGGAGCGGATCTCGTGGACGATGGCTCCGGCCTGGCCCGGGTCGTGCGGGGTGACGTAGCCGATGTCCGTTGAGCGTGCCACCAGTTGGAAGGGCACGCTCCGGTGCGCCAGGGCGCTGACGACCGGCTGCCCCTGCGGGGGCCGGGGTGTGATGGAGGGACCCTTGACGCTGAAATGCCGGCCCTCGAAGTCGGTGTAGTGGAGCTTGTCGCGGTCGATGAAGCGGCCTGTGGCTGCGTCCCGGATCTCGGCACCGTCCTCCCAGCTGTCCCAGAGGCGGCGCACCGCTTCGACGTACTCGGCGGCTTCCTCGAAGAGTTCGGCGGTCAGCGCCCGTACGGCCGGGGTGTCCAGTTCGTCGAGGCGAAAGCGCGGGAAGGCGCGGCGGCCGAAGTGGGCGGCTTCGTGCCGTCGGGCCGATACCTGGATGCGCACACCGGCCCGGCCCGTGCTCACGTAGTCGAGGGTGGCAATCGCCTTGGAGATGTGGAACGGCTCGGTGTGTGTGGCGACCACGGTGGGGACGAGGCCGATGTGCCGGGTCAGCGGTGCCACGCGGGCGGCGACGAGTACCGCGTCGAGGCGACCGCGCTCCTGGTCGGTGCGGCCGTCGGGCTCCGGGAACTGCGAGGACTGGAGCCCGAGGGCGTCCTCGATCGTCACGAAGTCGAGCAGGCCGCGTTCGGCCTCGCTGACGATGTCGGTCCAGTACGCGGCGGTGAGCAGTTCCCCGGGCCGGGCCTCCGGCTCGCGCCAGGCGGCCGGGTGCCAGCCCGCTCCGTCGAGCGCGACGGCGAGGTGCAGCAAGGAGGACAGGGGAGGGTGCGGGGATGACGATGCGGACACGAAGGGTGCCTTCCTGATCGACCGTGGGTGATCGCCGGACCTCGTCGGGAGGTTCGGCGTCGCGGGAACGGGTCAGGAACGACAGAGCGCGCCGGCGACGCGCTGGAGATCGATGTGGGGCCGGGAGTAGAGGTGGACGCGGCGCCGGGGGGCGAGCACCTTGACGAGGGGGCAGGACACCGGTGGCACGACCCTCGCCTCCACTCTTCCGGCCGGGCGGGCCCGGAGGCCTCGCGCTTGCGGAACCCGGACGGGCCCCGCCTGGTCGTCACCTGGAGCACCCCGCCGCGCGGGAGGGTTGCCGGTCAACAAGCCAGGGCTCGAAGCTGACGCTCATGACCTGTCCGGAACGCTACGCGCGACGCCCGCGCCGCGCAATGCCCGCCGGATCATGGTCGTGCTCACCCCGCCGGAAGTCCCAACACCGCGGCTGCGCCGACTGTTCCGTCCGGCCACAGTGACGCCGGGCCCAGCGCCCGCCACGCGGCGCTCGCGCCCGGCCCCCCCTTGCGCCGGGGCCTGACCGGAGCCCCGCGGCGCCGATGGCCCCGGGGGCGTAATCACGCGCGTCCCGCGGCCTTCTGACTCCGGCGGGAGACGGAGTCGACGACCACGGCCGCCAGCAGGACCGATCCCGTGATCATGAACTGGATGGCGTTGCTGACGCCCATGATGTTCATCCCGGACTGGATGGACCCGATCACCAGGGCGCCGAGCAGGGCCGACCACACCGAACCGCGGCCGCCGAACAGGCTCGTGCCGCCGATGACGGCCGCGGCGATGACGTTCATCAGGAGGTTGCCGCCGCCCGAGGTCTGACTCGCCGACTGGATCTGCCCGGCGAGGAAGAGGCCCCCGACCGCGGCCATGGTGCCGGCGATGGAGAAGACGGACATCCGGACGAACGGCACGCTGATGCCTGCCCGTCGCGCACCCTCCGAGTTGCCGCCGACCGCGAAGACCTTCCGCCCGTACGTGGTGCGTCGCAGCACGAAGTCCAGTACCACCAGCACGACAAGGAAGATCAGGAGGGCCAGTGGGAGGCCCTGGTACCGGTTGAGGATGTACGCGGTGGTGAAGGCGATCGCGGCGATGACGACCGTACGCAGCACGATCTCGGCGACGGGGCGGGACGGCACCCTCGCCGCCCTGCGGCGCGCGGCGTCCAGGAGGGAGGCCGCCAGGAACAGACCCACCCCGGCCGCCGCGGTCGCGTAGGCGGCAGCCGGGCTGTGGTAGATGGTGGAGTAGATCTCGGCGACGTTGGTGTCGCCCGGGATGTTGACCGTGCCGCTGGAGCCGAGCACCTGCAGCATCAGCCCGTTCCAGGCGAGGTTGCCCGCAAGGGTGACCACGAACGCGGGCACGCCGACTTTCGCGAAGAAGAAGCCCTGGATGAGGCCGACCGCAGCTCCGCCCAGCACGGCGATCAGGAGCGCCAGCCATTCGTTCATGCCGTTCATGACGTTGAGAACGGCGAAGATCGCGGCGCACAGACCGCTGACGGACCCGACGGACAGGTCGATCTCACCGAGGAGCAGCACGAAGACGATGCCGACGGCGATCATGCCGGTGCCGACGATCTGCTGGCTGAGGTCGGAGAGGTTCTGGGCCGAGAGGAACGTGCTGTTCAGGCTGCCGAACACCGTCCAGATGATGATCACGGCGATGACTACGGGGAGGGAGCCCAGTTCCCCGCTGCGCATCTTGCGCCAGAACTCCGCGGCGTACCCGCGGATGCCCTCCTCGCGGACGAGCAGGCGGGTGTCGATGGCGGGCATGGCGTCGTGGGCTGGTTCCTGGCCGTCGTCGTGTCCGGGTTCCCGTGTCATCGCTCCTCCTCCCGCTTACGGGCCTGGCGGCGGGTGACCGCGCTGTCGGAGGCCCCGGTGATGGCGGAGATGATCTCTTCGGTGGTCGTGGAACGCCGGTCGAAGAAGCCGTTGTTGCGACCCAGGCGCATCACCGCGATCCGGTCCGCGACCGCCATCACGTCCACCATGTTGTGGCTGACCAGGATGGTCCCCAGACCGCGCTGCCGGAGCCGCTCGACCAGGTCGAGGACCTCGGCCGTCTGCTCCACCCCCAGGGCCGCGGTGGGTTCGTCGAGGATGACGACCTTCGGATCGCCGATCAGGGACCGGGCGATCGCCACCGTCTGGCGCTGTCCGCCGGAGAGCGAGGCGACGGGGATGCGGACGCTCGGGATGCGGATGGACAGGGTGTCGAGCAGTTCGCGCGAGCGCTGGTCCATGCGGACCTCGTCGAGCACACCGAAGCGGCGCAGTTCGCGGCCGAGGAAGAGGTTGCCGACCACGTCGAGGTTGTCGCACAGGGCCAGGTCCTGGTAGACGGTCGCGATGCCGAGGTTCTGGGCGTCGTGCGGCCGGCTGATGGCGACCCGGCGGCCCTGCCATTCGATGACGCCCTGGTCCGGTGGGTTGACGCCCGCGATCGCCTTGACCGCGGTCGACTTGCCGGCTCCGTTGTCGCCGACGAGCGCGACGACTTCGCCGGGGTGGACCTCGAGATCGAAGCCCGACAGTGCCTGGACCGCGCCGAAGCGCTTGGAGATCCCCCGCAGAGTGAGCACAGGTGCTTCCGGCAAAGGAACCGCCTCCTGGGTCGTCCGCACGCACGGGCAGACGGTCTCTGCCCCCGCCGGACGAGCCGCGTGGTGCGGCCCGTCCGGATGTGTGGAGTCGGGAGTACTGATGTCGGTTCGCGAAGGGGGGCTACTGGAGTCCGGCCTTCTCGCAGGCGTCGGAGTAGGCGGGAGTACAGATCTCCTCGACCGAGTACAGGCCGTCCTTGACGACTGTGTCGTTGATGTTGTCCTTGTCGACCACGACCGGCGTCAGCAGCTTGGCCGGGACCTTTTCGCCGCTGCCACTGGTGACGGTGGTGGGCGTGAGGTTCTTGGGAACGTCCTTGCCCTGGGCGAGGTCGACCGCGATGGCGGCGGCGGTGTCGGCCTCCGGCTTGTACGGCTTCTCGACGGTGATGGTCTGGGTGCCGAGCAGGATCCTCTGGATCGCGTCGAGCTGGGCGTCCTGACCGGTCAACGGCACGTTGATGCCTGCTGCCTTGAGGGACGTGGCGATACCGGCGGCCAGGCCGTCGTTGGCCGAGTAGACACCGACGATCTTGTCCTTGCCGAGCGCGCTGATGGCACCGGACATCTGCTGGTTGGCGTTGTTCGGGTCCCAGTTCGGAGTGTCGTACTCCTTGCCGATCTTCACCTTCCCGTCGAGGACGGAGTGCGCGCCGGCCTTGAACTCGGCGGCGTTCGGGTCGGTCGGCGAACCGTTGTGCATCACGATCTCGCCGCTGCCGGCCTTGTCGCCCAACGCCGCAAGCAGCGCCTTGCCCTGCAACTCTCCGACCTTGCGGTTGTCGTACGAGACGTAGGCGTCGACGGGCCCCTGCGCGAGCCGGTCGTACGCCACGACCTTCACGCCGGCGTCCCGCGCCTTCTGCACGGAGGACTGGATCGACTTGGCATCCACCGCGTCCAGAATGAGCACCTGGTCGCCCTTGGCAAGCGCCGTGTTCACCTGCTGCTGCTGAGTGGTGGCGCTCTCGGCGGCGTTGTAGTAGTCGATCTGGGCGCCCGGCGCCAGCTCCTTGATCTTGTCCTCGATGTAGGGCCGGTCGAACTTCTCGTACCTCGTGGTCTTGCTCTCGGGCAGCAGCAGACCGATCTTGACTTCGTCCGCCTGGCGGCCCGCTCCCGGCTGCGCCGCGCCGCTGGTGGCCACCGCGCCCATCGACAAAGCTACCGCTCCGGCCAGGGCTATCGCGCTCCGCAATGTACGGGTCATGGGAGGCTCCTTCTCGTGCGGCGCCGTCCCTCCACCGGGAGAGCGCGGAAACGAAAATGTGCTTTTGGCCTACATATCGACATTAGCGGCATCGCCTGGACCGGCAAGCGGGTGACGTCGGCGGGCCGACGGGCCCTGCCACGGGGGGCGAAGGCAGGGTGGGTCAGTCCGCCAGGCCGGCGGCGAGGGTCGCCCCCAGCTCCCAGCACGCCTCGGTGTCGGCCTTGGAAGGTTCTCCCGTGACCGTCACCGCGTCCGCCGCACGGCGCCACCCCAGACCCGTCGTGATGGACTCGACGGCCCGCACGGCGCCGGTGACGTCGTTGCCGCCGTGCACGTAGTAACCGAAGGGACGGCCCCGCGTCGCATCCAGGCAGGGGTAGTAGATCTGGTCGAAGAAGTGCTTGAGGGCGCCGGACATGTAGCCGAGGTTGGCCGGGGTGCCGAGCAGCACGCCGTCGGCGGCGAGGACGTCCGATGCCGTCGCGGCGAGCGCCGCGCGCCGCACTACGCGGACGCCCTCGATCCCGTCGGTCGTCGCACCGGAGACGACGGCTTCGAACAGCGCCTGGCAGTTCGGCGAGGGCGTGTGATGGACGATCAGCAGAGTGGCCACACCCCGGAACCCTGCCGTGCGCGCCGCGCCGCCGCAAGCGAGAACCGCGCGCGGTGGCAGCCCGGTCGCGTCGGCCCGGCACCCCCGGCGCTCCGCGCGGCCCCGGGCGGCGGGCCCCCTGTCACTCCCGCGCGGAACCGGGTCACCGCGCCCGGTCAGAACCGGTGTCGAGCTGCTCGCAACGGCTGCGGAGCCATGGCGTCGACCGGCTCGGGCGGCCGCCGGCTGGGGAGGTGGTGGCCGGTGCCGTCGGGTACGAAACCGAAAAGGGCGTCCTGTGCCGTCGCTGTCATCGACCATTGACTCCGTCACGCATCAGCGGATCGACGGAGAGGTACGCATGGCATCCCGCACAGGCGCCCGGCGAGGCATCGGCATTCTCGCGGACGACCTCACCAGCGCCGGGGACGGGGCCGCCCCGTTCCGCCGGACCGGTCACGAGGCACGGATCCTGCTGTCTCCCGCCGCGACGGCTCCCCCGGGTGCCCCGGGCCCTCCCGCCGTCGTCCTCGCCCCGGGCGTGCACGCGGTCGACCTCGGGACCCGGCTGTCGGACGAGGACACCGCCGCCACGCGCACCGCGCAGGCCGCACGCCTGTTCACGAACTCCTCGCTGTTGCTCAAGACGGTCGACTCGACCTTGCGCGGGCACGTCGCGGCGGAGATCCGGGCCGCTCGGGCGGGATCGCGGCGACAGGCCGTCATCATCGCTCCCGCCTTCCCGGCGGAGGGCAGGGTGACGGTGGACGCGGTCCAGTACGTGCGGGGGGTGCCGGTCCATGAGAGCGAGTACGCCCGTGACCCCGTGCACCCGGTGCGGTGCTCGGACCTGCGGACGCTGTTCCCGGAGGCCGTTCCGGTCGGGCCGGACCGGGTGGCCGAGCTGCCCGGTCTGATCCGCCGGGGCGGCCTGATCGTCTGTTCGGCGGGGGTCGACGCAGACCTCGACCGCCTGGTGGCCGCGGTGCCGCACCTCGAGGACGTGCTGTGGGTCGGCTCCCCGGGACTGGCGGCCGCCCTGGCCCGGCGGTGCACTCGGGGCGGCGGTCCCGCACCCGCACCCGCCCCGGCCCGCCGACCGCTTGTCGTCGTCGGCAGCGCCAACCCGGCGACCCGGCGGCAGCTGGCCGCGCTCCACGCCCGGACCGACGTCGAGGGAGTCACCGTCGGTGACGATCCCGCCGCGGCGGTGGAGGCGCTGCGCGGCATGACTGCCCCCGTCCTCACCCTGCGGACACCGGATGAACGCCATGAGCCACAGGCCGCCCGGGCCCTCGCCCGCGCCCTCGCGGCAGTCGCACGGACCCTGACCGGCGAAGGCCTGGTGGACGCGCTCGTCGTCACCGGCGGCGAGACCGCCGCGAACGTGCTCCAGGCCCTCGGCATCGACGGCATCGATCTGCTGGACGAGCCCGAACCCGGCGTCGCCCGCGGGACCCCGACCGGACAGCCCTCCCTCACCGTCCTGATCAAGGCCGGCGGCTTCGGCGACGACCGGATGCTCCTGCGGCTGTGCCATCTGGTGCGGCACCCGGCCGACCCGCCTTCCGTGGGATCCGGGCCTCGGGTCCCTGGCCGGCCGACACCGTGTTCATGAGGGCCCGCGCTGGGGAGTTCGACGCCGTGGTCGCGCAGTACCCCGACCAGGCCTCATCCCGTCAAACACCTGGGGCTGGAGCACGGGGTCAACTGTCCTCCCGGGCCGGACGCGCCTCCAGGACGGAGAGCACCAGCACGTCCCGGGCCAAGCACACGACCTCGGGAGTGAGGGCCCCGCCCAGCTCGCGCAGCGCCCGGAGCCCTTCGGCCTCCGCTGCGAACAGGCCGTCAGCAGGGCTCTCCTGAAAGGCCTTCACGAACACGGGTGGCCCCTGGCGGCGGGTCGCGATGCCCGCCAGGGCAGCCACTCCCCCCTCGGCCGGCGTCACCGACACCACGTCATGCAGCCCGGCCCGGTGCAGGTGGTCCAGGAGCAGGGAGGGGGAAGACATGGGCAGGGACACTACAACATGGCGCCGTCGTCCCCCTCCTCAGTCCGCATGCGGCCGCGGAACTGATGTCAGGCACCTGCCATTCGCACGGGCAGCGACTTCAGTCCGTTGATGAAGTTCGAGACCAGGCGGCGTGGCGGTGCCGCGGGTCCGAGTGGGCCGGGCGGGAGTACGCGGCACGTCTCCTCGTACAGCACGCGCAACTGCGGGCGTGCGAAGTGCGCGCCCAGGCAGACATGGGGGGCCGTCACCGCCCGCTCACGCCGTCGCCTCGGCGTCCGCCCGCAGGAAGTCCTCCACCACCCGGATCAGGCCGAGCGGGGCCTCGTCCATCGCGTAGTGGCCGCACGAAGGGAGCTCCACCAGTTCGGCGTGCGGGAACCAGCGCATCCAGGTGGCCCGCTGCACGTCGGCGGAGAGGGCCGGGTCCAGCGCCCCCACCACCGCCAGGGCCGGCACCGGCGAACCCTCGATCCGGTCGTGGAAGTCCTCCCCCGCCCAGGAATCCAGCCAGGCACGGAAGGCCTTCGGGTCGCTGCACTCGACCGAGCGACGCACCATGCGATCCAGCCAGGCCGCCGGGCGCCGGCCGCCGGTGGTGATGTCGAGGATGGTCCGACGGTTGCCCGGGTTCTGCGCCGCCTCCGCGAACAGCTCCCACTGCTCGGGCGGCAGGGGCAGACCGGAAGCGGGAACCGGTGACACCCCGACGATTCTGCGCACCCGCTGCGGCGCGGCGGCCAGCGTCCGCTGAATGACGGAGCCGCCCATCGAGTGCCCGATCAGCGAGAAGCGGTCCCAGCCGAGCCGGTCGGCCAGCGCGAGCACGTCCGCCGCGCCCTCGGCCGTGGTGTAGGCGCCGTCCGCGTCCCTCGCCTCGCCGTATCCCCGCAGGTCCACCACCGCGTACTGGAACGAGGCGAGGTCGAGGTCCGGCACCACCGGGCCGTAAGCGGAGCGGTCGGCGAACCAGCCGTGCACCGCGATCACCTTGTGCGGGCCGTCGCCGTACAGGGCATGAGGCAGAACAGAGAATGCGGTCACGCCGGCTCCCGTCACGTGCGGCGGTGATCTGTCGGTCGACAGCCCGTCCGCACACGGTGACGGCTACCCACGACCCGCGCAAGGGTGCGTGCGGGGGACGTGCCGGGGGCGGCGGACGGCCGCAGCCACAGCCCGCGGGCACATTCCGGCGGCGCCTCGTCACCTCGTCGGCCCATCGGCCCGTCCACCCGCCCGGGACCTCACCACCACCACAACCCATGTTCATTAATGCTCGAAACCCAGCGGTGACGAACAACTCTTGACATGTCACAGTCGTTCCCGCGAGAGTCGTCCCCGCCAGTGATGCCGGTCGCGTATCGAGGAGCGTTGTCGCATGCCTGAAATCCCCGCAGTCTCACGCCGTTTGGTCCTGGGAGGAACGCTGGCCACGGGGGCGCTCGCCGTCGGGCTCGGATCGTCCGCACCCGCTTCGGCGGCCCCTGGCTCCGCAGCGGCCGCCGCCCTCACCTCAGCGGCCGCCCCCCGTCGGCGAGCCGGTCAGAAGTCCATGGTCAACGTCCCCTTCGAGCCCTACGCGACGGTGCGTGTCGGGGTGATCGGGCTCGGCAACCGGGGCTCCGGGATGACGACCGGCTGGTCCGTCATCCCCGGCTGCGTCGTGACCGCGGTCTGCGACATCCGCGCCGACCGCGCCACGCGCACGGCCGACCAGCTGGAGAAGGCCGGAAAGCCGCGACCGGCCCAGTTCGGCGGCTCCGCCGACAGTTACGCCGACATGCTCGAGCGCGACGACATCGACCTCGTCTACATCGCGACGCCCTGGGAGTTCCACTACGAACAGGGCAAGGCCGCGCTCCTGGCCGGCAAGCACGTGATCGTCGAGCTGCCCATCGCGACCGAACTCGACGAGCTCTGGGACCTCGTGGACACCTCGGAGCGCACCCGTAAGAACCTGATGCTGTCCGAGAACTGCAGTTACGGCCGCAACGAGCTGGCCATGCTCAAGATGGGCCACGAGGGCCTGTTCGGCGAGCTCACCAACGGTCACGGCGGATACCTCCACGACCTGCGCGCGCTGCTGTTCTCCGACACCTACTACACGGACTCCTGGCGCCGGCTGTGGCACACGCGCTCCACCGCCTCCTTCTACGCCATGCACGGACTGGCTCCCGTCGCCGCCGCCATGGACATCAACCGCGGCGACCGGATGACCACGCTGACGGCCACCGCGACGGCCCCGAAGGGACTCGCCGACTACCGCGAGCGCTTCATGCCGAAGTCGCACCCGTCCTGGAACGAGACGTACATCAACGGCGACCTGGTCACCTGTCAGATCCGCACGGCGAACGGCCGGACGATCCGGGCCGAACACGCGGTCAGTGCGCCTCGTCCGTACAGCCGGATCAACTCGCTGGTAGGAAGCCGCGGCATCTTCGAGGACTATGCGGGCACCTCGACGACCGACGCACGCGTCTACTTCGAGCCGGACCACAGCGGCGACACCTGGCGCGACTTCGACACGTACCGCAAGGAGTTCGACCACTGGCTGTGGAAAGAGCTCGGTGACGAAGCCGAGAACGGCGGCCACGGCGGCATGGACTACGTGCTGCAGTGGCGCACGGTCCAGCTGATGCGGGCCGGCCTGGTGCCCGACATCGACGTCTACGACTCCGCCTCGTGGTGCGCGCCCGTTCCGCTGAGCGTCATGTCCCTGGCCGCCAAGGGACGTCCGGTGGAGATACCGGACTTCACCCGCGGCTCCTGGGTCAACCTGCGCATGGGACTCGACTCGCGCACCACCGAGATGCCCCCCGTCGCCTGATGACCTCCCACCCCAAGGAGCACGCCATGAGACCGGCCCGACTGATCAACCCTCTCAGAGGCGCCGCCCTGGCGGCAGCGCTCCTCCTCGTTCCCGCGCAGGCGGCCTCGGCCGCGCCTGCCGCTACGCCCGCTGCGGCCGCCGAGTCGCAGACCGAGGTGACCGTCTCCCCCGTGGACCTCGACGGGCCGGCCATCTCGACGGTGAAGGTCACGGTGAAGAACTCCTCGCCGCAGCGCCTGCGTTCACTCAAGGTGTCGTTCGCCGGGCCCGTCGGATGGGCGGTCCAGCCGGCCGTGGCCGGTGTGGACGGCTCGCTGTCCACGGGCGCCTCGGCCTCCGCGACGTTCCGCATCCAGGTTCCGGAGAAGCGGTCCGGGTTCGTGATCCGCACGTTCACGACGACGGCGACCTACCAGGGCGGCGACGGCCTCGGCACCGCGACGGGTACCCGGACCGACCGGTCCGGATCTCCGCAGGCGAACCTCGCGGCGGCGTACAACGGTGTCGCCATCACGGACGAGTCCGCCACGACGGCCGGAAACTACGACGGCGAGGGCAACAGCTTCTCGGCGCAGAAGCTCGCCGCGGTCGGTCTGACGCCCGGGGCGAAGGTCGACGCGCTGGGCGCCACCCTGACGTGGCCGGACGTGCCGGCGGGCACGAAGGACAACGTGGCAAGTGCCGGGCAGGCCGTCTCGCTTGCAGGCCGGGGGTCCGCGCTGGTCTTCCTCGGTTCGGGCGTCGGAAGCGGTGCCACGGGCAAGGCCACCGTCTTCTACACCGACGGCACGACCACCACGGGCTCGTTCGGCTTCCCCAACTGGTCGTTCGACCCCGTCGACGCGCACGGCGCGACCCTGGTCAAGTCGACGGACGGCCGCAACAGGCCCGACGGCTACGGCAACGCCACGGTGAAGTACAGCGTGTTCGCCCACTCGATCGCGCTGGACCCGTCCAGGACGGTCGAGTTCGTGGTCCTGCCCGCGAACGGGAACGTCCACCTCTTCGACATGGCGATCGCTCCCTGACTCCCCTCGCCGTCAGTGCGTCTCCGGGCCCGTCACGCTGTGTGGCGGGCCCGGTCATGTCTCCGCCGGTCCCGTCGGCCGGGGCTCTGCATACTCTGTCTGTCGCAGGGGAGTTCGGTGTGCCCGCAGGGCTCTTCCTCCGTGGCTCCGCGCATCATTCACCCGACCGACTGGAGAACCCTGTTGAACACCCCACCGGTGAACGCCGCAGCAGGTGAACCGCACCGCATGGACCCCGCGGGCGGCTGTCCGCACGCGGCCAATGCCGGACTGCTGGCCCAGGGCGCCGTCACCTCGGTGATCCTCCCCGGCGAGGTGGAGGGCATGGCGGTCCTGGGTCACGACGCGCTCAGGGAATTCCTCTCGCACCCCGATGTCGCCAAGAACGCCCGCCACTTCGCCGCGCTCCAGGACGGTGCGATCGCCGACGGCTGGCCACTGAGGACGTTCGCGACGGTGCCGGGGATGACCACCGCCGACGGTGCCGACCACCGGCGGCTGCGGTCCTTGGTGAGCATGGCGTTCACCGCGCGGCGGGTGGAGGAACTACGGCCACGCGTCCTGGCGTTGACGACTTCGCTCCTGGACGGACTCGAAGGCGCGGCTGTCGATGGTGTCGTCGATCTGCGTGCGCACTTCGCGCTGCCGTTGCCGATGGGTGTCATCTGCGAACTGCTGGGCGTGGACGAGGAGCACCAGGACCGGCTGCATCAGCTGTCCAACAAGATCGTTTCCACGGACATCGCGCCTGCCGAGGCGATGGCGGCCAACCGGGAGATGGTGGAGGTGCTGGGCACGCTCGCCGCCACCCGGGCGGGGCGGCCCGGGGACGATCTCACCAGCGCGCTGACAGCGGCCCGCGAGGAGGACGGTGACCGGCTCGGCCCGCACGAACTGATCGGCACCCTGATGCTCACGATCATCGCCGGGCACGAGACGACACTGAACCTGATCAGCAACGCCGTCCGCGCCCTGTGCGCGCACCGGGATCAACTCGCCCTGGTCCGGTCGGGCGGGGCGGCCTGGTCGGACGTGGTCGAGGAGACGCTCCGCTGGGACAGCCCGGTGAGCTACTTCCCGTTCCGCTACCCGACCGCCGATCTGACGCTCGACGGGACGTTGATCCCCAAGGGGACTCCGGTCCTCGCGGGCTACTCCGCGGCAGGCCGCGACCCCAAGGCCCACGGCCCCGATGCCGAACGCTTCGACATCACCCGCGAAGGCGGCGCCCGGCACCTCTCCCTCGGTCATGGCGCGCACTACTGCATGGGCGCGCCACTGGCCCGGATGGAAGCCACTCTCGCGCTGGAGGAGCTGTTCGCGCGCTTCCCCGACCTCGATCTCGCCGTCCCGGAGGCCGACTTGCCACGACACGCCTCCTTCGTGGGCAATGGCGTGGACAGGCTGCCCGTGCGACTGCACGGCTGAGGCCGGGCCACTCGGGGGCGGCTCCCGGCAGCCGCCCCCCGCGGGCCCGGCACCCGGTCAGCCGTTGGCGAGGAGCTGGAGCGTGTCGATGACACGGTTCGAGAAACCCCACTCGTTGTCGTACCAGGCGACGACCTTGATGTGCCGGCCCTCGACGCGGGTGAGTGCCGAGTCGAAGATCGACGAGGCCGGGTTGCCCGTGATGTCGGACGAGACGAGCGCGTCCTCGGAGTACTCCAGGACCCCCGCGAGCGGCCCCTCCGCCGCGGCGCGGTAGGCCGCCAGCACGTCCTCGCGCGACACGTCGCGGGCCACGGTCGTGTTGAGCTCGACGATCGAGCCCACCGGCACGGGTACGCGGATCGAGTCGCCCGACAGCTTGCCCTCGAGGTTCGGCAGCACCAGGCCGATCGCCTTGGCGGCGCCGGTCGTGGTCGGCACGATGTTCACCCCGGCAGCCCGCGCGCGGCGGGCGTCGCGGTGCGGGCCGTCCTGCAGGTTCTGCTCCTGCGTGTAGGCGTGCACCGTCGTCATGAAACCGTGCTCGATCCCGGCGAGTTCGTCGAGCACCGATGCCAGCGGGGCAAGTGCGTTGGTCGTGCACGAGGCGTTCGAGACGATCGTGTGCAGGGCCGGGTCGTACGCGTCGGTGTTGACCCCGAACGCCAGCGTCACATCGGCGCCGTCCGACGGGGCACTGACGAGCACCTTCTTCGCTCCGGCGTCGATGTGGGCGCGGGCGGCCTTGGCCGACGTGAAGCGGCCGGTGGCCTCCAGCACGATGTCGACGTCGAGGGCGGCCCACGGAAGCTGCGCCGGATCGCGCTCGGCGACCACCTTGATGCGTCGGCCGTCGACGACGAGGACGTCCCCGTCGAGGGTCACGGGCCGGCCCAGCCGGCCGGCAGTCGAGTCGAAGGCGAGCAGCCGCGCGAGAGTCGCGGGCTCGGTGAGGTCGTTGACGGCGACGACTTCGAGGTCGCTGTCGCGCTCCAGCAGTGCGCGCAGCACATTGCGTCCGATGCGGCCGAATCCATTGATGGCGATGCGAGTCATGAGGTGTCCCTTCGTCCCTGCGGTTCGCCACCAAGGTTCGCTCGCTGCACCCCTGTCGTGGCAGAGGCGTGGGCGCCACGGTTCGAAAGGATCGCGCCACCGGCGCCGGCTACTCGGCTCTGGCGAACGTGCGCCGGTACTCGCTCGGCGTGGTGCCCAGGATGCGCTGGAAATGGAGGCGCAGATTGGTCCCCGTACCCAGTCCGGTCTCGGCGGCGATCTGCTCGATGCTCTGCTCCGAACGCTCCAGCAGTTCACGGGCGACGTCGATGCGTGCCCTCATGACCCACTGCATCGGGGTGTAGCCGGTGTCCTCGACGAAACGCCGCGAGAGCGTGCGCGGCGACACCGCCGCATGCCGTGCGAGCGCGTCGAGGGTGAGGGGCTCGCCGAGGCGGTGCAGCGCCCACTCGCGAGTCGCGGCAAAGCGTTCGCCGAGTGGTTCGGGCACGCTGCGCGGGACGTACTGAGCCTGGCCGCCGCTGCGGTAGGGCGCCGCCACCAGCCGCCGGGCCGCGTGGTTGGCGGCGGCCACCCCGAGGTCGCCGCGGAGGATGTGGAGGCACAGGTCGATCCCGGAGGCGGCGCCCGCCGAGGTCAGGACGCTGCCCTCGTCGACGAAGAGCACGTTCTCGTCGACCCGGACGAGGGGGTGCTTCGCCGCGAGCGCCCGAGCGTAGTGCCAGTGGGTCGTCGCCCGCCTGCCGTCCAGCAGGCCCGTGGCGGCGAGGGCGAAGGCCCCCGTCGAGATGGCCGCGAGGCGCGCGCCCCGGGTGTGTGCGGCGACGAGCGCGTCGACGACGGGCTGCGGCGGGTCGTCGCGGTCCGGAAACCGGTAGCCGGGGATGAAGACGATGTCGGCCCACTCCAGCGCGTCGAGACCGTCGGCGACGTGGTACGACAGCCCGTCACCACCGGTCACGAGGCCTGGTGCCGCTCCGCACACCCGTACCTCGTACGGCATGCTCGCGCGGGTGGTGAACACCTGCGCCGGGATCCCGACATCGAGCGGCTTCGCGCCCTCCAGGACGAGGACGGCGATGCGGTGAAGACGGGAGGCTGACACGGGACAAGCGTACGAGGGGCCCGGCCGTGCCGGTGAACGGGCCGGGGCGCGTCGGCGCGGCCGGGTTCCTCGTCCGTGCTCAGCCCGCGAACCGGGCCATCCACGACTCGACGTCGTCGGCCGAGCGCGGCAGACCCGCCGACAGGTTCTCGTGACCGTCCTCGGTCACGAGCAGGTCGTCCTCGATCCGGACGCCGATGCCCCGCCATTCCCCGGGGACGGTGAGGTCGTCGGGCTGGAAGTACAGGCCGGGCTCGACCGTGAGCACCATGCCCGGCTCCAGCACGCCGCCGACGTACTCCTCGTGCCGGGCCTGGGCGCAGTCGTGCACATCCAGCCCGAGCATGTGTCCGGTGCCCGCCATGGTGAAGCGGCGCTGGAGGCCGAGTTCGTACGCACGCTCTGCCGGGCCCTCGATGAAGCCCCACTCGACCAGCCGGACCGCCAGGTGGCGCTGGGCCGCCTCGTGGAAGTCGCGGTAGGCGGCGCCCGGCTTGACCGCGGCCATGCCGGCCTCCTGGGCCTCGTACACCGCGTCGTAGACCTTGCGCTGTACGGGAGTGAAGGTTCCGCTGATCGGCAACGTGCGTGTGACGTCGGCGGTGTAGAGGGTGTGCGTCTCCACTCCGGCGTCGAACAGGAGCAGCTCGCCCGGGCGTACCGGGCCGTCGTTGTCCGTCCAGTGCATGATCGTGGCGTGATCGCCCGCCGCGCAGATGGTGCCGTAGCCCACGGAGTTTCCCTCCAGGCGTGCACGGCGCAGGAACGTGCCCTCGATCCACCGCTCGGACGAGGCGACCGCTCCGGAGAGTTCACCGACCGCGTCGGTGAACCCGCGCACGGTGGAGTCCACCGCCTTGCGGAGCTCGCCGATCTCCCATGCGTCCTTGACGAGACGGAGGTCGCTGAGCGCCTCTTCGAGGCCGGCGTCGCGCTCCTCGTCGGTGCTGACCGCGGCCTCCAGGGCCGGGTCGACCCCGCGGACGATCCGGGTCGGCACGCCGGAGGCCGCCGCCAGGTCGCGGGCCGCGGTGCGGACGTCGCGGCAGGGCAGACCGAGGACCCGTTCCGACTCGGCGAGTGATCGGCGCCGGCCCATCCACAGCTCCGCTGTGGGCCCGGTCCAGAACTCGTCGTTGTCCCTGCTGTCCCGAGGCAGTTGGAAGCAGTAGGCGTCGTGGCCGCCGTCCGGGCGCGGTTCCAGCACGAGGGCCCCGTCCCGGGCCCGGTCCCCCGTCATGTGCACGTATCCGGAGTGCGGGCGGAAGGGGTAGGTGTCGTCGTTCGACCGGACCTTGAGATTTCCCGAGGGGATCACGAGACGTTCGCCGGGAAAGCGCGATGAGAGCGCGGCTCGGCGAAGGGCCGCGTGGGGTGCCTGCTCGTCCGGCGGCAGGTCGTGCTGCTCGGTGTCGGCCCACCCGGTCCGCATCAGCGCGGACAGTTCCTCGGAGATCCCTGAGTAGAGACCGTTCTTTCGGCCCTTCGCCACGTCGTGCTCCTTCATCGGGACGTCCTGGAAGGCGAGGGCCCCCGGGAGACCTCCGGACCGCCCTCGCTGCCGCCGGCCGGCGGCGGCTCACGGACGGTATCCCGGCCCGCACGACGGTGGCGCCCAGTTCCGCCACTGGCACGGATCGGCCACTCACCGGTCCTGAGCAGCCGATAATGTCTCGTATGACGAACGTTAAACTCGGCGAAGCCCTGCGGCTTCTGGGCATCGGCCAGGCGGCGAGCCAGGTCTACCTGGCGCTGATGGAGCTGGCCCCGGCCCCGCTGGCCGCGATCGGATCCGCGGCCGGCCTGGACCGTACGGAACTCGCCGCGGCGTACACGACGCTGGTGGACGCGGGTCTGGTCAGCGCCGCCGAGGAGCGGGAGGACGTCGTGGCCCCGGTTCCGCCCGCCGCGGGACTGGAGCTCCTGGCCCGGCACCGGGCGGCCGAGGTCGAGGAATCGCGCATCGCCGTCGGGGGCGCGTTCGAGTCGTTCCGGCGGCAGCGGCTGGCCGCGTACAACGACCATCTCGTCGAGGTGGTGACCGGCGATGCCGTCGGCCCCAGGATCCGTCAGGCGTGGGCGAGTGCCCGGGACCAGATCCGGCAGTTCGACTCGCCGCCGTACTTCCCGCTGCCCGGGGCCACGGACGACGCGCTGGCCACGCTCGCCCGCGGCGTGACGCAGCGTGTCGTGTACTCGCGGCAGTCGCTGGAGCATCCGGGCCGTCTGAAAGATGTCATCGAGCCGTGTGTCAAGGCCGGTGAACAGGCCAGGGTCCTGCCCTCCGTGCCCGTCAAACTCGTCATCATCGACGATGCGTACGCGCTCGTGTCCTTGTCGATCAAGGAGGCCGACGTGCACAACACGACGCTGGTCGTGCAGCCGTGCGGGCTGTTCTCCGCACTCGTGGCGCTGTTCGAACAGTCCTGGCAGAACGCCCTGCCGTTCCACGGCCACGCCACCCGGCCGGGCGGGCTGCCGCCCGCCGACCGCCGGCTCCTGTGGCTCCTCGCCGGCGGCGCGAGCGACGACGTGATCGCCCGCGAGATGGGTATCAGCCGCCGGACACTCTTTCGCCGCCTGTCGGTCCTGATGGCGCGGCTGGGTGCCGCGAACCGCTTCCAGATGGCTCTGCAGGCACAGCGTTCGGGGTGGCTGTGAGAGGGGCGGCCGCTGAGGTGGAGGCGGCCGGAGCCCGTCTCGGGCCCCGGCCGTTCCCGTTCAGATCAGGCCGGTCTGCGGCTGGGCCGGGTCGTCGAGGAAGCCGCCGGACTGGTGCTTCCACAGGTTCGCGTAGGCCCCGTCCGATGCGAGCAGCTCGTGGTGCGAGCCCTGCTCGATGATCCGGCCGCGGTCCAGGACCACGAGCCGGTCCATGGTGGCGACCGTACTCAGCCGGTGCGCCACCACGAGCGCCGTGCGCCCGTCCATGAGCTGCCACAGCGCCTCCTGGACGAGGATCTCGCTCTCCGAGTCCAGAGCGCTCGTGGCCTCGTCGAGCAGGAGGATCGGCGCGTCGCGCAGGATCGCCCTGGCGAGGGCGACACGCTGGCGCTGTCCGCCGGACAGCTTCACCCCCCGCTCCCCCACCATCGTTTCGAAGCCCTCGGGCAGCGCGTCGGCGAACTCGGTGACATGTGCGGCCTTGGCCGCGCGGCGGATCTCGGCGTCGGTGGCGTCGGGCCGGGCGAACGCGATGTTGTCCCGCAGCGTGCGGTGGAACATCGCCGGGTCCTGCGGAACATAGGCGATCATGCTGCGCAGGTCGGCCTGGCGGATCCTGCTGATGTCCTGACCGCCGATCAGGATCCGGCCGCCGTCGATGTCCGTCATCCGCAGCAGCAGCCGGCTGAGCGTGGTCTTGCCGCCGCCGGACCGGCCGACGAGGCCGATCTTCGCACCGCTGCGCACGGAGAGGTCGAGGGACTCGAAGAGCGGCGGCGCTCCCGCGTGGGCGAACGTCACCTGCTCGAAGCGTACGTCGGCCGCCCGGGACAGCAGCGGTTCCGGTGACTCCGGGTCGCGCAGGGCCGGGGGCGTCAGCAGCAGTTCGGTGAACTGGGCCGCCTCCGTCATCGAGCTTTCCAGCCTGCGGTAGATCTGGTTGAACTCGAACATGATCCGAGTCGCGTTGGAGTAGTACATGAAGGCGACGACAACCGCCTCCACGCTGTTCCCGCCCCCGCTGAGGACAACGGCGAGCAGCAGGCCCAGGGCGTTGGTCAGCACGGACATCGGGGCGACCAGCGTGTCGATGCGGAGGTTGCCGTAGTCCCAGGAGCGCAGTGTGAGCCGCCGCGACTCCGCAACCCGGGAGCGGTGCTCGGCAGCCTCCCGTCCCTCGGCCGCGAACGCCCGGACCGTGTCCATGTTCATCAGGCTGTCGGCCACGTGGCCCGACACCCGGGCGATCGCCTCCTCGCGCTCTCCCACGAGGGCCTGTCGGCGGCGGATGAGAGGCGCCGCGCAGAGTGCCGTCGCCGCGATCATCGTCAACAGGACCACGACGAGGAGTGGTTCGTAACGCCACAGCACCACCGAGCCGAAGATCAGCGGCACGAAGCTGCCCACCACGGAGAACGTCAGCGTGTCGACGAACTCCTCGAAGCGGGAGGCGAAGCTCAGGACCCGCTTGGTGAGGGACCCGGCGAAGTTGTCGTGGAAGAACGAGGCGTCCTTGGCGTACAACTCGTCCATGCCCTGCACGTACAGGTGCTCGATACCGAGGGCGTCGAGGCGGTTGAGGAAGTGCACCCCGACGCGCCAGCAGGCCTCCGCGAGGAGCAGCACGCCGGCGAAGGCGAGGACGTAGGGGAGCATCGAGCCGATGTCGTCGTCTCCGTCACCGGCGATGTGGCCGACGAGCTTCGCGACGACGAGCGGCGCGACGTAGTTGATGCCGGTGTTGCCCAGTGCCGGCATCAGCATCGCGGGTAACGTAAGCCGTTTTCGGCGGGCCAGCTCCCTTCCGTAGTAACGAAGTGCGAGGAGCACGGAGCCCCTGCCCGGCGCTTCGTGCGATTCAGGCGATCCCATAGCAACCCTGTGTGGTCGTGCGGCCGCCCGCCACGTCCTGCTGCGGGAGGAGGCGCTTGCCCCACCGGCCGCGCGGAGTTCCGGTTTCGAGTGGAGTGCCCTCGCCGGGGGTGGTCCTGCGGCACACGGCGCGCGGCGGTGTGCCGGGATGAGTACGAGAAGGGGTCGGGCGAGGGGCTCCAGTGTCCCGCCCCCGCACCCGCCGAGTCCAAGCGTTTTTACCGGCCGGCGACCGGCCGCTGACTTCCCGGCCCGGTATCGCTCTCCGGTACGACTGGCGTCGTGCCGGCCCGGGGTCGAGATCCGCCGGGCACCGGCCGGTGGTTCGAAGGAGATCGAGCCCCGCCCGGTGCGCCGGGAACGGCTCGGGCCGGCCGGACACGCTGCGGGAGGACCACCGCCCCCTGACCGCGCCGGCCGGCAATGACGCGGAGCGTCACCCGCCTGCCCGCGCGGCGGCGCGCCGCCGGCGTTGCTCTGCCACGTCGGCCACCGGTGAGGAGAGCAGCAACGTGCGGGTGTAGCTGTGGCCCGGCTCGGACGTGACCGTCCTCGCGTCGCCCGTCTCGACGATCTCGCCCCGGTGGATCACCGCCACCCGGTGGCTCATGAAGCGGACCACGGACAGGTCGTGGGAGACGAACAGGTACGAGACGCCCGTGTCCTCCTGGATCTCCAGCAGGAGGTCGAGCACCGTGCGCTGGGTCGTGAGGTCCAGTGCGGACACGGGTTCGTCGCAGATGACGAGGCGGGGGCGCAGGGCCAGGGCACGAGCGATGGCGACGCGTTGGCGCTGGCCGCCGGAGAACTCCCGGGGCAGGCGGCCCGCGGCGTCGGCCGGGAGATGGACCCGGTCCAGCAGGTCACCGATCCTGCCGCGGGCCTCCCGGGCGGCGGTGCCCTGGCCCATGAGGGGCTCGGCGAGGGTGTCGCCGACGGTGCGGGCGGGGTTCAGGGAGGTGTAGGGGTCCTGGAAGATGGCCTGGAGGTCACGGCTGAGGGCGCGGCGGCGGCGCGCGTCGGCCCGCTCGATGCGTTCTCCGTCGAAGGTGATGGAGCCGGAGCGTACGGGGGCGAGCCCGAGGACGGCCCGGCCGATGGTGGACTTGCCCGAGCCCGACTCGCCGACGAGGCCGAGGGTTTCGCCGGGGCGGATGGTGAGGCCGACGCCTTTGAGGACCTCGGTCTCGGGGGCGCGCCAGCCCTTGCCGGGGAAGGAGACGCGCAGGTCCCGCACGGCGAGCAGGTCGTCCGAGGGACCGGCGTATTCCTGGGTGCTCATGCGGTGGCGGTCCTTGCGGCTCGGTGTTGCCAGGGGGCACGGGTGGGAGCGTCGTCGAGTACGGCGGCGAGCAGGCTGCGGGTGTACGGGTGCTCCGGCTGCCCGAGGACCTGCTCGGTGGTGCCGCATTCGACGATGCGGCCGGTGTTCATCACTGCCACCCGGTCGCAGACGTCGGCAACGACTCCGAGGTTGTGGGTGACCAGCAGCACCCCGAGTCCGCGTTCCTTCTGCAGGCGGCGCAGCAGGTCGAGCACTTCCGCCTGGACCCGTACGTCGAGTGCGGTGGTCGGTTCGTCGGCGATCAGGAGTTCCGGGTCGCAGGACATCGCACCCGCGATGAGGACGCGCTGGGCCATGCCGCCGGAGATCTCGTGCGGGTGGAGGCGCAGGGTGCGTTCCGGCTCGGGGATCTCCACGAGGCGCAGGAGCTCCAGGGCCCGGGCAGCTGCTTCCTTGCGGGACAGCCCCAGATGGTGGCGGATGGGTTCCATGAGCTGGCTGCCGATGGTGAACGCGGGGTCGAGGTTGCTCATCGGTTCCTGCGGGACGTACCCGATGGTCCGGCCGCGCAGGCCGCGGTGGTCGCGTTCACTCATACCGGCCGCCTCCCGGCCGTTGACCGTGATGCTGCCGCGCGTGACGCGGCCGCCGTCGGGCAGGATGCCGAGGATCGAGAAGGCGGTCTGCGTCTTGCCGGAGCCGGATTCGCCGACGAGTCCGACGATTTCACCGGGGTGCACGTCGAGGTCGACGCCGTGGACGACCCCGTTGTCCGTTCCGTCGGGCTGTGCGTAGGCGACGGCGAGGCCGCGTACGGAGAGCAGGTCCGCGCGGGGCGCCTTCGGCCGGCCGGATTCCTCCTCGCGTGCGGCCGTCGGGCCGGGGTGCCGGCGGTGCGCGGACCGCGGGCGGGGGGCCCGCTCCTCCAGGGCGTCGCGCACGGCGCCGGCCATGAGGACGAGGGCGCAGTTGGTGAGACCGAGCGCGAGGCCCGGCCACAGGATGAGCAGGGGTGCGCGCTGGATGTTCTGGAACGCCTCGTTGAGCATGGCGCCCCAGGTGGCCGCCGATCCGCTGCCGACGCCGAGGAATTCCAGGCCGGCCTGGAGTGCGATGGCGATGCCGGCGACGAGGGCCACCTGGATGATGATGGGGCCGCGTACGACGGTCAGCACGTGCCGGGCGACGATGCGTGCGTCGGTCAGTCCGGAGACCTTCGCGGCGTCCACGTACAGCTCGCCCCGCACGTTGGTGACGATTCCGCGCACCAGGCGGAAGAAGCTGGGGGCCACCAGGACGCCGAGCACGATCATCAGGACCCAGACCTTGGGGCCGAGGATCGCACGGGAGGCCAGCAGGACCACCATGGCGGGCAGTGCCATGACGAGGTTGACGGTCCAGTTGGCGACCGCGTCGAACCGGCCGCCGTGGTAGCCGGCGAAGAGTCCGGACGGCACGCCGAGCGCCAGCGCGATGGCGAGGGCGAGCAGGGCGCCGCCGAGGGTGTTGCGCCCTCCGTACAGCACACGGGACAGGATGTCGCGTCCTGCCGAGTCCATGCCGAGGGGGTGCCCGGCGCCCGGACCCGCGAACGCGTCGGCGAGCGAGGAGGCGTCGGGTGCCTGTGGTGCGATGAGGGGCGCGAGGACGACGGCCAGGACGAGGACGAGCAGGAGCGCCGCGGACACTCCGCCCAGCGGGTTGCGCAGCACCCTTCGGACGGTGCCGCCGGTTCCCCGGGCCCCGGACGGGGTCGCCCCGGGGCCGGGCGGCGCGGCGGCGGGGCCGGGGGCCGTCGTCACCTCGAGGTTCTCTCTCATGCGACCCTCGCCTTGGGGTTGAGCCAGCCGATCAGGACGTCGACCAGCAGGTTGATCAGGACGACACCGACCACGGTGAGCATGACGAGGGCCATGATCACGGGGATGTCGCCGCGGGTGGTGTAGGTGACGGTCATGCTGCCGATGCCGGGCAGGCCGAAGATCTGCTCGACGAGTACGGCACCGCCGAGCAGCCCAACGAACTGCATGCCGAGCACGGACAGTGCGGGCGCGGAGGCGTTGCGGAGCACGTGCTTGAACACGATCCTGGACGCCGGTAGTCCGCGGGCCCGCAGGGTGCGTACGTAGTCCTGCCTCAGGACGTCGATGACGGCGCCGCGGACCTGCTGGGAGACTCCCGCGACGGAGGCCACGGACAGGGACAGGACCGGCAGCGTGACGGTGGACAGCCAGCCGCTGGGCGAGTCGGTGAAGCCGGTGTAGCCGATGGCGGGGAACCAGCCGAGCCGGACCGCGAAGACCAGGACCAGGACCAGGGTGAGCAGGAAGCCCGGCAGGGCGTACCCCGCCACGCCGAGGATCTGGACGAACCGGTCGACCGCTCCGCGGCGCACGCCCGCCCATACGCCGAGGAGGAACGCCAGGACCGTGGTGACGGCCGTGACACCGAGCATCAGGCTCGCCGTGACCGGCAGCCGGTTGCCGACGGCCTGGCCCACGTCCTCACTCGTGAACCAGGAGCTGCCGAGATCCCCCCTGACGGCATGCGACAGCCAGCTCCCGTACTGCTGCAGAACCGAGCGGTCGAGGCCGAGCGAGGCGTTCTTGGCGTCGACGGCGTCCTGGGTGGCGCTCGTCCCGAGCAACTGCCGTCCCACGTCGAGGTGCGGGACGGACAGCAGCAGATAGGAGAGGAAGGAGATGACGATCAGGAGCACGGCGCCCGAGGCGATCCTGCGGGCGATGAAATTCAGCATGACACTCGGTATCCGTCGGAGCGGGGCGCTACTTGGCCGGCGCGTAGTTGTAGATCGAGGGAACGGCCATGCCGGACTGCGGGGCGATCTTCACGGTCCCGTCCGAGACGTGGAGGTAGCTCATCCGGTAGAAGGGCACGAACCAGCCGTCCTCGACGAGGTGCTGGTTCAGCTCCTGCGCGGCCGTCCTGGCCACTGTTCCGGTTCCCGTCCGGATCCGAGGCAGCAGCTTCTGGGTGGTCGCGTCCGCCGTGCCGAACATGTTGAACGCGCCGGGCGTGACGAGCTCGTTGGCCGCCGCCCAGTCGGAGGTGGGCTGGCCCATGTTCATCACCATGCCGGAGTAGGCCCGGTCCCTGAACACCTTCTGGACCGCCGACGCACCGTCCAGGTCGTCCCAGACGAGCTTCACACCGATGGCCTTGAAGTCGGACCGGAGCGACGTGGCGAGTGCGTCGTTGACGATCGCCTGGATGCGGGGCAGCTTCAGGGTGAATCCGCTGCCGTATCCGGCTTCCTTGAGCAGGGCCTTGCCCCTGGCCGGGTCGTGGGCGTAGTACGAGTCCAGCTTCTTGTCGTATGCCTGGGTACCCGGGCCGAAGATCTGGTCGGTGGCCGCACCGCGGCCCTGGCGGATACGGTCGAGCATCGTGTCGCGGTCGATGGCGTAGTTGAGCGCCTGTCGCACGCGGGGGTCGCGCAGCGCCGGTGTCAGCTTGCCTCCTCGGTCGAAGAGGAGCAGGCCCTGGAAGTCGATCTCCTGCTTCTGCGCCCTGACTTCGGGGTCGGCCTCGACGGCGACCTGCTGGTCCGCCGTCTGCAGAAGTGCCGCGTTGACCTGCCCGGTCTTGAGTCCGTTGGAGATGGCGGTCTCGTTGTCGAAGAAGCTGATGGTGATGTTGTTGTAGGGGAGTTTTTTGCCCCAGTAGTCCGCGTTGCGCTTGTAGGACCATTTGGTGCCGACCGTCGTCCTGGCCTTGTCCAGCCGGTAGGGACCCGTGCCGTCGGGGGTCGTCTTGAGGCTGTCGCCGTTGGCGAACTGCTTGGGGTTCGCCATGAGTCCCGGCGCGTCGCTGAGGTAGAACTCCAGGGCCGGGTCGGCCTGCTTGAGTTTCACCGTGACGTGGGAGGCGTCGACGACGTCGACCGCCTCCAGGTCGCCCAGCCACTTCGCGGAGGCTCCGCCGCCCTTCCGGAAACGCTCCATGTTCGCCTTGACCGTCGCACCCTCGAAGGCACTTCCGTCGGAGAACTTCACGTCCTTGCGCAGGGTCAGGGCCAGTTCGGTGCGATCGGCGTTGTACTTCCACTCCGTCGCGAGCATCGGGCTGAAGCTGCCGTCCGGCTCGCGCTTGATGAGGGTGTCGTACACCGTCTGGAAGAACGGCAGGGCGCTCCCTGTGGCCACGGCGGGATCGAGGCTCTGCGGGAGGGTCATTGTCGCGATGGTCAGCGTCGAGGACCCGGTGCCCTCGGCGCCGTTGCCGGCGCCTCCGCATCCCGCGAGGGCGAGTGTTGCCGCGACGCAGGCGGCCGCCGTCGCGATTCGGGCAGTTCTGGTCATGTCTTTCGCTCCGTCTGGAGAGCCGGGGAACGTGCCCCCGGGGAAGATTGCCGGTGAGCCTACACACGGAATTAACCAGTTGGTAGGTTTTGATCCACGAAATTAACCAGCCGGTAAGTTCTGCCGGCCGCCACCTCGGAGCGAGCCGCGGGAGGGCCCTTCACCGAAGGGATCCGCGCGCCGGGACCGTAGCGTGGCCCTCCGAGACACCCGGGCAGCACATGCGCGAGACTGCCGGGCGACCACCGACTGCCGCTGGAGACCGCCGAAGTGAACGATCAAGGGCCGGGCGTGCCGCATCGCCCGTCGAAGGGCGAACGCACGCGCGCCCGCATCCTCGGATCGGCGACCGAACTCTTCGCCCGCTCCGGATTCCACGCGGTGTCGCTGCGCGACATCGCCGCGCACGCAGGGCTCACCCACGCCGGTCTGCTGCATCACTTCCCCGGCAAGGAGGCACTGCTCCTGGAGGTGCTGAGCCTCCGGGACGAGGTCGATGCGCAACTGCTCTTCCCCGGCATCCTCCGGTCGGACGCCCCGGAGCCGGAACCCGCGGAGCGGCTGTACCGGCTCGTCGACGTCGTCGTCCGCAACACCGAGACACCGGGCCTCGTCGCCCTGTACGCGAAGCTGGCGGCGGAGGCGTCCGATCCGGAGCACCCCGCGCACCAGTACTTCGTGAAGCGCTACCGCATCCTGCGCCGGGAGATGACCGAGCTCCTGGAGGCGCTGTTCGAGGCGGCGGGGCCGGACGTCAAGGGCGATCCGGCGGCGGTGGCCCAGCAGTGGCTCGCCCTGATGGACGGCCTGCAGACCCAGTGGCTGCTGGAGCCGGACACCGTCGACATGGCGGAGCAGGTCCGCGCCTTCCTCCGGATGCACGGACTGCGTCCGGAGCGCGAGGGAGCCGGAACGGACGTCAGTCGCTGAGGGTGGCGAGGACCGCATCGGCCATGCTCCTGTGCCCGGTCGCGTTCGGATGGAATCCCGCACCTTCGGCCGAGTCCGCCGGTTCGATCCAGCGGGCGCCCGCTGCCTGGCAGGCGTCGTGCCCGACGGACGGCCCGTAGGTGTCGACGTAGTCGGCGTCGTAGACGTCGGCCTGCTGCGCCAGCATGGTGTTGAGGTACTTCTCCTTGTCCCGCACCCACCCGAAGTCCCCCACTGCCAGCGGGATGGTGGGGCGACAGGCCGTGCCGTCGTCCGGGAGGAGCGAGGGATACCCGACCAGCAGGACCCGCGCCTGCGGCGACCGGGCGTGGATCTCGTTCAGCACCGCGTCGACCTTCGGCGCGGTCGCATTGATCCGCGAACCGATCTCGTCCGTACCGAACAGGGTGAAGCTGTGCTTGCACGGCGATCCGTACGGCGACAGGTAGGCCACCAGTACACAGCGGGTGATGACCCCGGTCAGGTCGAGATCGTTGCCGCCGATTCCCAGGGTGACCAGCGTGGTGTCGGGGCGAAGGGCGTCGAGTTGCGGCGGCGCCGATTCCTGACGGCCGGCCATGTGGGTGGTGTCCGCTCCGGCGCACGTCACGTCGGTGAAGTCATCGGCACCGACCGCGCTCGCGACGAGTGACGGATAGTTCCGGTCGGACCGGCCGCAGACCGTGTTCGTCTGCTGCGGGACCCCGGGGCCGGAGCTGTACGAGTCACCGAGGGCCACGTAGTGCTCACTCCTGGGGGCCCGCTCACCGGCAGGGGCGGCCACGCCTGGTGCCGCTGCTCCGATCAGCAGGGCTGCGGCGGCCGCCGTGGCGAAGGCCAGACGCGGGGCACGGGGCCGGGCGCCCGGGACCGGAGCGGGCTGGACCGCCTTCTGGTGCGCCTGTGTGCATGACCGACCGGATACCGACATGACCGTTCCTCGTTTCGTGGCAGAGCGGAGCGGATGGAGTGGGGCGTATGGAGTGGGCGGCAGAGGAGAGCTCATCGGAGCGGGCCGCCCGAGCACGAAAACCGTACGGTGATCGGTTTCTGGGCGTCAAGAGCCCTGCCCAAAAGAAAATTCCGGGCCGGAACCTGGCCGCAGAGCCGCGCACGCGCACCCTTGACACCAAAAACCGATCACCATACGTTTTTGGGTCGCATGCCGTCTTGCCCCGATTCGCGGTACCGGATCGTCACCGCGGCACGGTCCGCGGACCCCGTGCCCGCCGCCGGCCCCTCCCGACGAAGGCCCGAACCGCACGCCCCCGCTCCTACGAAAGCCTGATAGGTACGCCGTATGCCTCAGAACCCGTCCCACCCCTCGCCCGCCACCGCTCTCCCCCTCGCCCAGAAGGTCTCCCTGACCAGCGGGGCCGGGGACTTCGTCACTCAGGCGTCCGTGGCCGCCGCTGCCCCCGCCGTCAAGATGTCCGACGGCCCGCACGGCCTGCGCCTCCCCAAGGAGAGCGGTGACGGCGGGCAGCTCGACCTGCACAGTGCGGCCCCCGCGACCTGCTTCCCACCCGCCGTCGCTCTCGGCAGCAGCTGGAACCCGCAGCTCGCTACGCAGGTTGCCGGCGCGATCGCGGCCGAAGCGACCGCGCACGGTGTCGGTGTCGTGCTCGGCCCCGGCATCAACATCAAGCGGTCACCCCTGTGCGGACGCAACTTCGAGTACTTCTCCGAGGACCCCCTCGTCTCGTCCGAACTCGGTGGCGCCATGGTGCGGGGGCTGCAGGACGCCGGAGTGGGCGCCGCGCTCAAGCACTACGCGGCCAACAACCAGGAGACGGACCGGATGCGGGTCAGCGCCGACATCGACGAGCGCCCGCTGCGGGAGATCTACCTCCGCGCCTTCGAACGCGTCGTCCGTCGCGACCGCCCCTGGTCCGTCATGGCCTCCTACAACGGGGTCAACGGCGTCCCCGTATCGGAGAACGCCCGCCTGCTGACCGGCATTCTGCGCGGTGAGTGGGACTTCGACGGGATCGTCATGTCCGACTGGGGGGCGGTACGCGACCGGGTCGCCGCCCTGCGCGCCGGACTCGACCTCCAGATGCCCGGCACCGGCGGCCGGACGAACCTGGAGGTGGCCGACGCCGTCGAGTCCGGCGCACTGGACGAGGCGGTTCTCGACCTCGCCGTCGAACGGCTCGTACGCTTCGCCCAGCGCGTGACGGCCCCGGTCCGCTCCCCCGGCGCCATCGATGTGGAAGGTCATCACCGCCTGGCCGGCAGCGCGGCCGACCAGTGCGTCGTACTCCTCAAGAACGACTCGGCGTTCCTGCCGCTGGACCCGGCCGCCGGCAGCGTGGCCGTCATCGGTGAACTGGCCCGCACCCCGCGCTTCCAGGGAGCCGGCAGCTCGCAGGTGACGCCGACCCGACTCGACGTCCCCCTGGACAGCCTGCGCGAACTGGCCACCGGCGCCGACGTACGGTTCGCCGCCGGCTACGCCCTCCCCGGCGCCGCGGCCGATGGCCCGGACTCCGACGCCCAACTGATGGACGAGGCGGTGCGGTTGGCTGCGAGCAGCGACAGCGTCGCCCTGTTCCTCGGGTTGTTGCCGCAGGACGAGTCCGAGGGCTTCGACCGCGACCACATCGACCTTCCCGCAGCCCATACCGGGCTCCTGGAACGAGTGCTCGCGGTCAACCCCCGCGTCGTGGTGGTGCTCTCCAACGGGGGTGTGGTGCGCACGGCACCGTGGCAGGAGCGGGTGCCCGCCCTCGTCGAGGGATGGCTGCTCGGCCAGGCGGGCGGAGGCGCGCTCGCCCGGGTGCTGTTCGGTGCGGTCAACCCGTCCGGCAAGCTCGCGGAGACCGTTCCGCTGCGGCTGGAGGACTCCCCCAGTCACCCCTCCTTCCCGGGCGAGGAGGGAAGGTCCCGGTACGGGGAGGGGATCTTCGTCGGCTACCGCGGCTACGATGCCCGGCGCACCGAGGTAGCCTTCCCGTTCGGTCACGGCCTTTCCTACACGACGTTCGGCTACGCCGGCCTGCGCGTGGACGAGGCCGACGGCGTGTTCCGTGTCGGGCTCACCGTCACCAACACCGGTCCCCGGGCCGGGCGCGAGATCGTCCAGATCTACAGCGGCGGTCCGGCGGACTCACGGGTTCTGCGTCCCGTACGCGAACTGCGAGGATTCGTCTCGCTGTTCCTGGAAGCCGGCGAGAGCCGCGAGGTGGTCGTGGAGGTGGCGCGGCACGACCTCGCGTACTTCAGTGAGCGGGAGGGCGGCTGGAAGGTCGAGGGCGGCCGCTACCGCATCGAGGCCGGCGCCTCTTCACGCGACATCCGTGCGGGCGTCGAGGTGGACGTCGAAGGTGATCCGTCCAAGGTCCGTCTGACCGGCCGCAACACCCTCGCGGAGTGGCTCGAACACCCGGTGGGCGGGCCGCTGCTGAGCGAATGGTTCACCCGGGCCCGTGCGGATGCGTCCCAGGAGGGGCAAGGCGCCCTGGCCGATCCGGTGATGCGGCGCTTCCTCGCGGGCGTACCGCTCGACGTCATCTGCGAGTTCCCGCAGAGCCCCGTCCCCCTTGCGAGCCTGGGTGACCTGGCCGACGCGGTCGAGGCCCGCACGGCCGGGGACCGGGGACGGCGAGGGGTCTGACATGCCCGGGATAACGGCGGTCGGCGGAGAGGTGGCGCCCGGCTGGGAGGCGGTGCGGGACGCCTTCACCCGGGGCCAGGCGGACGACCCGGGCGCGGCGCAACTGGCCGTCCACCACCAGGGCCGGCTGGTGGTGGACCTCGCGTCCTCCGGCACGGGGCCGGTCGGCCCGGCCCCGTACGGGACGGACTCGGCCTGCGTACTGATGTCGGCCACCAAGGGGCTCGTCGCCGTCTGCGCGCATCTCCTGAGCGAGCGCGGAGCGCTGGACCTGGATGCGCCCGTGGTCCGCTACTGGCCCGAGTTCGCCGCCGGGGGAAAGGGGGCGACGACGGTGTCCGATCTCCTCACCCACCGGGCCGGGCTGCCGTCCTTCGCCTCCGACGCGGCAGGGGTCGGGCTGCCCGGGCTGCTCGACCAGGACGGCCGGGTCACGGAACTGGCGGCGATGCGACCGCTGTGGGAGCCGGGCTCCGCGTTCCTCTACCACGCGCTCACCTTTGGCCATCTGGTCGGCGAGGTCGTCCGCCGGGTGGCCGGGGTGAGCGTCGGAGCCTACTTCGCCGCCGAGGTGGCGGGGCCGCTCGGCCTCGACCTCTGGATCGGGCTGCCGCCGGAGGCGGAGAGCCGGTTCGTCCCGCAGTTCTCCGTCAGTCCGGAGCCGACGCCTGAGCAGATCACCGGCCTTGTCGCGGGTCTCGGTCTCTCCCCCGCCGACCCGTTGGCCCTGGCGCTCCGTGCGACGGCGGCGGAACTGGCGGCCGCGAACGAAGCGCTGTCGACCCGGCAGGGCCGCGCGGCCGAGCTACCGGGCGCGGGCGGCATCGGTAACGCCCGCTCCCTGTCCAGGATGTACGCGGCGGTCGTCGGGCCGGTCGACGGCGTGCGGCTGCTGTCCCCGCAAACGGTCGACCGGGCCCGTACCTCGCGCAACGAGCACCTGGCACCCCCGCCCCCTCTCGACGAGGGCGACAGCTCGGGCCGCTCCCGCTTCGGGCTGGGCTTCGAGCTGCCACGGCCCGGCCTGCCCATGCTGGGAGAGGGCTCGTTCGGTCATGCGGGGGCAGGCGGACGGCTGGGCATGGCCTGCCCGGAGCGGGGTCTCGCCGTGGGGTACGTCTGTACGGCGATGTCCTGGGAGCCGGCGGCAGGCCCCGATCCGCGCTGGACGGACTGGACCGAGGCCGTCGTGACCGCGGCCTCGGCGCCGGGCTGACCCCCTCACGCGTGAGGGGCAGGGCCGGTGGCCTCCGGCCCTGCCCCTCCTCGTCGTGTGTCGCCGTGTCAGGCCTCGTCGGGCTCCTGGCGCGGATCAAGGATCCGCATGAGGTCCTCGATGGGCTGTTCCATGTCCGTCGACCGGTCGATCAGCCATTGCAGCTGGATCCCGTCGGCCACGGCGATCAAGAGCACGGCCAGCCGCTCCGGCGGGATGGACGTGCTGATCCGTCCTTCGTCCATGCGCGCCCGCACGAAGTCCGCCACGCGCTCCCTCAGCACCGGGTAGCGCTCGGCGAAGTGGGCGTGAGCGGGGTGCGCCGGGTCGCTGGCGGCCGCAGCCATGGACACGAAGAGTTCGACCAGACCCGGCGTGCTCGCGCCTTCCCGGATGATCTCGCGGTAGCTCTTCGGATCGTCGCGTTCGATCTGACGCACCCGCGCCGTCTCGTCGCGCATGCGCAGGACCTGGGTGAGCAGGTCCTCCTTCGAGTCGAAGTAGTGCATCAGCCCGGGCAGGCTGAGATTGCACTTGGCCGCCACCTTGCGCAGAGAGGTACCCCGGTACCCCTCCGCCGCGAAGATCTCCAGTGCCGCGTGCAGGATCTCGCTGCGCTTGGCCTCGCCCTTCTCGTACGGGCCCCGTTTCGCCATGCCGGTCACCCTAACGCCCGGACGGCACGGAGACCGAGCCGAGCGCCGCGGGGTCCGGCAGCCGGTGGGCCCGGGCCAGAGCGCCGAGCCAGCGTGCCGACTCCTTGGGCGCGCGGGCGAAGGTGGTGCGGTCGACCGCGATGAGCCCGAAGGTGGGCCGGTAGGTGCCCCACTCGTAGTTGTCCAGCGCGCTCCAGTGCAGGTAGCCACGGACGTCGACGCCGTCGTCCATCGCCTCCCCGAGGCTCGTGAGGGCGGCGGCCGTGTAAGCGATGCGCTGTTCGTCGTCCTCGGTCGCGATGCCGTTCTCGGTGACGATGACGGGTACGTGCGCGCCGACGACGTCCGCGGTGTGCCGGACGGCCTCGCCGAGCGCCTCGGGGTAGACCTCCCATCCGGTGAGCGTCGTCTCGGCCCCTTCGGGCGGGGGGAGGGCCCCGTCCACGTCCATGCGGTGACGCGTGTACGCCTGCACGCCGATCCAGTCGTCCTCCCGGGCGGCTTCGAGGAACACGTCCTCGCGCGCCCATGCGTAGGCGGCCGTCGCCGCTTCGGCGCCGGGCTCGGCCTGGTAGACCTGGTTCGCGACGGTCCAGCCGACCTGGAGGTGCGGGACCTCCTCCTTCAGGACTCCGGTCGCGGCCCGGTGGGCGCGGATCAGGGCCTGCGCCACCGCCGGGTCGGGCTCCAGCGCCGCCGGGTCGACAGCGGCCGCCCCGCCTTCGCGAGCCGTGTGCGAACCGGGCGCGACGCTCTCCCAGCCGTGTTCGGCGGCATGACTCTTCAACGCGTACATCAGCGCCATCATGTTGGGTTCGTTGATCGTGGCCACGTAGCGGACACCTTCGCGCAGAATCTCGGCCACTGCGCGGGCGTAGGCCGCGAACAGTTCGGGCGCCTGGGGCGCCGTCCAGCCCCCGAGTTCGCTGAACCAGTGCGGTGAAGTGAAGTGATGGAGCGTCACCACCGGGTGCAGGCCCCTCTCCAGCGCGCCGTGCACCATGGCCCGGTAGTGCTCCAGGGCTGCCCGGGAGATCATGCCCCGCCGTGGTTCGACCCGGGCCCACTCGATGCTGAACCGGTAGGCGTCGAAGCCTAGTTCGCGCAGCAGGTCCATGTCCTCGGGCCAACGGTGGAAGCTGTCCACCGCGTCTCCGCTGGGCTCGTCGACGAAGCTGCCGGGACGGTTCTCCAGGTCCCACCAGTCGCTGGATACGTTGTTCCCCTCGATCTGGTGGGCCGAGGTCGAGGCGCCCATGAGGAAGCCTTCCGGCAGAGCAGGACCGGTTGCGGCCGCGTACACCATCGGGGTTCTCCTTTCGCTCGGAGACGGGGCTCGCCCACTCCGCAAAAAGCGTTCATTGATCGGTTTTCGTGTTAGCGTACAGGTGGCGGCGGTACGGGAGAAGAGGCGGCTGAGCCGAACTCGCCCCGGGGCCGCACCGAACCCAGCGCGCCGGAGCGCCGAACCTGACGACAGCGCTCCGGCTCCCTGGTCCCACACGCGCACAGGGAGAAGCTCCATGAACGCCGTCATCCCCTACGCTTCCACCGAGCCGGCCCCTCGCGTCGATGACGGAGCCCTGCGCGCCACGGGCCCCTGGCGGATCACGGCCGCCGATCCCGCGCTGGAACAACACGTCGAAACCTTGAGGGCACTCCTCGCACCGCACCTGCCCGACCGCCTGCTGACCGCCGAGAGCTCAGACACCGCGGCCCACGCGCTGCTCCTCGCGCTCGACGACGCACCGCCGGCTCCGCCGCGCGCGACCCTGGGCATCGCTCCGGACGGCGGCGCGCACCCGGCCGACGAGGCGTACCGGCTCAGGGTCACCGCGGACGGCATCGAGTGCCTGGCCCGTACGGCCGAAGGGGTGTTCCGGGCGGCGACATCGGCGATCCAGCTGATCGCCACGGCCGGGGCGTGCCGCGAACTCCCCTTCCAGGAGGTGACGGACGCCCCGCGGTACGCCTGGCGCGGCCTCATGGTGGACCCGGCCCGCAGTTTCCTCACCCCGGCCGAGCTGCGTCGGATCATCGACCTCGTGGCGCTCTACAAACTCAATGTGCTGCACCTGCATCTGACGGACAACGAAGGCTGGCGCATGGAACTGCCCGGCTTTCCCGTGCTCACGGAGCCTTGCACGGACGGCCCGGTCCGCGAGTTCTACACCGTGGCCGAGTTCCGGTCGCTCCAGGAGTACGCTGCCCGGCGCTTCGTCACCGTCGTCCCCGAGATCGACCTGCCGGGCCACTGCGGCACACTCCGGGAGGCCGTACCGGGACTCGCCGAAGCACCAGCACCGGCCGGACTGCGGGAGCGCTTCCCCTTTGTCCCGCCGCTGGACCTGACCGACGAGGCAACCCGCGCCACGCTTACCCGGCTGCTCGCGGACGTCTGCGAACTGACGGCCGGCCCCTTCGTCCACATCGGCGCGGACGAGGCGTTCGGCGCGACACCGAAGAGCTTCGCCGCATCCGTACGCGAACTGCGGTCGATCGTCCGTGAGTTCGGCAAGAGTCCGGTCGCCTGGCAGGAGTCCTCACGGGCCGGCGTCGAGCCGCGGGACATCGTCCAGCACTGGGTGGACGTGCCCATGATGGATCTGCCGGACACCGAGGAGGAGCTCGCCGCCCGGCCCGAACTGGTGGCCGTCGGCCAGTCCCTGCCCTTCATCAAGGCGCTCAAGAAGTTCTTCGCTCCTGCGGACCACGATGTCGCGCGGGTCGTCGAAGGCGGCGGAAGGGTGCTGCTGTCACCCCAGTCCCATCTGTACCTGGACCGCCCGTACGCGGCCGGTTTCGCACCGCCCGAGCAGGCCGAAGCCGCCGGGCGTCTCGGCTTCGCCAGCTACCGGCCCCGGGGCATCGAGCACACCGCATCCTGGGACCCGGCCGCGCACGCGATCCCGGACGACTGCGTCGCGGGTGTGGAAGCGACCGTGTTCGCCGAGCAGTTCAAGGGATTCGACGACGTCATCGTGCTCCTGCTGCCCCGGCTGGCCTCGGTGGCGGAGGCCGCCTGGTGCGGGCGGGCCCCCGAGTGGCCGGAGTACCGCGGGCGACTGGCCCGCCACGCACGGGTATGGAACCAGCGGGGACTGCCGTACTTCGCCAGCACCGAGGTCCCCTGGGCGGAGTGACGCAGGCGCACGGCCCCGGTGGCGCGCCCTGCGCGCTTCCCGGGTTCACGCAGAACGGCGACCGCTCGCCGTACGCCTGCTCCATGGAATGCGCCGACCGGCGCCTCGCGCCGTCGGCCGGCCGGGACGCGCCACTTCTCGCGGCAGATCCCGCAGCCCGTCCCGTCGCCGCTCTCCGTGAACGGGGCGCGAGGGCAGCAGCGACGCCGGCAGCAGGCCGAGCGCGGCGAGAGCGGCCAGGACCAGCAGAGCCGTGGCCACGGTCGGGCCGGACGTGGGCAGATCGGCTTCCGGGAGCAGGCCGCCGGACGGCCGCAGCGGCATCATGCCCGCGGCCACGGCGATGCCGAGCGTCGGGCCGACGTTCATGGCGGTCTGCTTGAGTCCTCCGACGACTCCCGCGTATCCCGGTGGGGTGTCGCCGACGACGGTCCCGGTGGCGGTGACCATCACGACGGCGAACCCGGCACCGAGCGCGGCGAACGTCGCGCTCCATGCCGGCCAGGGGCCCGCCGGATCGAGCACGGACAGGCCCACGATGGCGAGGACGACGAGGACTTGCCCTGCGATCGCGGCGCGGCGGGCGCCGTACCTGCGGAGCGCCCCGTGGGCGACAGGTGCACCGAGGACCATCAGCACGGTCATCGGGAGGACGCGCAGGCCGCTGGTGAGCGGGTCGAGCCCGAGGCTGTTCTGCAGGACGAAGGTCGCCACGAAGAGCGCGCCGAACATCCCGCCCGAGGTGGCCAGCAGAATCGCCATCGAGGCGACCACCGGCACCGACCGCGCCACAGCAGGTGGCACGAAGGGGTGCGGGCTACGACGTTCGCGTACGACGGCCCCCGCCGCGAGGCACACCACGAGCCCCAGCCCGAGCAACGTCTGCCGTGCGCCCCAGCCGCGCTCCGGAACGCCGGCCAGCGCGTGGACCAGCGCCGCGAGCGCCGCCGCGAACAGCGCCGCGGTGACCAGGTCGGCCTTGCGGCTCTCGGTGCGTGGCGGCGTCGGCACGCGCACCGCGAGGGTGAGCGCGGCGATGACGAGCGCGGCGGGGACGTTGATCAGGAACACGGCGCGCCAGCCCAGGTGCGTGACGAGGAAGCCCCCGAGCAGCGGGCCGGTCCCCGCCGCCACCCCGATGGCGCCGGTTCGCAGGGCGATCGCCGCACCGAGCCGGTCGGGCGGGTAGGCGAGCCGCAACAGCGCCAGGGTGGCCGGCTGCAAGAGGGCGCCGAACACGCCCTGGGCGATCCGCAGGGCGATCACCCAGCCGGCCCCGGGCGCTGAGACGATGCCCGCCGACGCCGCCCCGAAGCCGAGCACCCCGACGCACAGGAGGCGCTTGTGCCCGTACCTGTCCCCCAGGCGCCCTGCGATCACGAGGAACGAGGCCACGGCAAGCAGATAGCCGGTGCTGGTCCACTGAACCTGGGTCACGGTCGCTCGGAGGTCACGTTGCAGGTCGGGCTGGGCCACGAGCAGCACGGTGCCGTCCAGCGCGACGATCATCGCTCCGGCCACGGCGGCCAGCAGTGCGATGCGCGGTCGTTCGGTCGCCGTCACCGGGCCACCGGGCCGAGGTGGGCGTCGAGCACCGCATCGAGGAGCAGGTCGAACGGGTCGCCCCCGTCAGGCGCGCCCTGGGAGGTGGCGTCCAGCACCAGTTGCAGGCTGCCCCACGTCCGCAGCTGGGCTGCGCCGTGCAGGTTGGTCCACAGGGCCGCGGCGGCGACGGCCGGCGGCACGGCGGGCCCGGCGGCCGTTCGCTCCTCCGTATGACGCGTCACCAGCTCGACGATGTGTGCGAACAACGGGAGGGTCGACTCGCGCAGGGGAGGCAGGTCCGACGGCTGCGCCTCACTGTTCAGCAGGTCGTGGCGGAACATCAGCTCGAACATGCCACCGTGCTCCCACGCATAGCCGAGGTAGGTCCGCGCGAGCGCCCTCAGCCGGTCCCGCGGCGAAGCGTCTTCGTCCGTCGCCGCCGCGAACCGGGAGCCGAGGTCCGCGAAGCCCCGACGGGCGATCGCGGAGAGCAGGGCATGGTGAGTGGGGAAGTACCGGCGTGGGGCTCCGTGGGAGACCCCCGCACGGCGAGCGATCTCCCTCAGCCCGAGCAAAGCCGTTCCGTCGGTCATGACGATGTCCACGCCGACGTCGATCAGGCGCTCCCGCAGAGAGCTTTCCAGTTCCATGGACAGTGTCTACCAGGATTGGGTAGACACTGTCTACGAGCCCGTCGGTGACCGGCGGGAGCGGCGGCGGTGACGGTGAAGGCACACCCTCCCGGGCAAGTCACCTCAGGACCGGCCCGATCCGAGCGCCGGCCCCCGCAAAACCGGCAACCGACCGGCAGGCCCCTAGGGCTGTCCCGCGATTCCTGGCGGGACAGCCCTCAGCTCTGCGCCCTGGACCGCCAGAGCAGCCACGCGAAGTACGGAGCCCCCACCACCGCCGTGCCGACCCCCACCGGAATCTGTGCGGGGGCGATGACCGTTCGGCCGATCGTGTCTGCGACGACGACCAGCAGGGACCCCAGCAGGGCGGCCACGGGCAGGACCCGCCCGTGACGCTGGCCGACGAGGGCGCGTGCTGCGTGCGGTGCCACGAGCCCGACGAAGCCGATGACGCCGACCGCCGCCACCGCGGTCGCGGTGAGCACCACCGCGAGTGCGAGCAGGCCCAGCCGGTTCGTTCCGAGCCGGATCCCCAGCAGACGGGGCGTATCGGCGTCCAGTCCGATGAGGTCGAGTTCGCGGCGCCTGACTGCGAGCACCGGCATGGCCACCACCAGCGCGGCAAGCACCGGGACGGTCTCCGGGAACGTGCGTCCGTAGGTCGATCCCGCCAGCCACGCGAGCGCCTTCGTCCCGTTGAAGGGATCGGTCAGCACGATGAGGAGGCTGACGAATGCCGAGGCCCCCGCGGACACACCGATACCGATCAGCACCAGCCTGTTCTGTTCCAGTCCGCGCCGGGCGGCGAGCCCGAAGACCAACGCCGCGGCACCTGCGGCTCCGGCGAGCGCCGAACCGCTGACGGCCCAGTAGCCGGCGAGCGGGACGGCTGTCAGGGTGATGACCGCACCTGCTCCCGCGCCCCCGACGACCCCGAGGATGCCGGGCTCGGCCAGCGGGTTGCGGGAGACCGCCTGCACCACGGTGCCCGCGACGGCCAGCGCGGCCCCGGCCAGCAGTGCGGCGGCGATCCGCGGCATCCGGCTGTCGAGAACGTAGGTGACGAAGCGTCCGGACCGCCCGGTGGCCCACTTGGCCACGTCGCCGAGGAGCAGAGGGGCGTCCCCGAGGAGCGCCGATACGACGACGAGGGCGACGAGGCCGGTGCTCAGAACCGCGACGGTGACGACGAAGGCCCGTCGGCTGCGGAGGCGTACGAACGCGGCTGCGGGACCGCCGGCACCCACGTCGTGGGACCGGTATGCCAGGACGACGAGTACGGCCGCGCCGAAGAAGCTGGTCACGATGCCGGTCGGAACGGCCGCTCCCGCCTGGCCGCCGAACAGGGCGCGCAGCAGTACGTCGGCACCGACCACGACGAGGACCCCGGCCACGGACGACGCGGGGACGAACACGCGATGGCGCAGGAGCGCGGGCACCCGGGAGCCGACGAGTCGCACGATGGCCGGCGCACACAGGCCGACGAAGCCGATGGGGCCGGCGACGGTGACGGAGACGGCCGCCAGGACGACGGCAAGGACGACGACGACCGCCCGGGTGACACGCGGGTTGACGCCGATGACGGCGGCGCCGTCGTCGCCGAGGGCGAGGATGTCCAGTCGTCTGCCGAGCACGATCAGACCGGCGAGGGCCACCAGGGCGACCGGTGCGAGCGGGTTGATCGTCTGCATGCCGATCTGTGCCAGGGAGCCGTTTCCCCAGGCGTAGAGGCCTGTCGTCTGCTGGGCGCGCAGGAGCAGCAGCATCTGGCTCAGGCCGCTGAGCCCGAGGGTGAGTGCGGAGCCTGCGAGCACGAGCCGGGTCGGGCCCGCTCCCGCGCGGGCGAGGCCCAGCACGACGGCGGCGGCGAGCAGTCCGCCGATCAGCGCCGTGCTGCCCGCCATCAGAGGAGGCAGCGTGATGCCGAACGCGGCGACGGCGACGACCGCGAGGTAGGCGCCGGCGTCCACGGCCAATGTGTCGGGCGACGCGAGCACATTGCGGGACACCGACTGCAGGGCGGCTCCGGCGGCGCCGAGTGTGCAGCCGACGAGCAGTCCTGCGGCGAGGCGCGGCAGCCTGGACGCGACCAGGACCGCGTCGGCCTGTGCCTGCCCGTCATCGCCCCCCGGCAGATGTGCGGCGAAGGCCCGCCAGATGGTGTGCGGTCCCACGGCCGCCGTGCCCTGGCTGATGTGCACGGCCATGAGGACGAGCAGAGTGAGGAGCGCGCCGAGAGCGACGAGGGACAGGCTGCCGCGGCGGGCCGGGCGGCCGGGCCGGGCGGAGCGTTTGGACTCCGCCGGGCCGGCCGCCGACATGGGTGCGGCCTTCGCCGTACGGGTGCTCACGTTCACTTGGTCAGTGCGTCCACGACCGCGTCGACGTACTGCCTTATCGAGGCGGTGCCGCCGAACATCCAGACACCGTCCGGGAGTCGGTGGACATCACCCTTCTTCACGAAGGGGAGCGACTTCCACACGGCGTTGTCCTTCAGCCCGTCGGCGAAGGGGTCGCCGCCGTCGGAGTCGTTGGCGATGTAGACGAACGTGGAGTCGCCGATCTTCGTGAGGCCCTCGACGTCGGTGGCCGCCAGCCCGTAGGCCTTGTCCCCCTTCATCGTCCAGGGGCTCACCAGGCCGAGTTCGGTGTTGACGTCGGTGAGCAGCGAACCCTTGACGAACGGGCGTACCGAGACCTGGCTGCCCTCCTTCCACCCGTCGGCGAAGGCGACCTTCTCTCCTTCGAGACCGGCGGCGGCGAGCTCCTTCCTGCCGTCGGCGAGCTTCTGGCGGAAGGTGGCTATCTCAGCCTTCGCCTTGTCCTGGGTTCCGGTGGCCTCGGCGATGAGGTTGACGTTGTCGGTCATCCGGTCGATCTGACGGCCGGCGTCCGCCGCCTTCACGACGATGAGCGGGGCCACCTTGGAGAGCTGCTTGATGGCGGAGCCGCTCAGGTCGTCCGTGGCGACGATCAGGTCCGGCTTCAGCCCTGCGACCGTGTCGACGCTGGGCTCGCCGCGGGTGCCGATGTCCGTGACGCCGTCGGGCAGCGGCGCCGCGGTGTCGTAGGCCGTGTACCCCTTCACGTCGGCGACGCCGACGGGGGCCACGCCCAGCGTGATGAGCGATTCGACGACGTTCCATTCGGTGCCGACGACGCGCTTGGCCGGTCCGTCGAGCGTCACCTTCTGACCACGCGAGTCGGTGACCGTCAGCGTGGAGTCGGCGACGGATTCCTTCTCGGGTCCCTCGGATGTGCCGCAGCCTGCGAGGGTGACCGCTGCGGCGGCCGCGATCGCGGGCAGCGCCCAGTGCTTGTTCGTCATGGGGGAATTCAGGCCCTTTCGAGGCGAAGGTGATGTCTCCCCACCGCACGGGTGCGGGGGGTTCCTGTGGCGAGGTCGGTCTCGACCTCGATACGGATGCCGTAGGTGTCGGTGAGCAGTTGGGGGTCGTACACCGCGGCCGGGGTGCCCGAGGCGGCGACGCGGCCCGCGGAGAGCAGGACGATGCGGTCCGCCACGGCGGCCGCCTGGTCCAGGTCGTGCAGGACGACCCCGATGGTCACGCCATGGGTGTCGGCGAGGTCCCGGACGAGGTCCAGGACCTCCACCTGATAGCGCAGGTCGAGATAGGTCGTCGGCTCGTCGAGCAGGAGGACTTCGGTGTCCTGCGCCAGGCAGCAGGCGAACCAGACACGTTGCAACTGACCGCCGGACAGGCTTTCGACGCCGCGGTCGGCGAGGTCGGTGACGTTCGTGACGGCCAGGGCGTGTTCGATGAGCCGTGCCCCGTCCGGGTCGGTTCCGCGCAGCCGCCCTCGGTAGGGGTGACGCCCGAAGGCGACGACCTCCCGGACGCTGAGGCCGGCCGGGGTCGCGCGGCTCTGCGCGAGCAGCGTGATGCGTCGGGCGAACTCGGTGCGTGAGAGCGCGAGGGCGTCGATCGCGTCGTCGCTGCCGGTCCGCAGGGTCACGCTTCCGGTGCGGGCCCGGTGGAGGCGGGCGACGGCGCGCAGCAGGGTCGACTTGCCACTGCCGTTGGGGCCGATCAGTGCGGTGACCTTTCCGCGGGGCAGGTGCAGGTCCGCCTCGTGCACGACGTCGGTGCCGTCGTAGGCGACCGTGAGGTCCGCGGCGGCGAGCCCGGGCTGAACGCCGGGGGCCGTCGCGGCACGGCGAGCCGGCGGGGAGTCTTCTCGGTCGAGCGGAGTCACGATCACGGGGCGAGGTTAGCCTAACCTAACCACCGATGGAAACCGGCCACCTCGCACGCCCGGATGGCCGGTTCACCGTAGGTTCGCGGACGCCCGTGGCACTTCGTCCGGCGGAGCCCACGCCGAGCGGGGCACGGTGCGCGCCGCGTACGCCGATCCGGGTTACGTCCAGGGCGAGTTGGATGCCGCCGTGGCGGAGCACCCTGACCCGGGCGAGCGCATGCGAAAGGACGGCACCGCGGTTGGCGAGCCGCTTGTACGGAGGATCGATCAACGCACCCGTTCACCGCGCACGCCCGCCTGTCGGGAGTGCACCGGCGAACGGGCCGACCGATGACGGTGCCTGCCGCGCGAGTGCACCGGCGAACGGGCCGGCCGATGACGGTGCCTGCCGCGCGAGTGCACCGGCGAACGGGCCGGCCGATGACGGTGCCTGCCGCGAGTGCGTCGGCAGACGGGCCGACCGATGACGGTACCTGCCGCGCGACCGACGCAGGACGGGACGCAGCCCCGTCAGTCCTTACTGGCCCCCTGCCACGTCAGGCCCCAGCCGTACTCGAGGTCCGCGGCCTGCTGCTTGAAGATGCCGGGCGGCGTCAGGAGGTACTTCGCCTCCCGGCGGACGATCAGTTCCCCGCCGATGTTCTCGATCAGTGCGATCGGGGCCACTTGAGAGGGAACGGTGCACTCGTCCAGGAGCACCTCGATCGGCGGGCCGACGGGCGGATACAGCGTGGCAACGCCGTGCAGTCCCGCGAAGCTCGATGCCCCGGCATAGATGACCACGAACACCAGAAGGCGCTTGATCTCGGCGGTGTGATCAAGGTTGATCGTCAGGTTCTCGCCGGTCTCGCTCGTGCCCGTCCGGTCGTCCTGGTCCAATTGGACGTAGGGAGCCTGGTCGAACGAGCCGAACTGGTTGTTGATGGGGTGGACGATCCCCGTCGCCCCGTTCTGCAACTCCCAGAGGCAGGAGAGGTCCAGATCGACGTCCTCCAGCCGGACGGCCTCCTCCCCCTTCCTCATCCAGCCGCGCGGCGGCCGACGGGCACTCCACGAGAGGTTGACCCGCATAGCTCCCGAGGTCGCACCCTGCTTGGCCAGCGACACCGAAGGCGCCGTCTTGGTCAATGTGATCTTCGTGAGACGCACCGGCTGAGCGGGGACGGGCGGCCGGACCGGAGGAAGCGGTGCGGGCGGGGCGGGCGGGGCGGGCTGCGGCAGGGATACGCGCGCGGGCGCGGCGGGCTGCGGTGGGGACACCGGCGTGGGTGCGGCGGGCTCGTCGACACTGATCCCGAAATCGGTGGCGAGACCCGCCAGTCCGGATGCGTACCCCTGGCCCACCGCCCGGAACTTCCAGGCGCCGTTGCGCCGGTACAGTTCCCCGAGCACGAACGCGGTCTCCGTCGTGGCGTCCGTGGCGTCGAACCGCGCGGCCTCGGCGCCGGTCACCGCGTCGAGCACGCGCACGAACAGTCCGGCGACCTGCCCGAACGTGCCGTCCGTGGACGCCGCGACGACGACGGTCCCGATCTCCTGCTCCACCGCCGAAAGCGCCACGTCGATCGTCTCGACCGCACCGCCACCGTCCTGGCGTCTGCCTTCATGGCGCACCGCCCCGCTGGGGTGAACGGGCTGGTTGTAGAACACGAAGTCGTTGTCCGAGCGCACCTTGCCGACGGCGGTCAGCAGAAGAGCCGACACGTCCACGTCAGGCGCTCCGGGGCCTTCGCGCCAGCCGAGCTCCACCCGCACGCGGGCACTGTCCACCGGCGTATTGGCGCCTTTGCGCAACGACATGTGGGTCCCCCTCAGTGACCTTTCCGACTTCCGCAGCGTACGAAACTTCTGTCCGCCGTCCAGTAGGAAGTCGTGAATTACTCCTGTTCCGGGGGAAGTTGTGATCTCAGGAGGATGGGCCGACGCCGGGCTCAGGGGCGAACAGCCGGGCGGGGCGCGTCCCCGCGATGCGCTGGGCGCGCTGCACCAGCAGCGGCCACCGGTGGAAACGGTCGACGGAGACATCGACCTGCGGTTCAACCCATCAGCACCGTCGTTCCCGGTACGGCGCCCCCTCCACCGGCCGGCCGACGCCGTGGCCAGGCGCAGCCATCGCCGGCCGAGGCGCGGCTCGGCGTGAGCGCGCGGGACTGCGGTCAGTCCTGGTCGCCGGGCGTCCCGGCCCCGTGGGACCCGTCGTCGCCCTCGCGGTGACCGGCCTCGGGAGGCCGTGAGTGGCGGCGGTGGCTGGTGTCGCACCACGGGTAGATGCGACTGCGGCGGCAGGTGCACACGGCGACGACGAACCGGTCGGAGGTGGCCACCGTCCCGTCCTCCCGGACGATCTCCACCGGCCCCTCGATCAGCATCGGGCCGTTGCGGTCGACGCTCACGCGCCTGGCACGGTCAGCTTCGTTCGGCACGGATCACCACCAGCTCCTCCGTGTCCTCGTCTGCGCCGATCAGGCCCCGGGCCCGCAGCCACGGCAGCCGCTTGGTGATCACGGGCCCGAAGGGTACGCGGGTCCGCTCCGTCACCGAGCAACGCAGACCGGTATCGCCCAGCCGCCTCAGCGACTCCTCGACGCCGCAGAGACCGGAGTGCACCATGAGCAGTACGCCCTGGGGGCGGAGCACGTCCTGGGCATGAGCGCAAATCCGGTCGACGGCCTCCCGCCCGCTCTGCCCCGCATCCCACGCGACCTCGGGCCGGTGGCTGCGGCGGGCATGCGGGGCGGGAACGTAGGGCGGATTGCTCACCACCACGTCGAAGCGCTGCGCGGAGACCGGCCCGGTGAGGTCACCGCGCAGCACCCGGATCCGCTGCCCGGCGCGGGCGGCGTTCATCCGGGCAGTGAGCACCGCGCGTCGCGAGATGTCGGTAGCCGACACCCGTGCTCCCATCCTCGCGGCCAGCAGGGCGAGAGCGCCGCTTCCCGTGCACACGTCGAGGACGTCCGTCTCCGCCGTGATCCCCTCGGCGTGGAGCACCCGGGCCAGGAGGTAGGTGTCGGCCTGGGGCGCGTAGACACCCGGCAGGGTCCACAGGTTCCCGAGGTCGATGGGTGGTGCGGCAGCAGTCGTCATCCGAAGCCTCCACGTGGGTACGAACGTGAACAGGTCGCTGTCCGTGGCGTCAGGCGCTCGCCCACCTCTCCCAGCCTCGGTGTGCCCGCGATCCGCCGCCACTCGAGCGGCGGTCCCCGGCTCCTGCCCTGTGGTCCGCCCGTCCACTCCTGCTGGCATTCGGGGGATCAGCCGCCTGACGGACACCGCACCGGGTATACGGCACCACGTGGAGGTGGCCGGCCGGTGCCGGCCGCCTCGGTGGCGGCACGCGGGGCGTTACGCAGCGCGCGGCGCCCACGTTCCGACGGGACGACCGTCCCGTGTGCGGCATTCGAAGGAGTTCCACGACATGGCACGCGCTCTTGCTCTCGTCTGCACCCTGTCACCGTCCCCGAAGCGTTCCAGCAGCCACTTGCTGGCGGATCAGATCATGGCCGAGCTCTCCGGTCTCGGCGTGGCGGGAGAGACCGTACGCGTGGTCGACCATGACGTGCGTCCGGGGGTGGCGCAGGACATGGGCGAGGGAGACGCGTGGCCCGAGCTCCGCCGCAAGGTGATGGCCGCGGACATCGTGCTGGTGTCCACCCCCATCTGGCTGGGGCACCCCTCCAGCGTGTGCCAGCGCGTGTTGGAGCGTCTCAACGCCGACATCTCGGAAACCGACGACGGGGGCCGGCAGCTGACGTACGGCAAAGTGGGTATCGCCGCCGTGGTCGGCAACGAGGACGGTGCGCACAAGGTGAGCGCCGATCTCTTCCAGGGACTCGACGACCTGGGTTTCACCCTGCCGCCCGGAGCGGTGTCGTACTGGGTCGGCGAGGCGCAGCACGGCACGGACTACCAGGACCTGGACGGGACGCCCGAAGCGGTCGCCGCCACGACGCACACCCTCGCCGTCAATGCGGCTCATCTCGCCAAGGTGCTTGCCGAGAACCCCTACCCGCCCGTGTCGTAGCAGGACCTGCCGCGCCGCCAGGAGCCCGGGGCAGGCTCCTCGCCCCCACCGTCAGCGTCCGCGATGGATACTGACGGCTCGTCATCCGTAGTGGGTGACAAGCCGCTTGCGCCAGGGGGATGCATGGAGACCGGCACTGGAGGCCGCGGGCCGCGGGTGACCGACGCGCTGCGGGGCCTGCGGGCTCCGAGCCTCGCACCATGGACGTATCTGAACGATCTACCCACTCCGCCGCGGCCGGGGGCGCCGCGGGCCGTGTTCCTCGGCGTGTCCACGATCCTGCTCGACGACGGCGACACCGCGATCCTCACCGACGGGTTCTTCAGCCGCCCCGGCCTCCTGCGCATGAGGTTCGGCCGTCTACGGCCGGACCGCGCCCGCATCGCCGCCGGTCTGCGCCGGGCCGGTCGCGACCGTCTCGACGCGGTGTTCGTCGTCCACTCGCACTACGACCACGCCCTGGACTCCCCCGAGGTCGCCGCCATGACGGGTGCCCGGCTCATCGGTTCCCCCTCCACCCGCAACATCGCCCGAGGGCAGGGGTTTCCCGACGACCGTTTCCAGCAGGTCGTCACCGGCGAGCCGTTCGCGATCGGGCGCTTCACGCTCACCGCCCTGCCCGCCCGCCACAGCCCCGGCGACCTCGCCCCCGGCCGCATCGAGCGGCCGCTGCGGCCCCCGGTCCGCGCCACGGACTACAGGACCGGTGACTGCTACACCCTTCACGTCCGGCACGGCGCGCGCCGGCTCCTGGTCCACGCCAGCGCCCACAGCCTGCCCGGCGCCCTCGACGGCCACTTCGCCGAGACCGTGTATCTGGGGATCGGCGCGCTCGGCAAACAGGATCGCGCCTTCCGGGAGGAGTACTGGCACCGGCTGGTCACGGCCACGGGCGCTCAGCGCGTCGTCCCCATCCACTGGGACGACTTCTTTCGCCCCCTCGACCGCCCTCTCCGCCCCTTCCGCGCCTTCCTGGACGACTTCACGGCCACCATGGAGTACCTGACCCGGAAGGCCGATGCCGAAGGGGTTGCCCTGGCACTGCCGGTCGTGGGCCGGCAGACCGACCCGTGGCCGTCCTGACAACCCGGCGGCAGGCGTCACGACCCGGCCGCCCGGATGCCCCGTGCTGTGCGCAGACCGGTCGAGCGGGCACGACACCCGCCCGCATCAGGCGCCGGAACCGACGCCGCTGTCCCGCAGCACCTCCCCGAGTATCGAGACGCCCTCGTCGATGTCGGTGGGTGTGCTCGCGGCGTACCCCAGGACCAGCCCCGGCCGGCGGGGTCGCTGGCTGTGCCAGGACAGGGGATGAACCTTCACCTCGCGGGCGAGTGCGGTGGCCGCGAGCTCCGTGTCGGCGCAGTCGGCGTCAAAGGTGACGGTCAGATGCAGGCCGGCCGCCGCACCGTGCACGAGGGCGCCCGGCAGGTGGGTGGCGATGGCTTTGATCATGGCATCCCGGCGGTGACGATGGTGCCGGCGCAGGTGGCGCAGTTGACGTTCCATCGCACCCGACTCCATGAACCGTGCCAGGACGAGCTGGGGCAGGGCCGCGTTGCCCAGGTCGGCGAACCGTTTGGCGTCCACGAGGGCGTCGCGGTACTTCGGCGGGGCGAGGACCCATCCGATGCGCAGGGCCGGCGCGAGGAGCTTCGAGACGCTTCCGGCGTAGACGACGTTCTCGGCGAGCACCGACCGCACGGCGGGCACCGGAGTCCGGTCGTAGCGGTGCTCGGCGTCGTAGTCGTCCTCGATGATCAGACCTCCGCATTCGCGTGCCCAGCGCGTCAGTTCGCCGCGCCGGCTGCCACGGAGAACCACGCCGGTCGGGAACTGGTGCGCGGGGGTGAGAAGTACGGCCGCTTCACCCGTGGCGCGCAGCTCATCGACGCGTATGCCTTCGGAGTCGACCTCCACCGGCGGGGTGGCCAGTCCGCAGTTGTGCAGGAGCTGCCGGGACCCGAGGGAGCCGGGGTCCTCCACGGCCACCGCGGAGAGGCCGTCATCGCGCAGCACCCGCCCGAGCAGGCTGAGCGTCTGGGCGGTGCCGGCGACGATGAGGATCTCGTCGGGGTCCGCCCTGATGCCGCGGTTGCGGGCGATCCAGTTCGCGATGGCCAGGCGAAGTGCCGGTGTACCGCGTGGGTCTCCGTATCCGAGGTCGGATGCCGCGAGGTGGTCGAGGACGCGGCGTTCGGTACGCAGCCACGCCGCTCGCGGGAACGCGGCCAGGTCGGGAAACCCCGGGGAGAGGTCGATGCGTGCCCGGGCCCTGCGCATCGTGTCGAAGATGGCCGCGCCGGGCGCCGCGGCGAACAACGCCTCGGGTGACGGTGAACTGGTGGGTGTGGGAGGTCTGGTCACCGTGATCGGCGCGGGGGCACCGACCACGATCGTGCCGTTGCGTCCGCGTCCGGCGAGGTGACCGTCCTCCACCAGGCGTTGGTACGCCTCGGTGACCACCCCGCGCGATACGCCCAGTTCACCGGCCAGGACCCGGGTGGCCGGCAGTCTGCTGCCCACCGGCAGGCGCCCGTCCGCCAGCGCGAGCCGGATCTGCCGGGCCAGCCAGTCGGACTTCCCGCCCTCCGGAGCCTCGTCGATGGCCAGATGCAGGAAGTCGGCCCCCGCCGTTATGGACCGGCCGGGAGCACCCTCATTGGATCTGTTCATCGGGCCATTGTGGCAACAGAGTTGGGGCCATGAACACAGTCACCACTCCCTCCGCCCCTGTTCCGGCGGGCGATTACGTGCATGGATACTCGCCGCGTGAGGGACGGCGACTGGGCGACCAGGCGGACATACTGGCGCAGTTGCTGCACGCCGGCACGGCCTACCCCGCAGGCAGTCGGGTGCTGGAGCTCGGGTGCGGGATCGGCGCCCAGACCGTCCATCTGCTCCGCTCCAGTCCCCGGGCACACATCGTCGCGGTCGACCGATCCGAGGATTCACTGGCGCAGGCCCGCGCCCGCGCCGCGGAGTTCGCGCCCGGGGCGCGGGTGGAGTGGCACCGCGCCGACGCGTACGACCTGCCCTTCGCCGACGGGGAGTTCGACCACGTCTTCGTGTGCTTCGTCCTGGAACACCTGACGGACCCCCGGCTGGCGCTGGCCGGCCTGCGCCGCGTGTTGCGGCCCGGGGGCACCATCACCGTGATCGAGGGGGACCACGGGTCGGCGTTCTTCCACCCAGACAGCGCGCATGCCCGGGCGGCGATCGGCTGCCAGGTCCGCCTCCAGGCAGCCGCCGGGGGGAACGCGCTGCTCGGCCGGCAGGTTCAGCCGCTGCTGGCCGATGCCGGTTACGGCGATGTCGTGGTCCGGCCACTCACGGTCTACGCCGACCGGACCCTGCCCGCGATGGTCGACGGCTTCACCCGCAACACCTTCATCGCCATGGTCGCGTCGGTCCGGGACAAGGCGGTGGCCGCCGCCCTCACCTCAACGGCCGAGTGGGACCAGGGGATCGCCGACCTGCACCGCACCACCGACGACGACGGAACGTTCCACTACACGTTCTTCAAGGGCGTCGCCGTGAACCCACCGGCTGCCCGCACCGCGGCCCCCCGCCACAGCTGAGTACTCGGCCGGGGAAAGGGTTTCGTTCCGCGCACGGGCAAGGGTGCGCACCGGTCACCGCGTGGCCGCCGCCCCAGTGCCGGGCGCCGGGCGGGCCGGACTCCCCCGAAGCGGGTCGGGACGGCGTGCCCGGGCACGCGATGCCGTCGGCGCTCGCGCCTCCGTCCGAGTCCGCCGCACCCGGGCGGGTCCGTCTCACCTGACGCGTGACTTCGGCGCAGAACCCTCGTCGTCGTCACCGTCGTCATCGGATTCCGGGACGTGGACGTCGATCACCTTGATGTTGATCTCGACGACTTCCAGTCCCGTCATGGTCCCGACCGCGTCCGTGACATGGGTGCGGATGTCTCGGGCCATGTCCATGATGGCGATGCCGTACTCCACCACGATGTCGACGTCGATGGCGGTCTGCTTCTCGCCGACCTCCACCTTCACCCCGCGGCCGTGGTCGTTGGAACGGGAGACCTTGTCCTTGACCGCCCCCAGAGCCCGCGAGGCGCCCCCGCCGAGGGAATAGACTCCCTCCGTCTCCCGCACGGCTATCCCGGCGATCGTCGCGACCACGGTGTCCGCGATGACGGTGGTTCCCCGGGTTCCACCCGATGTGTCGCTCGTTCGCAGTTCAGTGCCACTCCGGCTGTCGATTGTCGCCATGAGTTCCTCGCACAGAGTTGATCGAACAGGGGCGGATCGAATCGAACACATTGCTCCGCCGACCTGTGCTCCAGTAGTTCCACTCTGCTCCGGAAGACTGCCCTGCGCCATTCAGGTGGGAGGCCGGCGCACCGCGGCCCCCACGACCGTCCCACCGGAGCACTTCCGGCGGGACGGTCGCAGGGTGTGTCAGGTCATGCGCAACCGGGCCGCCGCCCGGTCGAGGGTGCGCGCATGACGTCGTCAGCTGGTGGGGAAGTTGTCCGCGGTGCTGATCCGGCTCTTGAGCAAGGTCCCCGATTCGGTCAGCACACCGCTGCTGCTGTAGTCGCTGCCGTCGCAGGTGCCGGGCCGGAGCGCCGCGCTGCTCTCAGGAGCGTCGGAGTAGGTCCAGTTCGCGTAGCCGATCTTCAACTGATCCAGCAGATCCAGCCACGCCGTAGTGCTCGACCGGTCCAGCGCTCCGCCTCCCGTGGCGCTCACGGTGCCGAATTCGGTGACGAAGAGCGGGAGTTGAGAGGACGCCCGGCTCACCGCGGCACGGTAGGAGTCCTTGTGGCTCGCGGCGTAGAAGTGGAACGCGTACATGATGTTGGACGCATTGACAGGGTTGTTGACGACCTCGCTCTCGCTGGAACCGTCGGAGACCCCCAGCGAGGACCAGCCGCGCGTACCGACGATGACGACAGCGTCCGGGTCTGCGGCCCTGATCACCGGAATGACCTGTTCGGCATAGTTCTTGATGGCCGTCCAGCTCACCCCGTTGGGCTCATTGGCGATCTCGTAGATCACGTTCTTCTTGCCCGCGTTGCGGGCCGCCACGGACGCGAAGAACGTCTTCGCGCGGTCGAGGTTGTAGTTCGGATCGCCCGGCGTCAGCGTGTGGAAGTCGATCATCGCGTACATGCCGCGCGCTTCGGCCATGTCGACGAGGCTGTTCACCCGGCTCGTGAATCCTGCCGGGTCGGTCTCGTAGCCGTCCTCCTGCACGTACATGGCGACGCGCAGCAGGTCTGACTTCCAGTCCTTCGCCAGCGCGTCCAGGGAGGCGTTGTTGTAGCACTGACTGAACCACTGGATGCCGTGCGTGCTCATCCCCCGCAGCTGTACGGGGCGGTCGTACTGATTGCACAGGTGCACTCCGCAGACGTGAACCTGTCCGTTGATGCCCACGGGGGTGCCGTCGCCGCCCGGGTCGGGCGTGGGGGTCTCGTCGACGGACCCCGTACAGGCGACGCCGTTGAGCGTGTACGCCGTCGGCTTCGGGTTGGCGCCCGTGAAGGAACCCACCATCCCCACCTCGACGGCCGCACCGGTGTTCAGCGTGCGGTTCCAGTCGATTCCGGCGGCGGTGACCGTGGAACCGGACTGCGACCAGGTGGCGTTCCAGCCCTGGACGAGCTTCTGGCCCGCGTCCGGCATCGCGATGGCGAGCTTCCAGCCGGAGATGGGTGCACCGAGGTTGGTGATCTTCACACCGGCCTGGAAGCCGCCCTGCCACTGGCTGGTGACCGTGTAGTCGACCTTGCATCCGGTGGCGGCCACGGCCTGGGGGCTGAAGAAGCCCGTGAGGCCCAGGATCGTCGCACAGGTCGCCAGTAGTGCCAAAAAGCGTTTCATAGCATTCCTCCTCGCACGAAGTGAAAACGACGCAATGGGAGCGCTCCCGCCGCGTCAACAGATGAACCACCGGTTCCGTTGTCGAGCGGAAACGGCCTTGACCCGGGGTGGGTTGACCACGCGTCATCGTGGGGTCAACCCGCAGAACGGGTCACTCAACGACATTGCGCCCCGTTCGACGCCAAGCTTTTGGGAGCGCTCCCAATCTCGGGGGACGCGCGACGCGCCGTCAAGCTGTTGGACAGGATTCGCCTTCACTGTCCATGCGGGGCGCCCAAAAATCACCGGCTCGTCACATGACGCGGTCGCACCCGATGACCACGGACGCCGGCGCCGCTCCCCCGCGTTCCCCTGCCTCTCCGACATCGTTTCGAGGGCCGCCTCTTCTCCGAATTCTTTCGGGCCCAGCACCCGACGGGCCGTAAGATCGGATGTCTTGGGGGTGGGAACATGCTGAAGCGAAGTTCCGGCACACCGACGCTGGAGGAAGTGGCCGCCCTTGCCGGAGTGGGGCGCGGCACGGTCTCCCGGGTCATCAACAACGCGTCGGGCGTCAAGGCGTCCACACGCCGGGCCGTGCAGCGCGCCATCGACGAACTGGACTACGTTCCCAACCTGGCCGCACGCTCACTGGCCGGGCGGCGCGCGGACGCCGTCGCGCTGGTGATGACGAAGACGGACTGGCGGCTGTTCGGCGAGCCGTTCTTCTCGGAGGTCGTGCGAGCGGTCGGCGATGCCCTGACCGAGGCGGACGTACAACTGCTGCTCACGCTCGTCCGCACGGACGCCGAACGGCAGCGGCTCGTGAAGTACGTGCGCGGCGGCCGGATCGACGGGGCGCTGCTCATGTCCGTACGCGCCGAGGACCGCTTGCCGGACATGCTGGCCGACGCCGGGCTGCCCACGGTACTGCTGGGCAGGCGCTCGGACGAGGAACGGGTGACGTATGTGGACGCGGACAACGTGGGCGGCGCGCGGGCCGCGGTCGCCCATCTGACGCGCGGCGGGCGCAGAGCCATCGCCGCCATCACGGGCCCGCCCGAGATGTACGCCTCCCGGTGCAGACTGCGCGGCTACCGGGAAGCGTTGAGCGAGGCCGGGCTCGACGAGGTGCCGTCCCTGATCGCACAAGGCGATTTCAGCGAGGCGAGCGGGCGACGGGCGATGGCCGGGCTCATCGAGCGGCACCCGGAGGTCGACGCCGTCTTCGCCGCGTCGGACAGCATGGCCGCCGGGGCGATGACCGCCCTGCACGCGGTGGGGCGCCGGGTCCCGCAGGATGTGGCGGTGATCGGCTTCGACGACTTCGAGCTGGCTGAACAGACCGAGCCGCCCCTGACGACCGTTCGCCAGCCGATGGAGGAGATCGGCCGGACCATGGTGCGGCTGCTGCTGGAGGAGATGGACCAACCGCAGGTCGCCTGGCGCCATGTGATCCTGCGGACGCAACTGGTGGTGCGCGAGTCGACCTGAGGCATCCGGGTGCACCCAGTTCGACCGCCGGAGCGACCCGGCTGCCGTCACCGGACCGAGCGCCCGCCCGGTGGGCCGATCCACGGGAGCGCTCCCGGGGTAACGGGCGCCTGGCTGCCGGGCGTTGCTCCCCCGCCCTTCCCTGACCTGCCCCTTCGGGATCAGCCCGTTGCATTCCGTCCCTATACCTTGTCAGGGACACGTCGGCACTTCTACAGTCCTCTACTAAACAACATATGGGAGCGCTCCCATCCGTGATGAGGGTGTGCTTCCGATTCCCTGATCGCCCCGTCCGGTCCCCCCTCCCGGAGAAGCCCGGCATGCAAGCTCCACCCGCGTGGCCCGATCGCCGCGCGCAACCTGCTCAGCGAACAGCGCAACGCTCCCACCACCGTCGCGGAGACGCGGGTGCCGTCGAGGCCGGGCCCGGACGCCCGGGCCGACGCAGCCGTTGACGGAGGTCCGACGGACGGGACCGACGTCGGCGAACCGAGCGATGTGACCACAGGAGACAGGCCCGGCCGGAAGACAACCCCACACAGGCACAGGAGACAGCATGACTCGACGCAGGAAACAACTTGCCGCTCTGGCAACGGTGCTGGCAACGCTGCTCAGCGGAATAGCCCTCACGTTACTGGGCCAGGGCAACGCGCAGGCGCACGGCGTGACGATGACGCCGGGGTCGCGCACCTACCTCTGCTGGCTGGACGCCAAGACCAGCACCGGCTCCCTGGATCCGACCAATCCGGCGTGCCGGGCCGCGCTGGACGAGAGCGGCCCGACCGCGTTGTACAACTGGTTCGCCGTGCTCGACTCCAACGCGGGTGGGCGTGGGCAGGGTTATGTCCCGGACGGGAAGCTGTGCAGCGCCGGCGACCGGTCGCCGTACAACTTCACCGGATACAACGCCGCGCGCTCCGACTGGCCCCGCACACACCTGACCTCCGGGAACACCATCCAGATCAAGCACAGCAACTGGGCAGCGCATCCTGGCTCGTTCCGGGTGTACCTGTCCAAGCCCGGCTACTCGCCCAGTACCGAACTGGGATGGGACGATCTGGAGTTGATCGACACGGTCACCAACCCGGCGCAGACGGGCTCGCCGGGAACCGACGGCGGCCACTACTACTGGGACATGAACCTGCCTTCCGGGCGCTCGGGTGACGCGGTGATGTTCATCCAGTGGGTTCGCTCGGACAGCCAGGAGAACTTCTTCTCCTGCTCCGACGTCGTCTTCGACGGTGGCAACGGCGAGGTGACCGGCATCCGCGGCTCGGGCGGCACACCGACCCCGGACCCGACACCGACCCCGACACCCACGCCGACCGACCCGCACACCGGGTGCATGGCCGTCTACAGCGTCACCAGCTCCTGGGGCGGCGGCTTCCAGGGGTCTGTCGAGGTCATGAACCACGGCACGACAGCGCTCAACGGCTGGGCCGTGAAGTGGATGCCCGGCGCGGGTACCAAGATCAGTAGCGTGTGGAGCGGTGCGCTGACGACCGGCTCCGACGGCGCGCTCACGGTCAGGAACGTCGACTACAACCGGACCGTTCCGCCGGACGGGAGCGTCACCTTCGGGTTCACTGCGACATCGACCGGCAACAACTTCCCGGTCGGCTCGATCGGCTGCGTCAACCAGTAGCAGACGATGAAGGCGGTGCCGGCTCCCCCGACGTGCGGGAGCCGGCACCGTCGTACCTCCGGGCCGGCCGTCACGCGAGGCGACGGAGGGACAGGGCAGGCGCCGTGCACCCCGTCCCCTTCCCGGCCGCAGTCCATGGGCGGGCGAGCCGTTGCCGAGGCCGTCACGAGCGCGGCCGGCCCAGCTCGAGGTGCGCTGTCAGTCCAGACGGGCCTTCCAGATCTCCTCGCTGGGCCATTGCCGCGCCCAGTCGGCGGAGACCTCCGGGTAGTCCCTGGGGGCACGAGGGGGCGCCTGAATCTCGATCAGGTCTTCCACGACGAATCCGCAGGACCGCAGCAGACGGAGCATCTCCCCGTGCGGCAGGACGAACTGCACGTGGTTTCCCGCATCCAGCCGGCCCAGGCCGAACTGCCCGCGGGACAAGGTGGTGGACGCAGGTCCCTCGGGCGGGAGACACAGCGCGAACAGGGGCGAGTAGCGCATGAACACCAAGTGGCCTCCGGGAACGAGAAGCCGGGCCGCTTCCGGGATCCACCGGTAGGGGTCGCACCACAACGAGGCGCCGTACTCGCTGATCGCGAGGTCGAACGTGTCGTCCTCGTAGGGCACCGTCTCGGCATTGCCCAGGAGAAGGGGGAAGTCGATCCCGGACTCCGCCTGCATCGCGCGAGCGGTCGCGAGCTGGTTCTCCGAGAGGTCGATCCCGACCGGGTGGGCCCCGGCCTTGGCCAGCCAGGCCGAAACGTAGGCCGTGCCACAGCCGAGCTCGATGGTCCGCATCCCGGCCATGCCGTCCGGCAACACGGAGACCTCGGACTCCGGCGTTGCCCACAAGCCCCACCGGGGTTCTGCCTGCGCCCAGTGATCGCGGGCGAGCGGCCCGTGCCAGGCAGCCGCCTCGTCGTCCCAGTAGCGTCGGTTCTGCTCCAGATGGTCCCCAGGGTTGTCATGAGTCATGGTGGCATTCGACCGAAGCCGCCGGTGTTCCGGCAAGGCATTTACCTCCTCGTCGGCCCCGCCGGATCAGATGGTGATCCGGCGGGGAATCCGGCGAACCGTCGCGTGACGAGAAAAAGCGGATCGGCGTCATCCCTCGGTCATCTGCCGGACGGCCTTGAGCACCGCGTCCGCCCCGTTCTCGGTCATCAGGTGTCGCGCCGCTCTCGCGGCGGCTCGGCTGTGTGCCTGCCGCCGCACTACGTGGTCGAGTGACTCGGCGAGCCGTTCGGCCGTGAGGGCCCGGTAGGGAATCGGATCGGTGGCGGCGCCGATGGCGGCGAGCCGACCCGCCCAGAACGGCTGGTCAGCGGTCACCGGCACGGGGACCGCCGGCACTCCGGCACGCAACGCGGCGGCCGAGGTCCCGGCACCGCCATGGTGGGCCACCGCTGCCAGCCGTGGGAACAACAGGGTGTGCGGTACGTCCCCGATGGTGAGCACGTCATCGCCGTCGGCCGCGAGCCCGGCACTTCCGGCCTGAAGAATGCCGCGCAGCCCGGCCCGGCGCAGGGCTCGCACCGCGATCTCGCTCAGTCGTTCCCCCTCGCCCGCCGCCATGCTCCCGAAGCCGATGAGGACGGGCCGCGGCCCGGCGCCGAGGAAGTCCTCCACGTCCGGGGGCAGGCGTTCGGCCGCGTCATGACTGGGCCACCAGTTGCCCACGACCTCCAGGCCCGGCCGCCAGTCGGTGGGGCGTGGCACCAGTGCCGTACTGAATCCGTGCAGGACGGGCCAGTTGGCCTGTTCTTGTCGCCGACGCATCGCGGTGGCAGAGGCCGGCGACAGCTGGAGGCGGTGACGCAGTCCTGCGACCGCTTGCTCGTAGACGCGATCGGCCATGCGGAGAGCGAAGCGTCCGGCTGCACGGTTGGCGAGGCGGCCCAGCGAGCGGGAGCCGGTGACGTTGGGAGGGAAGTCGCCGGTCGGTGCCGTGGGCTGGAGATACACACCGAGGCTGGGTATGCCCGTGGCCTCGGCGAGGTGCCAGCCGAGCGGGGCCGTCGTGGTGGACAGCAGGAGCAGATCCGCGCCCTCGGCGACCACGTCGGCGAACCCCTGGCCCAGTTCGGTGATGAACGTGGCCGCGGTGCGCATCAGTTCACGTCTGCCGTCGGTGCCGCCGCTCGCCCGCGTACCGCCGGGGAGACCGCGGAACTCCAGCCCGGTGTCGCTCACGAGGGGTGCGAAGGTGTCTGTGGTGGCGAGGACGACGTCATAGCCGGCGCGGCGCAGTTCGACGCCCAGGCCCGTATACGGCGCGACGTCGCCGCGCGATCCGGCCGCGGCGATCACGACCCTCATCGGCACTCCTCGACGTCGGCGCGCCCACCGGTATGGCGGGCAGCATTGGCATGGACCGCTTTGCACGCATAGGCGGCGAGGCCCGGACGTTGCTGCGACGGCGGGACGACCATGGCGAAGGCGCGCGGGTCGGCGACGAAATCGTCCGCGATCCGCCGGTGCATGTCGGGCGGACAGGAGGTGAACCACCGTGAGATGTGCAGGCGGTGTTCCTCGGCAAGGTCCATGGCCCGCTCGCCGTTGCTCGGCTCCCCCTCGTCGAAGGCTGCGAGCAGCTCCGCGCGCCAGGCTGCGGCCTCGCCCATGAGGCGGCGCCAATCCTCCTTGGTGTGAGCGGTCGCACGCGCCATCGCCTCGCGCTGTCCCTCCGAGTGCGCCCACTTCAGCTCGGCCTCGGTGGCATAGCTCAGGTCGAAGGCGATCTCGCCGAAGACCTCGAAGCGTTCCTGAGGAGTCAGGGACACACCGGTCTTCTGCACTTCGATGGCCCGCTCAGCCACCTCGGCCAGCCGCTGCAGCCTGGCGATCTCCTCGCTCAACTGCCGCTGCCGTTCGCGCAGGCGCTCCAGTGGGTTCGCCTGCGGGTCCTTGAAGATCGCGGCGATCTCGTCGAGGGGGAAGCCCAGCTCACGGTAGAAGAGGATCTGCTGAAGACGGACGAGGTCTGCCTCGCCGTAGAGCCGGTAACCGGCGTGGCTGCGGTCACTGGGCGAGAGCAGCCCCGCCTTGTCGTAGTGATGCAGCGTACGCACCGTCACGCCGGCGAAGGCTGAGACCTGCCCCACGGAGTAACTCATCCACCTGTCCTTTCGTCAGCACACAGCTTCAAGCCTGACGTAAGGGGAGGGTCAACTCGCGCTTCGGCTTCCCCGCTCCAGGGCCGGCCCACGCCCCGGGGCACGGGTTCGACGCGCACGACGTCGCTGTCCTCGAATCCGGCGTCGTGGAGCAGCGCGAGGACGCGTTCGTCGCTGCGCAGCACGGGCAGCGGCCGGGGGTGAACTCCCGTACCGCTGGACGCCCTCCGCACCCCTGCTCCTGCCGCATCAGCCCTGCCGGTGCGATCACCGTGCGGTGCGCAGCCTGCCCGGCCGGCCGCCTCACCGTTGCGAGTCGGCTTGCTCGCGGGCGCGTTCGATGTCGGGGACATGGCTCTCGGCCCACTCGCGGACGGCACGCAGGGGCGTGAGCAGCGACCGGCCGAGGTCGGTGAGGGCGTACTCGACGTGCGGGGGGTTGGCGGGAAACTCGGTGCGAGAGATCAGGCCGTCGTACTCCATCGCGCGAAGCGTCTCCGTGAGCGCCTTGGGCGTGATCCCCCGGATGTGTGCCTTGAGCTCGGTGAATCGCATCGTCCTGGTGTCGAGCGCGTTGACTACGAACACTGTCCAGCGTGCCCCGATCCGATGCAGAACGGTGCGACTGGGGCAGGTCGCGGCCATGACGTTGTAGGCCTTGCCCATGCACAACTCCCGGTAGCGTTGAGGATACCGGTATAGAATCTATACCGTCTGGGCCGTGGCTCCTACCGATTCCACGGTCCGTCCCTCGATGGCTCGACATGGCCGATTCGTCACGGCGATCGTCATCGACTCGATCGGCACCGGCGTCTTCATCCCCGTAACGATGCTCTACTTCTTGGCCTCGACCTCGCTGACGCTGGTGCAGGTGGGCGCGGCGCTGACGACGGCCGGGCTGCTGGCGCTCCCGGCAGGCCCTCTGGTCGCGGGACTGACAGACCGCTACGGCACGAAGCCGGTGCTGCAAGCGGCGAACCTCGCCCAGGCGCTCGGCTTCGCCGGGTATCTCGTCGTGGGCCAAACCTGGCAGATCATCATCTGCGCGTGGTTGTGCAGCGCCGGGAGGGCAGTGTTCTCCGGTTGCTACGGCGTGACCGTGACGGCCCTGGCCGCGCCCGGTCAACGCGAGCGCTGGTTCGGCCTCCTCGGGTCCGTACGCAACCTCGGGTACGCCCTCGGCGGGCTCCTCTCCGCCGTCGCCGTCAGCATCGGGTCTCACGGCGCCTACGCCGCGATCGTGGCCATCAACGCCATGTCCTATCTCACCGCCTTCGCCCTGATGCGGGCCCTTCCGAACACCCGCCCACCAGCGGGGCGAGACGCTGGTGGAGGCTGGCAGCACGTGCTCAGGGACCGCCGGTACCTGCCGATCGTCGGACACCAACTGTGCTTCGCCATCTCGCTGTTCGCCCTCAACATCGCGATTCCGGTCTACGCCGTGGATGTGCTGGGCCTGCCGGGCTGGACGGCCGGGGCGGTCTTCACACTCAACACACTGATGGTCGGCTTCGGCCAGACGCTCGTCGTCGGCCGGCTCAGCGGACGAGTCCGCAGCCGCGTCCTCGTCATGGGACACGCCTGCTTCGCTGCCGGCTACCTCCTGTTCCTCGCCGCCGACCGCGTGGCCGTGCTCGCCCTCGCGGTCACCGTCGTACTGTTCGGTGCGGGTAGCTACACTCTCGGCGAAATCCTCGGCGGACCCATCACCTCGACGGTCGCCGCGGAGAGCGCCCCGGACGCCCTCCGCGGCCGGTACCTGGCCGTCAACCAACTCGCCGTGACTGCCGCAGGAACGATCGCCCCGATCGCGCTCTCCGGGCTGCTGTCCACCGGGGCGGCCGCGATCTGGCTGACCCTGGTCGGTGTGAGCGCCCTCGGAGCGACGCTCGCCACCGTGATGGGCAGGATGGTGCCGGCGGCACGGAGCCGCATCGGGGATGTCTGATGCCGCGTTCCCGATCGGCCGCAGGCAAACGCGGTCTCCCTCGGTTCGTGATCGCTCGATCGTGGGACGGATCGCCGGCGGCCCCTTCGCCGGGGCGTGCGACTCGGCCATGTACCGCAATCGGTGTGTGTCGGCACCCACCGTCGCGCCCCTGCACGGGTACCGTCGCCCGAAACCTTTCCGTATCTCGGTCGGGGGATCCGCGCGTGCAGCAATCGTTCTTCCAACTGCTCGGCCGATTCCTGAGCGACCCACGGTGGCGCGCCTTTCACTTCCGGGCCGCTCTGGCTGTCACCTCGGCCACCGCCGCGGTGCTGCTGGCCGGGGCGGCGTTGATCGTGCCGGCCGAACGGGGTGCGGCGGGCGCCAACATCACTTCGTTCCCCAAGGCCGTCTGGTGGTCCATCGAGACGGCGACGACGGTGGGTTACGGGGATCTCTACCCAGTGACCGCGTGGGGCCGGGTCATCGCCGCCGTCACCATGCTGGCCGGGATCACCACCTTCGGCATGGTCACCGCGGCCATGGCCACGTGGTTCGTCGGCCGGGCGGAGAAGGAAGTCCGTGAGGCGCGAACCACCGTAGGCCGCTACACCCGCGAAGGGGAGGAAGCCGTCAGCGCGGAGCTCCGGGTCCTGCACCAGAGGTTCGACCGCGTCGAGCAGTTGCTGAATCGTCACGGCGAACGCTGACGGCCACTGCGGCCACCGGCCGGCCGCCTCCCTCGTAACGGGGCCGCGGCGCCGGTGGTGCACGGTTTCCGCGCATCGACTCTCCAACCGAGGCGCTCAGGCAGCAAGGGTCGGGCAGTAGCGTTCGAACAGCACGGAAAGTGACGTCCACTCAATCCATCCGATGAACTTCACGTGTGATTAGCCATATATAACGGGTATGTCGCAGCGGGTTCGCTACTCAGAGTTAGTTACGGTGGCGTGGTCGCGCCGACCGGTCACCGGTGCGCGGCTGGTCTTGGGCCAAGCGAATGTCTGGCCCTTCCACTACCCGAATGGAGTGAGCGTGAACGCTCGTTCAGGCGTGAGTCGAGGTAAGACTCTCGTAGTCGCAGCACTGGCCGCGATCGTCGCCTCGACAGCCGCAGGACCGGTGTCAGCCGCCGGCGACGAAAACCGGGTGAGCTCAGAACACTGGGGCCTGATCACCCGCAACACGATCGGCTCTCCGGTCGCCGATCTGAGGGACGGCCCGTACGGCTCGTTCGGCGTGCAGGGTCCGTCCGCCAGGCCGCCCTACGGAAGGGGCAGCCTGGGAATCGAGGTGGCGGACAGCACCGAGAAGGTCGACTTCGGCAATGAGGTCGACTTCTACGGCGATCCCGTACTGGGCCTGAAGGACGTCGGCTTCCGCGTCTTCCAGACCGGTGAGAACGTCGACGCCGGGGGCGCGGAGAACCTGCCGAACATCAGGTTCGAGATCGACCCGAACGTGAGCCTGCATTCCACCGATCACTACTCCACGTTGGTGTGGGTGCCGGACGCGGTCCCGACGGCGGATACGAATCGCTGGAGCCGGTTCCTCGATGCCACCTCGACCGGCTACTGGTACCTCACAGGCAATGAGACCATCTGCACTCAGGCCGCCGAGTGCACCTTCGCGCAGGTGAAGGCTTCGCTCGACGACGGTGGAGCAGCGGCGACGATCCTCACCGCCGCGGTGGGCAAGGGCCGTGACAACGCGTGGGTCGGGGCTGTCGACGGCCTGCGGATCAATCGGAGCATCTACGACTTCGAGGCGAACGGCGTCCACGCCCGTCGGGCCCACTGACGCGGTCGGCAGGGCTGAGCCGGCTCGGCGACAGGAGCGCCGTTCGAGGCGCTGGAAGCGGTGCAGGAAGTCGGTCTCGCCGAGGCGGGCGCACACGGGTATGAGGTACCTGCTGATCCATGGCCTCGTACGCGTGCCGGTCGGTGGAGGCGAGGCGCTGCACCGCTTCTCCCTCACATCCGAGGCAGGGCGGGCATGAGTCGCGCGACTCGCCCACCCGTTCCTCCCGTGCCTCGACGCGATCGGGGCCACGGGCGATCTCCCCCCGTCTCCCCGCTGTGCAAGGGGCTCGTGCCGCACCAAATCTTCGGAAGGTGTCCTTCCGCAGCGATCAGTAGCTAGTGTCCGATTCATGACACATATGCGGAAGTTGCAAGCTCGACGGTTGACGGTGGCACTGGTCGGCGCGGCCGCCGCGATGGTGCTGGGCATAGGCGGGGCGATCGCAGTGGCCGACCAGGACGGCGGAGCCTCCGGGCCGACACCTGTGCCCTCGGAGACGTCCGATGGAGGAACCGTCGGCGTCTCGGTCGGCGCGGACAGCGGCACGGGTGACAGTGGCTCCGTCAGTGGTTCAGGCGGCACCGACGGCACCAGCTCCGGCGGAGCGGATGCGGGGGGTTCAGGTGGTTCGGACGGGGGCCCGATGCCTTCCGAGTCCCCCGCTCCTACGGACGAACCCACCTCGCATCCCACGGGTCCGGCAAGCCTGGACGACCTGGCTGAGCGTATCGACGGCCTGGAGAAGAAGGTGAATGAGCTGCCCTCCAAGAAGGAGCTGGCCGAGGCTCTCCGGGCCTTCGCCGACACGTTGGATCATGAGTGATCCGACGGCCGTTCCCATCGACGCCATCCGCCCGCATGCTGACGGGCATCGGCTGGAGCGTGCCGGCGCGGAGGCACGTGATGCGCGGTGCGCCCCGGGCGGCATCGTTCAACGCGCGCGGCGCAGGCGCAGGGCGGCCACCGAACCCAGGGCCGCCCCCACCGCGAGCACAACAAGTCCTCTGAGCCAGACTTCGCGTTCGATCTGGGTCGCGAGCCCGATGCACGACAGCGCGCCGAGGACCGGTACGACGACCGGTGCCCTGAAGTGATCACGGAGTCCCGCGTCGCGGCGCAGGACGAGCAGTGACGTGTTGACGAGGAAGAAGACCACGAGGAGCAGCAGGACCAGAGTGGAGGCGAGTGTTGACACATCGCCGGTCAGTGCGAGCAGCAGCGCAAGGGCGGTGGTGACGGCGATCGCCGCCCACGGGGTGCGGCGGCCGGGCAGCACCGCCGTGAGGAAGTGCGGCAGCAGCCCGTCCCGAGCCATACCGTAAGCCAGTCGGGAGGACATGATGCCCGTCAGAAGGGCACCGTTGGCGACCGCGATCAGGGCGATACCGCTGAAGACCTCGGTCGGCACCCCGCCGGCCGCGCGGACCACTTCGAGCAGCGGTCCGCTGGATCCGGCCAGCTTCCCGGTCGGCACCGCGGCCGCGGCGGCCGCGCCGACCAGCGCGTACACCGCGCCCGCGGTGAGCAGAGCGCCGAAGAGCGCCCTGGGATAGGAGCGCCGGGGATCGCGCGTCTCCTCGGCGACGTTGACGGATGTCTCGAACCCGACGAATGAGTAGTAGGCGAGTACTGCCCCGCTCAGCACGGCTGCGAAGGGCCCCTCGTCGGCGGTACCCAGATCCGACAGCCTTCCCATGTCCCCGTCGCCGCGCAGCACGATCCAGGCTCCGAGCCCGATCACCAGCAGCAGTCCGCTGACCTCGATGACCGTGGCGACGGCGTTGGCTCTGGTCGATTCGCTGATGCCCCGGGCGTTCAGCAGGGCCAGCGCGGAGAGGAAGACGACCGTGACGAGGACGACGGGGAGGGTGACGAACTCTGCCAGGTAGTCACCGCCGAACCCGCGGGCCAGGGCCGCCACGGACACCACCCCTGCCGCGAGCATGCAGAAGCCGGCCACGAATCCGGTGAAGGGTCCGTACGCCAGAGTCGCGTAGTGGGAGGCGCCCCCCGCCCGCGGGTACTTCGTGGCCAGTTCGGCGTAGGAGGTGGCCGTGAGCAGTGCCAGGCACAGTGCTACGAGGAGGGGCACCCAGACGGCGCCACCGGCTTCGGCCGCGACTTCTCCGATCAGGACGTAGACCCCGGCGCCGAGTACGTCTCCGAGGATGAAGAAGTAGAGCAGCGAGGTGGTCAGGGCCTTCTTGAGGCTGGTCGGCGCGTCCGCTGCTTCGGGCTTGGTTCGGGGTGCATTCACGGGAGCCGTATACCCGGTGCGCTCCCCCGCAGACGTTGGCTGGGCCGCCATACGGGTCCCGTGGCTCCAGATGCCGTGCCGCAGCGCCGGATGGCTCACTCCGTGTGTCCCGTCGAGGGCCGGGGGGTACCCGTGGTCAGGCAATGCCCTCTGCCCGCGCGTACTGACCACTGCGCACACGGCAGTGCCCGTCCCCGTGAGATTGGAATTCAGTGAGCGAGAAGAAGAACCCGGTGTCAGCCGCTGCGGAGAAGATCGCCGGCAAGGTCCAGGAGGCCGTCAGCCCGGGAAACGAGTTGCCCGGCGCCCCTGGCCCCGAGGGCGTCGGGATCGATGAGCCCACGAAGGTACGCGAGCCTCTGCCGCCCAAGCACGACCAGCGCGGGCCCGACACGTACAGCCCCACCGGGCAGCCGACGGGCGCCCCGCAGGACAAGGTGGCCCAGGGCGGCGCCCGTCTCACCACCGCGCAGGGTGCGCGCCTGTACGAAACCGACCACTCCTTGAAGGCCGGCCCCCGGGGCCCGGTGTTGCTCCAGGACCATCACCTGCGGGAGAAGATCACCCACTTCGATCACGAACGCATCCCCGAGCGCGTGGTCCACGCCCGCGGCGCCGCCGCCCATGGCGTGTTCCGGGGATACGGCGCGGCAGCGGGAATCACGAAGGCCGCGTTCCTCGCCGATGGTGTCGAGACACCGGTGTTCGTACGCTTCTCCACCGTGCTCGGCTCGCGCGGATCCGCCGACACCGTGCGCGACACCCGGGGCTTCGCGACGAAGTTCTACACCGACGAGGGCGTCTTCGACCTCGTAGGCAACAACATCCCGGTCTTCTTCATCCAGGACGCGATCAAGTTCCCCGACATCATCCACGCGGGCAAGCCGCATCCGGACCGGGAGATCCCGCAGGCGCAGAGCGCGCACGACACGTTCTGGGACTTCGTCACACTCCACACCGAGGCGACCCACCACACGCTCTGGAACATGTCGGACCGCGGCATCCCGCGCTCCTACCGGATGATGGAAGGCTTCGGCGTCCACACCTTCCGGTTGGTCAACGCCGAGGGCGCGACCACGCTGGTGAAGTTCCACTGGAAGCCGAAGCTGGGCGTGCACTCCCTGGTGTGGGAGGAGGCCCAGATCACCGCGGGCATGGACCCGGACTTCCACCGTCGCGACCTGGCCGACGCGATCGAAGCGGGCGCCTTCCCCCAGTGGGAGTTGGGCGTGCAGACGTTCCCGGACAACGATGAGCAGATGTTCGAGGGCATCGACCTGCTGGACCCGACGAAGATCGTGCCGGAGGAGCTGGCACCGGTCCAGCCGATCGGCCTGATGACGCTGAACGCCAACCCCTCGAACTACTTCGCCGAGACGGAGCAGGTCGCCTTCCATGTGGGCCATCTGGTTCCCGGCATCGACGTCACCAACGACGCGCTGATGCAGGGGCGTCTCTTCTCGTACGTCGACACCCAGATCACCCGGCTCGGTGGGCCGAACTTCGGGCAGTTGCCGATCAACCGTACCCACGCGCCCGTCAACGACATGCTGCGCGACGGCATGCACCAGAGCGCCGTGCACCGCGGCGTGGCGCCGTACCGGCCCAACTCCCTCGACGGAGGCTGTCCGTTCCTGGCCGGTGAGGACACCGGCGCCTACATCGAGGTGCCCGCAGAGGTCCCCGCGGCCCGCAAGGTCCGCGACGCGGCGGCGTCCTTCGACGACCACTTCAGCCAGGCGCGTCTGTTCTGGCTCAGCATGACCCCGACCGAGCGCGAGCACATCGTCGCCGCGTACACGTTCGAACTCGGCAAGTGCTGGGAGAAGGCGATCAAGGAGCGGGCTCTGAAGACGCTCGCCAACATCGACGCCGAGCTGTGCGCGCGCGTCGCGGAGGGCCTGGGCCTGACCGCGCCGGAAGCGAGCGTGCCCCTGGCGTCGGTCGAGCCGAGCCCCGCGCTGTCCCAGCTGGGCCACACCTGGCCGGTCGACGGCCGGATCATCGGCATCGTCACCGACGGGGCGAGCGGCCTGGACGCCGTACGGGAGGCGCGCGAGGTGATCCTGGACGCCGGGATGGTCCCGCTGGTCATCGCGCCGGCGGGCGGCGAACTGAGCACCGGAAGCGAACGGGTCTCCGTGCAGCGCACGTTCGCCACCGCCCGGTCGACCGAGTTCGACGCGATCGTGCTGGCCGGAGCCCCCGCTCCGGCCCCCGACGCGTACGGGGCCCGCGACGCCAAGACCGACGACGCGGCCACGGCCACCGGCATCGACCCCCGCGTCCTGCTGCTGGTCACCGAGGCGTTCCGCCACGGCAAGGCCGTCGCGGCCTGGGGCGACGGTGCGACGGTGCTGGAGAAGGCCGGTCTGGCCGCAGATGCGGCCGGAGTGGTGGCCGGTGGGGCCGCTTCCACGGTGGTGAACGGCGTCGCCGCGCTTCTGGCGGGACACCGCGCCTGGGACCGCTTCACCCCGGCGCTCTGAGACCGGGCCGGGCCGGCGGGCGGCCGTGTGCAGCCGCAGTGGTCCGGCTGCACACGGGGGAGGCAGCCTGCGGGCCGGCAGGCATGCGCAGATCTTCTCGAACCGGTGCCGTGCCGTCCTGCCCGGTCGGCGCTCCCCACGTGCGGAGACGTATGAACCACCAGGAGCGCAACCGTCCGGGCGGTGGACAGCCTCACCGGACCACCGCCGACGAGGTGCTCCAGGAGGTGGAGGAGGCCGGGACGGGCGTGACGGCCGCGGGAAGCAGAGCGGCAAGGAGAGCCGGGCGGTCACACCGGGGATGCGCTGGGCCCGGATGAGGACGTCCAGGAAGACGCGGATGAACCACGCACCTAGGGTGAGAATCAGGGTGCTTCGACCTTGCACGACAGGGCACTCGCAGTGGTGCGCGGGCAAGCCGCCGGGTGGCGTGAGAGCACCCGGCGGCGGCCCGGAGCACTCATGACGCCTCCGACGGAAGGGACGGATCATGCCGACAGAGGCACGTGGCGACGATGTCTACCAGCCGCAGGACGACGGCCAGGACCCGCCGAACGACGAGCTCGACATGGAGAACTCGCTCGATGAGCGGGGGCTGGACGACCAGATGGAGGAGGGTTACTCCCCACCCGAGCGTCCGATGGCCGTCGACAAGTACGGAACGACGGGCGAGGAGGAGCGCCTCGGCGAGTCCCTCGACCAGCGCCTGGCGCAGGAGGTCGACGACGTCGAGCCGCCCGTCGGTGACGGCATCGGTGACCTGGCCGACGGCGAGGGCGAGCCACTGGACCCCGAGGGCGGCGAGACGCGCTCCGGCCGCCTGCGCGACGCGGAGGTGGGCCCGGGGCGGCACACCGCCGTCCATGCCGACGACGTGGGCATCGACGGCGGCGCGGCCTCGGCCGAGGAGGCAGCCGTGCACACCACGGGCGAGGAAGAGGGCCAGGGGCGCAACGGCTGACCTCAGGACGGCCGGCGTCCCAGGTCAGAGCGCCTTCAGGGGCGTCCGGGGCATCGTGCAGACCGCGCTCTCGCCGGTCGGCCCGGGAGCGGCCCCGGTGAGGCGGGGCGCCTCACCGGGGCGCGGGCTCACTTCTCTGCGGACCCTTCGCCACCGGACTCCCGGTGGTGGCCGGGCAGCATCTCCTGCACCTTGGCCTTGAGCCCTTGCCGCAGCATGGCCTTTCGATCGCTGTCACCCTTGAGGACGGAAAGGGCGGCCGCTTCGATCTGGTCGAGATCGGCGTGCGGCGGGATCGGCGGGACGGCGGGGTCGGTCCGGAAATCGATGACGAACGGCCGGTCGCCGGCCAGGGCCCGCTGCCAGGCCTCCTCGACCTGGTCGGGCTTCTCCACGCGTACGCCGTCGAGGCCGATCGAGCGGGCGAAGTCCGCGTAGCGCACGTCGGGCAGGGCTTGCGAGGGCAGGAACTGCGGGGCGCCCGACATGGCCCGCATCTCCCAGGTGACCTGATTGAGGTCCTGGTTGTTGAGCACCGCCACGACGAGGCGGGGGTTCTCCCACCCCCGCCAGTACTTGGCGACGGTGATGAGCTCGGCCATGCCGTTCATCTGCATCGCACCGTCGCCCACGATCGCGATGGCGGGCCGGTCGGAGTGGGCGAACTTGGCGCCGATGACGTACGGCACTCCGGGGCCCATCGTGGCCAGCGTGCCCGAGAGCGAGCCTCGCATGGTGCCGCGGAAGCGAAGGTGCCGGGCGTACCAGTTGGCGGCGGACCCCGAATCAGCCGCCACCATCACGTCGTCCGGCAGGAGTGCGTCCAGCGCGTGCACGACGTACTCCGGGTTGACCGGATCGGCTTCCACCGCGGCGCGCCGCTGCATGACCTCCCACCACTTCGCGGTGTCCTTCTCGATCTTCTTCCGCCAGGCGCCGTGCTTCTTCTTCTTGAGATGCGGCAGCAGGGCATCGAGCGTCGCACGCGCGTCACCCACCAGATTGACTTCGAACGGGTAGCGCAGCCCGATCATGAAGGGGTCGATGTCGATCTGTACCGCGCGAGCCTGATCGAATTCGGGCAGGAATTGTGAGTACGGGAAGCTGGAGCCGACCACGAGCAGGGTGTCGCAGTCCCGCATCATCTCGTACGAGGAGCGGGTGCCGAGCAGACCGATGGAGCCGGTCACGTAGGGCAGGTCGTCGGGGAGGACGTCCTTGCCGAGCAGCGCCTTGGCGACGCCGGCCCCCAGGGTCTCCGCGAGCACCTCGACCTGGGCGCGCGCCCCTCGGGCGCCCTGCCCGACCAGGATCGCGACCTTCTCCCCGGCGTTCAGCACCTCCGCGGCCCGGGCGACGTCGTCCGGTGCGGGAAGGGGCGCGTACGTACTCGCCCCGAGACTGGACGGAACCATCTTGAACGCGTGGGTCGGCGGCGAGTAGTCCAGGTCCTGGACGTCGGCCGGGATGATCACGGCCGTCACGGTGCGCCTGGCGTAAGCGGTGCGCATGGCCCGGTCGATCACATTGGGCAGCTGCTCGGGAACGGTGACCATCTCGCAGAACTCGGAGGCGACATCCTTGTACAGGCTCAGCAGGTCCACCTCCTGCTGGTACGAGCCGCCCAGCGCGCTGCGATTGGTCTGCCCCACAATCGCGACGACGGGCACGTGGTCGAGCTTCGCGTCGTACAGCCCGTTCAGCAGATGAATGGCTCCGGGCCCCGAGGTGGCCGCGCAGACGCCCACCTTGCCGGAGAACTTGGCGTAGCCGACCGCTTGGAAGGCGGCCATCTCCTCGTGCCGGGCCTGGACGAATTCAGGCTTGTTGTCCGCCCGGCCCCAGGCGGCGAGCAGTCCGTTGATCCCGTCGCCCGCGTAAGCGAAGACGTGCTCGACTTCCCACTCGCGCAAGCGCTGCAGGACGTAGTCGGAGACCTTGGTCGCCATATCTCTTCTCCTATCGGTACTGCGTCGTGTGCCGGTTCCGGCGCAGGGCGGTGCAGACACCCGCGCCGGTCCGCCGCGGCGCAGATGTCGGGCCGTCCGAGGAAGGGCTTAGCCCCGTGGGGCGGGACGGGGACCGGAGGGCCGGCATGGGGGCGCCGTGCCGCGCACGGACCGGGTCCGCTCCGGCAGCCGCGTCGCCCCTGCGAGGCACGATCACGCCGATGGGCACCAGCCGGTGGTTCGAGCCGCCCGTCGGTCGCGTGGGCGCCACGGATGCCCGCGCCGATGGGCACCAGCCGGTGGTTCGAGCCGCCTTCGGTCGCGTAGGCGCCACGGATGCCTGCGTCGATGGGCACCAGCCGGTGGTTCGAGCCGCCTTCGGTCGCGTGGGCGCCCCGGACGCCCGCGTCGAAGCGGACCTCGTCGACCCGCCGGGCGAGCTCACGCCGGAGGGTTGCGAGGTCCGGTGCCGCGACCGTGTCGGACCGTCCGTCCGCCGGGGCGTTCCCTCCCTCGACCATTCGTGCCTCCTCCTCGCGCAGCCCGGCAGCCCGGGCGGGGCCCGGCCTCCTACGGATCCGGTACCCGGAGTCGGCACGTTCACCTGTCCGCAGCGCGGCGACTGCCCCGATCAGCCCTGCGGGCCCCGGCTGCCGGGCGCGCCCGCGGGTCACACGGCGCGCAGGGCGGGCAGGAGCTTCTCCTGGGCCCAGTCGATGAACCCCTTCTGGTGGCCGCCGCCGATCTGGACGAGGGCGACCTCGGTGAACCCCGCCTCGATGAACGGGCGCACCGCGTCCACGAACTCTCCGACGTCGTGGCCGCAGGGGACGGCCTGGGCGATGTCGTCGGGCCGGACGTACTGGGTGGCCTGGTCGAAGGCACTCGGTCCCGGCAGCTCGGAATTCACCTTCCAGCCGCCGACCGACCAGCGGAACTGCTCGTGCGCCCGCTTCACCGCCGCGTCGCGGTCGGTGTCGTAGCAGACGGGCAACTGGCCCACCCGGGGCTTTCCGCCGCCGCCGTGCCGGTCGAATTGCGTGAGCAGGTCCTTCTTGGGCTCCGTGGCGATGACGAGGTCCGCGAGCCGGCCCGCGATCTCGCACGACCGCTCCCCCGAGACGGCGACCCCGAGGGGCACGGCCACGTCCGGGACGTCCCACAGCTTGGCGTTGTCCACGTCGAAGTGGGTGCCGTGGTGGGTGACGTATCCGCCGGAGAGGAGCGCCTTGATGATCTCCACCGCCTCCTCGAGCCTCTCCAGCCGCACCCGGGCGTCCGGCCAGCCGGCGCCCACCACGTGCTCGTTGAGGTTCTCGCCGGACCCCAGCCCGAGCCGGAACCGCCCCTCGGAGAGCAGTTGCAGTGTCGCGGCCTTCTGGGCGACCACGGCTGGGTGGTAACGGGTCGTCGGGCAGGTCACGTACGTCATCAGCGGGATACGCGACGTGGCCTGCGCGGCCGCTCCCAGCACGCTCCAGGCGTACGGCGCGTGTCCCTGGGACGCCAGCCAGGGGAAGTAGTGGTCGGAGGTAACGGAGAAGTCGAAGCCGGCCTGCTCGGCCGCCACCACGTCCTCGACGAGGGCCCGCGGCCCCGACTGTTCGGTCATCATCGTGTATCCGAATTGCACCATATGAGATGGGTTACCGATCCGTGGCGGCCGAAACGTGCCGATGAAGGCGACAACCGGCACACGGCATCTACGCCCCACCGCGTAACCCACGGTAGAAAGTGGACAAGAAGTGACAACGTCATGGCTGGCACGACGCACCACGCCCCCTCCAGTGCCCCGGGCCTGGGCACTCGACACCGTCCGCCAGAAGGTTTTCAGGGAGGTGAAGCAGGGGGACGTGCCCCGGAATGCAACTGGAGGCCGATTAACTTGGTGAACACCGGTGGGTCGATGACGCGACGATCAGCCGGCTACGGAAGGCTCCCGCCTGCGTGGAGCGGTTGAACCGAGCAGGGATTACGCAAGGGCCACGCGGGTTCTTCGAGTGTGACCTCTGTCCGCGTGATCAATTGGGCATGTCACCAGCGCGGGCCGGGGTGTCAGCGAGTGCGGCGAATGCGGATGGGACCCCGCGCCTGCCCCGGTTCGACCGGCCGGCCACCCTGGGTGATCTCCACCTCGCCGGCCGCGACCAGACGCCGTGCCGCCCGACGGACCGGTTCCATCAAGGTGCGCCAGCCATCGTCGTCCTGCGCGTACACGGCCCGAGCAGCGTCCGAGGGACAGATCGTCCCGGTCGGACCACGCTGCTCCAGCAGTTCCACGATGGCCAGCTCCAAACGCCGGTCCATGTCGTGTTCGTCGTCCGTCACGCCACCAGTCTCGCGGAGAATCCGCTTGAACGCTGCCCGGGCGTCCGGCGGCGCCGCCGGCACGGCATGTCGCCGGTCGGCGCCGAGGACACCGTCTCAGCCTGCAGTCGTGACTCATGAACGTATCGCGCATGCCGTCACTGACGGAGGTCCGTGCATTCAGCGTCGTCTTCGAGCAGCGGATCGAGGGGGCCGTAGTTCGGAGTGAGCAACAGTCCCATGACCACGGGGCTGGCTCAGGCTTCGAGGCGGCCCGGTCATGTGGCTGACCGCCGAAGAGTCTCCCTCCATTCGTCTCTCACATCGCGGGATTCATCCATAGCGGGATCGCGCCTTCCGCCGGGTGCGTAGGCCGGGGACCGGCCTGCGCGGAGCGGTACGTGGGCGCAATACCAGGCCCGCTCAGCGCCTGCCTGCTCGGCGTCCGTGCCGGTCAGTCGATAGTCGAGCAGGGCGGTCATGACCCGGCGACGCCCGAAGGCATAGACCGCTGGTTCGACGAACCAGAGGCAGAAGCTGGGGTCCGGGTCGTAGACGGCTGCAGCCACCAACGGGGCGAAGAACTCTTCGGGCAGGTTGGCACGTTCGAGCAGTGACTTGCGCACGGCATGGGCCAGGTGCCGTGCGCGGCGTGCTTCCGGTACGTCGGCCGCGTTCCCTAAATCCATCAGCCGCGCCACCTCGGTGGCGCATGACAGGAATGAGCGCGCAGCTGCCTCGTTGTGCTCTTCGTCGGCCATGGGGGCATTCTGAACCTGCTCAGGCCGAGAGGGTACGGGGCGATGGTTGCTTCTCAGCGAGTGAAACGATCACGTCGTGGCTGGTGTGACAACGGCGTCGGTGCCGTCCTGGATAGAGCCCTTCACCGGGCTGAGCTCGCGCTGCTTCAGCAAGTTGGTTGCCTCGGTGCGACGCGAGCTGGGCGATCCGCAGCGCGGCCGGCCCTGGAGCCTGCCGCTGGAGGACACTGCCCACCAGGTCGTCATCGACGCTGACACCCGACTGGTCGTCGTGGTCGGTCGGCCCTTGCCGGGCAACCGGCACGACTCCCGTGGCTGGGAGGAGTCCACACCCGCCTGGCGTCCGAGCGGCTCCGATCGACGTCCTTGCCTACGTGGTGGAGGACATCGCGGAGCGCGGCTCCGGCCGTAGGGACCGTGTGCTGTGGGGGCAGGCCCTGCGATGCCCGCCTGGAGCGCCTGGCCGGCGAGGAACTCGTGGCGCCTGAGCCTGCCCCTCGCCGGTCCCGAGCAGTCCGGTGGAGTGGGCTCGGAGGGCTGCCCCCACTTTTGACCAAAGTCTTTTCGGCTAGCGGGAACATACCCGCTTCCCCGTGCGTTCATTAAAACTTTTGACCCTAGTTCGACCCAGTGGAGGGGCAGGGTGCCCATCTGGGCGTAAGCCCTGGTCGACTGGGGTGTCGGCATGCAGTGGATGCACAACGTGAGGGAGTTCGCGGAAGACCCGTGGGTGCAGTGGGGGGTGGGTGAGGCCCTGAAGCTGCTGCGCCGCCGGTTGTGGAAGAGGCGCGGGCAGCCCACACAGCCGCCCGAGCCCGAGTCCACTGACGATCACGGCTCTGATCCTTCAGCGCCGCACTCATAACCTACGAAGGCCCTTTTCGCCCCGGGACCGTGCCCGGGGCGATACGCCGCTTTGCACTGGTGCGCGCGACTGTCGCGCCACTGCACCCCCGAGGGTCCGTGCAGAGCGTCATGATCCGGTCGTCCTCGGCCATGGGCTGGGCATATTGCGGGTGGTAGGGCTCATACGACGCCCACGCCGCGTGCCCGGGGGCGCCAGGAGAACTACCTGTGGCTGCCGCTCGCCGTCATCGAATCGGAGGAGACCCGGGCGCGGCTCGGTGCGGCCCGCACGAAGCAGGAGCGCGCCTTGAGCGCGCCGTTGATGCCTACGCCCACTTCTCGGCCAGGCCCGACAGCATGGTGTCCGACCTCTTCCACGAACCGCCGGCCCCGGCCGCAGCCGTCGTGGTGCCGACGCCAACGCGTCTCCGGGAGGTCGACACCGCGGCCGCCCGCTCACGATCCCCACGGCACGACCAGCCGCGGCAAGAAGAAGCCACCGCCCCGCGCGAATACCGGCTGACCTACGAGCAGAAGCAGCGCCTGGACGAGATACGGGCGGAGAGGACCGGGGCCGGCAATGTGGACTGGGCACCCAAAACTCGACTGCCGTACCGGTACCGGGCGGATGTGCGTGGAGCACCGGCCCCCGACTCCGGAGGACGTCGCCGCTCTGCGGAGCACGACCCGGGCGTTCGGTCCGCATACATCGCACGGATCAGCGGCCCCTTGCCGCCGCCGCCGGAGACCGGCGACGGCAACACTGTGCTCCGGGGCGTCCTGCCTGTTCGGGCCGGGGCACGCGGTGGACGTGCGGGCGGGGCGACGTCAGACGCGGACGAGTGCCTCGTACCGCATCCAGCCCACGCCGTCGGCAGCCGCGTCGGTGTTGACGCGCGCGTAGGTGATGTCGTTCCATCCGGCGTACTCGCAACCGGGGCCGGGTGCCCCGACGATGTCACCGGCCTGCTTGGTCTTCACGATCACGCTGTTGGGGTTCGGGTTCTCGTACACGCCGGCCGTCGGCCACACGACCTTGTAGTCGCAGGACTGGGGCGCCGCGACGGCGCTCTGCGCAGTGGCGAGCAAACCGACGGCGGAGAGTGCGGTGGCAAGTGTCGCGGCAGTGAGAAGTCTTGAGCGCATGGGTGCGTGTTCTCCCGGGTTGATGGCAGTGCGGGGGCACAGAATGCCAGGTCGCTCGACAGCCCCGCTCACTGGCCTCCCCTTCGTCGGCCGGCCAGGTGATTCCACGGAGGAAGGGGCGGGGAGAAGGTCACTCCCCTTGCGGCGCGCAATCAGTTCGCGGAGCGTACGAAGCACTAAGTGGACTGCCACAGATACGAGTTCACGCACACCGCTCGCGCGGAGGCTGCCGTGCCCATCGAACGCGTCGACGGTGCCGTGCACGGGTGGACACACCTGGGCATGGCATGACCGAGAGCCTCCGAGGCCGCTCCTGCCCCGAGTCGACCGCGACGGCCATGTCCGCCGCCACGGCAGGGGAACGCTGCCGTGGAGTGAGACCGGGTCGATGCCCCCGAGCCGTCGGACGCGGCGACAAGCCGACCGGGAAGCGGCGACCGGCGCCAGGGGCTTGACCCGCAGCGGCTGCGTATCCACGGCGGAACGGGACCGCAGACCCTGAACTACGTAGGTCATGTAAGGGAAACCACCGACTCGCGGCGCCTCGAGAGGTGGGAGAGTCGTGATCGGTCCCGGGAGCCGTACACGTCACGAGCGGTCTGTGTGACGACCGCCTTCAATGGGGGGTGGGCGGCGTGACGCGGACGGCAGGCACATGGGAGCGGAGAGTGGGGCTGACCGGAGCCGTGGTCAGTCTCGCTGTCGCCGGATGGCTGATCTGGCTGCTCCCGGGACCCCACCTGGCGGCCGTTCTGGGGATCGGTCCCGTGGACGGCGTCATGACGATCTCCTCGTGCTACGACGCCACCGACTTCGAGGGCAATCAGGACGGTACCGACTGCAGCGGCACCTACACGCCGCGCGCCGCGGGCGAGCCACGGCGCCGGATCACGCTGGACAAGGCCGGCACGTCGCACAAGCCCGGGAGCACCGTGGAGGTGCGGCTGGTCAGAGGCAGGGCCCATGAACTGTCGGGCTACGCGCTGGGGACGTGGGTCACCGTCACCGGTCTCATCCTCGGCCCCTTCCTCGCCCTGTCGCTGTCGTTCCGTGCCTCCGCGCGGGACGGCACCTGGGGCCACGACGGTGACTACGTCCTCGTTTTCATCGCCGCCGAGCTCGCCTCCCTCGTCCTCGGATTCGTGGTGGGGATCCTCGCGTCGATCGTCTTGGCCGTGTTCGGCTGACGAGGCGTGGAGCCGCCCGGTCCCGCGTCAGCCGGTGCTCGTGCTGCCGGCTGTGTGCGCGAGACTCCCGAATGAACCCCCGGCCACGTCGTTGGACATTGCCGCCCTCCTCGGAGAGAGCCCCCAGCTCAGCGCACCCGCCCTCGCGGTTTCAGCGCCACCGGCGGCAGTGCGGGCGCCGACAGCCGGCCTCCGTCGTAGCCGTGCACTTCCCCGAACCGAGCACTGGTCATCCAGTCCGAACGCGCCTGCTCGATCTCCTCGTGCGAGCGTCCGATGAAGTTCCACCACATGACGATCTCCTCCTCGAAGGGCTCACCGCCCAGGAGCATCAGAGCCGCGTCGGACTCCGCGCGCAGGGGGAGCTCGGTCCGGCCGCAGCCGAGGTAGAGCATCGAGCCGGGCAGGACGGGGACACCGTCGACCTCCGCCTCGCCGGACATCGACAGCACGGCGTACTCGAAGTCGGGGTCCAGCGGGAGGCGCGCTTCGGCTCCGCGACTCAGGGCCAGGTCGGCGCCGACGATCGGCGTGTACGCGGTGCCGGGTGAGGTGGTGTCGTCGAGGGTTCCGAGGATCACCGTGGCCGTGAGGCCGGGGGCGGTGACGGTCGGCAGGTCCGTGTGGTGCTGGAAGTGCGGTTCGACGGTGCGGTGGGCGTCGGGCAGGGCGACCCACAGCTGGGCGCCGTGCAGCAGCGCGGCGTGCGGCCTGGGGCTCTCCTCGCTGTGGCTGATGGCGCGGCCGGACGTCATGAGGCCGAGCTCGCGCGGACGGATCGTCTCGAGGCTGCCCAGGCTGTCGCGGTGCAGGACCTCGCCCTCGTGCAGCCAGCTGACCGTCTGCAGTCCCATGTGAGGGTGCGGTGGCACCTGCATCCCGGGTTCGTCGGCGATGTCGTCGGGGCCGTAGTGGTCGACGAAGGCCCAGGCCCCGACCATGCGGCGGCCCAGGTTGGGCAGCAGTCTGCGGACCTCGGTGGACTCGCCGAGCCGGACATGGCGAGGGGTGAGGAGTTCACGTACGGGTTCGGCGACGACGAAACCCCGCCCTCCGCAGACGGAGAGTGCGGCTTGGCTATCGAGATTGCTCATGGCGGTCAACCTATTCCCGTGCGGCTCCGGGCGGGGGCACCCACGCCGAATATTTAGTGGAATGTTAAACCATCTATGAGTGTTGTGGCATCCGGATACGCACGGGAGCCGCCCGGCGCGGCACCCTCGGTCGAGGAGATCACATGAGCGACACCTACTACGAGTTCGGCACCGCCGCCGAGCGCTGGGACCGCGCGCAGTTCTTCTTCGAGTCGAAGGAGTACGCGACCGCGGCCAGGATTCTGGGCGGACTCGTCGAGGAGGTTCCGGAGCAGGTCGCGCCCCGGCTGCTGCTGGCGCGGGCCTACTACCACTCGGCGCGGCTCGTCCGGGCGGAGACGGAGCTGCGCGCGGTGCTGGAACTCGACCCGGTCGAGCAGTACGCCCGGCTGATGCTCGGCCGGACGCTGGAGCGTCAGGGCCGACAGGCCGAGGCCGGCACGCAGTTGCGGATGGCGGCCGCGCTGTCCGGGGACTTCACCCCGTCAGGTGGTGCCTGAGCGGCACGCGCACCGGGACGCACCCGGATATCCGGGTGCGTCCCGGACGTGCCCCGTGATACTTCACAGGGCATGACCGACCTCGTCACGCCGCGGCTGATCCTGTCCCCGATGACCGTTGCCGACGCCGAGCAGGTGGCAGCGGGCGAGCCGGCTGACGGTGCCCGCTGGGCTCCGGGCTATCCCTCGCCGGGTGAGTCGAGGGCGGCCCGCCGGTTCCTGGAAACATGCGCCGGCACCGGCGACCCCACTCCGTACGGTTCGTACGCGATACGCCGCCGCGAGGACGGGCTGGTGATCGGTGGAACCGGGTTCCACGGAGCGCCCGACGAGAAGGGCCACGTCACGATCGGTTACGGGCTCGTGGAATCGATGCGGGGTCGGGGGTACGCCTCCGAGGCGCTCCGGGCACTCCTGCGTTTCACCCGCGACCGGGGCGTCGCGTGCGTGCACGGGGACACCGACCTCGACAACGTCGCCTCCCAGTACGTCATGGCCGCGGCGGGCATGCGTCTCGTGAAGCAGGACGCGCAGCTGAAGCACTACCGGATCGACTGGGACGGGTCCGCCGGGCGGGAGTGAGGCGGTTTCCGCGCGCGACAGAGCCCGCCGGGATGTTCCCGGCGGGCTCTGTGCGTGATGTCGGCACCGCGTGCGTCCTGACTGCTCTGCACATGGCACGGCGTCCGGCCCCGGTGACGGGCGGGTGGTGCTCGCGGAATCAGCCGACGGCGGTGGCCGGCCTGTTCGCCTTGCCGTCCTGGGCCGTGACCGTATCCGGTCTCGGCGCCAGCAGCCGCTCGGTGAGATGGCCGAAGACCAGCCCGAAGGTGGTCCAGAGCGTGATCTGCACCGCGAGGGTGGCCAGCCTGAACTCCCAGAGCAGGGACGCCGGGAAGTCCTTTCCGACCTCGTTGAACGACGGCAGGAAGGCGTAGGCCAGCCCGATGACCAGCACATAGCCCGCGGCAGCCGCGACGGAGGCGTTCCAGTTGCCCAGGCGTGGAGCGAGCCGCCTGCCGAGGATGACGGCGGCCACGGCCAGCAGGACGCTCAGCGCGACCATCAGGAAGAACAACGCGGTGCGCCGGCCGATGGTGTCGGGGTTGCCGACCGCCGGCGGATTCGCCGGGTACTTCAGGAACGGCACGATGTACACGGTCAGCAGGGCGGCGCCCGCGACCAGCGCGGCCGTCGCCCGGGGGCCGAACCGTCCCAACCGGCCGAGGGCGTAACAGAAGACGAGTGCCGCGATGCCGCCGACGGCCACGCCGAAGACGAGTACACCGGTGGCGAGGCCGCCGGTGGCCTGCATGCCCCGGCTGACCAGTTCCTCGCCGCCGCCGTGGTCGTGGCCGTGGCTGTGGCTGTGCGCCTCTTCGAGGGCGATGGCCGCGTCCACGCGCGACTCGCCGAGGAAGTACGCCACCGCGAGCGCGAGGGCGCCCGCGACGAGGCCGGCCAGCATGCCGCGGACCAGCAGTGCTCTGACAGATATGGAGTTCATGAGGGATTCCCCTGGATCAGCCGGATGGATCAGTGGCAGGGGAAACCGAGGAGGTGACGTCCGTCGTGGACCCACTCGTGCACGCCTTCGCCCGAGATGAGCGCGGTGGCGCCCTGCTCGGCGCCGACGAAGTACAGCAGGATCAGCATGACGACGCCGAAGAAGACCGCCCAAGGGGCAATGGCCTTCAGCGAGATGGGGGTGATGGCGGGTGTGACTGTCGCGGGGGCAGCAGTCTGTGCCATGGCAGAACCTCCTGGGGGAACACGCGTCCCGATCGTGGTGCCTGAGACGAAGGTGCTGGGTCTGACTTCCCGTACGGGTACGGGTTCACAGTGGCGCGACCGTGCCGGATTCTCACCGGACTTCCGTCACACCCTCGTCGTGTCGTCGCGACCATACCGCTTGGGCGTGACAGCCGCCATGGTGCCCGTGGCCGGCCGGCGGGCCCCGGATGCCATGGTGTGCTTGGCCACGTGGCCACAGTTCAGGGAGTTGAGAGCGGGTATGACGGTACGGGTGATGTTGATCTCACCGGGGATGAACGCCGCACTGCGCGAGGCCCGGTTCGCCGGTGACGCCCCCCTGGACAACGCCGGGCTCGCGCAGGCACGGGCTGCCGCCGGCTCGGTGCCTACCGCGGACCGGTGGCTGCGGGGGCCGTCCCGGCGCTGCACCGCGACCGCGGAGGCTCTCGGGCTGCGGTCGGCCACCGAAGACGCCTTGCGGGACTGGGAGATGGGCCGCTGGACCGGTGCCCGGCTGTCGGAGGTGAGCGCGGGCGAGCCGGACGGGGTGGCGGCCTGGCTTGCGGATCCGGCGGCTGCCCCGCACGGGGGCGAGTCGCTGCTGGAGCTCTGCGCCCGAGTGGGCGCGTGGCTCGACGCCCTGCCCGACCGGGTGCGGGGGCCGGCGGAGGCGGACGTCCACGGGGACAGCGCCGGCCGGGTCCTGGGGGTGGTCGAACCCGGCGTGATCCGGGCCTCGGTCGTCCATGCGCTCGGCCTCCCGCCGCAGGCGTTCTGGCGGCTGGACGTGGCCCCGCTGACCGTGACGGAGCTCGGCGGCAGGTCGGGGCGGTGGAACCTGCGCTGCGGCCGGCCACTCGCACCGGGGGCGAGGATCTGACGGTCGCGGCAGGGCGCGGCGGGGCCCGTCGCCCGGCAGCGTTCTCCTCGCGGGAGCCCTTACCCCGCTCCGCTGCCCCCGTTCGCCGCATTGAGCCTGGCGTCCAGCGTGATGGCGGCGTCGATCAGGGCCAGGTGCGTGAACGCCTGCGGAAAATTGCCCAGTTGGCGCCCTGTGAGGGCGATCTCCTCCGAGTACAGGCCCAGATGGTTGGCGTAGGTGAGCATCTTCTCCAGGACCAGCCGGGCCTGGTCGGTGCGCCCGGCCCGGGCGAGGGCGTCGACGTACATGAACGTACACAGGGAGAAGGTCCCCTCCGAGCCGCGCAGGCCGTCGGGCGAGGCCTCGGGGTTGTAGCGGTAGACGAGGCTGTCGCTGACCAACTCCCGTTCCATCGCGTCCAGTGCGGTCGCCCACATCGGATCGTCCGGAGTGATGAAGCCGACCGTCGGCATGCGCAGCAGGGACGAGTCGAGCACGTCGTCACCGTAGTGCTGGACGAAGGCCTGCTTCTTCGGGTCCCAGCCCCGGTTGAGCACCTGCTGGTAGATCGTGTCACGCGCGTCCACCCAGCGACCGCGGGCCGCGGGACGGCCGTCGTCGTAGGCGATGCGGACGGCGCGGTCGAAAGCGACCCAGGACATCACGCGGCCGTAGGTGAAGTCCTTCCGGCCGCCACGGGTCTCCCACAACCCTTCACCGGGCTGGTCCCAGTGATCGACCAGCCAGTCGAGCAGGGTGTGCAGTGCGGCCCAGCCACGCGTGTCGAGGTGCATGCCGTGCTGGTGCGCGAAGTAGATGCTGTCGAGCGCCTCGCCGTAGATGTCCAGTTGGAGCTGGCTCGCCGCTCCGTTGCCGATGCGGACCGGGGCGGAGCCCGCGTACCCCTCCCAGTGCCCCAAGGTCTCCTCCACCAGGTCGGAGGAGCCGTCGACGCGGTACATGATGTTCAGTGGACCGGTGCCGCCTTCGTGGCCGGCCTCCTCCTTCACGCGGTCGTGCAGCCAGCTGATGAACGCCCTTGCCTCGTCCCTGAAACCCAGACCCAGCAACGCGTACACGGAGAACGACGCGTCACGGATCCAGGTGAACCGGTAGTCCCAGTTGCGTTCTCCGCCGAGTTGCTCGGGCAGCCCCGCCGTCGGGGCGGCCACCAGGGCGCCGGAGGGCGCGTACGTCATGAGCTTCAGCGTCACGGCCGAACGTTCCACCGCCTCCCGCCACCGGCCCGTATAGGTGGACTGGCTCAGCCAGGAGCGCCAGAACTGGACGGTCTCGTCAAAGAGCTGCTCGAACTCCGCCACCGGGACCTCGTGCGGCGGCCCGTCGGGGGACGACTCCAGAACCAGGCCGCGTTGCCGGCCCGCCTGCAGGGTCAGGGTGAATCGCAGGTCGTTGTCGCCGGAGAGAATGTTCAGCAGCCGCTCGTCCTGGGGCTCGCGGACTGCGTGGACAGCGAGGTTCAGGTCCTGTGAAGTGAACAGGGCCCCGTGCTCCGTGATGTGCAGCTCGTGCGGTTTGCGCCCGTAGTCGAAACGCGGAGCGATCTCCCCCTCGAACGTCATGCTGCCCCGGACACAGCGCAGCATCCGGACCAGACGGTGCCGGTCCGTCGCCGTCGTTCCGGTCACCGGCATGAAGTCCACCACCTCACCGGTGCCGGCCTCCGTCATGAAGCGTGTCACCAGGACGGCCGTGTCGGGGTGGTAGAGCTGCTTGCTGGTGTAGGTGTCGGCAACCGGCCGGACGGTGAAGTGGCCGCCCTTGCGGCGGTCGAGCAGAGCGCCGAAGACACTGGGGGAATCGAAGCGCGGACAGCAGAACCAGTCGATCGTCGCATCAGTGGTCACGAGAGCTGCGGTCTGCAGATCACCGATCAGACCATGGTTCTCGATCGGGGGGTATTCGTCCATCCTGCGCCCCTTTCAGCACCGATTGTCCATCGTATGCCGACGGTCACACCCCCGTCCTGCCGAAGCAGTCAACCGAGGCGGAGGCGGGTCGGGGCGCCCGCCAGGCCAAAGTGCCCATCCGCTTCACGGCTGCGCCGGCCTCGGGAGGACACGACAGTCCTCGCGGCCGCGCCGCAGGGCTCCCCGGGGCGCTGAGGTCCTCGCCGCGCCGTCACCGGCGCCCTCCCTCCGCCGTTCGTGACGTCCTCGCGGCGCCATCGGTGACGTCCTCGGCGGCGCCGCGACGGGCGACTTGCCCGCATTACGTCCGTGCGCCGCTGACAAGTCACTGCCATGGCGAGGACTTGCCGCCATCAGCCCTTCACGTCGTGCACTCCGCACGGATAGACCGATGCCATGTTCTCCCCCTTTCAGTCTTCCGCCTTCCGGCGCAGACGCCGGCAGCTGATCTCGACCGCCACCGCGGTCCCGCTCCTGGTGTCGGGGCTCGCAGTTCTGCAAGCGCCCGCCCAGGCCGCTCCGAGCAGGCCCACCGTTCCCGCCAAGCCCTCGGCGACCCACAAGGTCACCCTGGTCACGGGCGACGTCGTCACCGTGACCACCATGGCCGACGGCAAACAGACCGCCGACGTCGACCGGCCGGACAGCGCCGTCGGTGGCGTGAAGATCCAAGAGATCAGGGGCGACCTGTTCGTCGTCCCGGACGAAGCGGCACCGCTGCTGGGCTCCGGCAAGCTCGACCGCCGGCTGTTCAACGTCACCGATCTGATCGAGATGGGTTACGACGACGCCAAGTCGGCCACGGTGCCGCTGATCGCGACGTACGCCCGGTCGACGTCCCGCTCGGCCGTCGAGCCGAAGGCCCCCCGCGGCAGCAAGCTGACCCGCCGGCTCACGAGTGTTCACGGTGCCGCACTCAGCACCGGGAAGCGGCAGGCCCACACCTTCTGGGCCACCGTCGCACCCCACGGGGACACGGCGCTGGGAGCCGGCGTGGACAAACTGTGGCTCGACGGCCGGGTGAAGGCCAACTTGAAGGACAGCGTGCCCCTGATCGGCGCACCCGAGGCCTGGGCGGCCGGGTACACCGGCAAGGGGGCCAAGGTAGCGGTCCTCGACACCGGCATCGACGTCAACCACCCCGACTTCGCCGGCCTGATCGACGACACGGTCAGCTTCGTACCGGGTGAGCCCGTCACCGACGTCAACGGCCACGGCACCCACGTGGCGGGCACGATCGTCGGCTCGGGCGCCGCCTCGGGAGGCGACAACAAGGGCGTCGCCCCCGGCGCCGATCTGTTCGTCGGCAAGGTGCTCGGCGGCGCCGAAGGCTACGGCCAGGACTCCTGGGTCATGGCGGGCATGCAGTGGGCCGCCGAGTCCGGTGCCGACGTCGTCAACATGAGCCTCGGCGACTCCTATCCGACGGACGGCAGCGACCCGATGTCGCAGACCGTCGATGCGCTGTCCGAGCAGTACGGCACGCTGTTCGTCATCGCCGCAGGCAACGCCGGCCCGGAGTCGATATCGGCCCCCGGCGCTGCGGCCTCCGCGCTGACGGTGGCCGCCACGGACAAGGAGGACCGGCTCGCGTCCTTCTCCAGCACCGGCCCACTGGCTCGCTCCGGCGGTATGAAGCCGGACATCTCGGCTCCCGGCGTGGACATCACCGCGCCCCGCTCGCAGGAGATGACCGGCGGGGGCGAGGGCCTCTACCGCACCCTCAGCGGCACCTCGATGGCCACCCCGCACGTGGTCGGAGCGGCGGCGATCCTGTCCCAGCAGCACCCGGACTGGAACGGAACGCAGCTCAAGGAACATCTCATGAGCACGGCGAAGGGCCTGGACGACGGGTACTCGCCGTACGAGGTCGGCACGGGCCGCGTCGACGTGGCCGCCGCCGTGCACACGACGGTCCGTGGCACCGGATCGCTGTTCTTCGGCAACTACACCTGGCCGCACGAGCCGGGCGACGTCGCCGTCACCAAGGACCTGACCTTCACCAACACCGGTTCCGCCGATGTCACGCTGAACCTGGCGCTCACCGACGCGGGCGGCCCGTTCACTCTGGGAGCCACCGCCGTGACCGTCCCGGCGGGCGGCACCGCCGCCGTCCCGGTGACCGGTGACCCGCAGACCGCCTCACCGGGCCGGCACGTCGGTCACGTCATCGGCACCGACGCGACGACCGGGAAGGCGGTCACCCGCACCTCGGTGGCTCTGCTCAAGGAGGAGGAGCGCTACGACCTGAACATCAAGCTGATCGGCCGGGACGGCAGACCCGCCGCGGGGTGGGTCACGGTCAATCTGGCCGGCGACTCCTGGCCGTGGAACATGTACGTCGAGGGCTCGACCACGATGCGCATGGCACCTGGCATGTACACCGTCGCGGCGTACGTCGATGTCGCGGGCGAGAAGGCGGACCGCTCCGGTCTGTCCGTGCTCGTCGACCCGGAGACGGTGCTCGAGGACCGTGCCGCCGACGTGGTGCTCGACGCGAGCAAGGCGCGTCTGCTGCGGACCGAGGCACCGCAGCTCACCGAGGACCGCCAGCGCAAGGTGGACTTCAACATCCACTACGCGGGCTTCGACCCGTACACCGACTACCGCGGCGCGTACGTCCTGCCGTCGACCTACGACGACGTCTACGTCGCTCCGACGGAGCCCATGAAGCACGGCGAGTTCACGCTGATCACCCGCTGGCGCAAGGGCGAGCCGATGCTCGGGCTGAGCACCGCGGGCGACCGGCTCCGCTTCGAGGCCACGGTGCAGGCGGGCAGTGCCCTGGGCACCGTCACGGACCGGCTGGATGCCGTCTACGCCGGCAACGGCTCTCCTGCCGCCTACGAGAAGGCGCGTGCCAAGGGCAAGGTCGTCGTCATCGGACGCAGCGACGAGGTGTCGCCGCAGGAACGGACCGACGCCGCGGTCGCGGCCGGTGCGAAGGCGCTGATCGTGGTCAACGACGGGGTCGGCACCCTGATGGAGTACGTGGGCGATTCGGCCATCCCGGTCGCCACGGTGCATCGCGACGCGGGCAAGGCCCTCGTCGCGATGGCCAGGGCGGGCGTCCTGAAGCTGACCGTGAAGCAGACGGAGTTCACCCCGTTCGTCTACGACCTGACCCGGGACTACCCCGGCCACGTGCCGGACCGGGCGCTGGTCTACACGCCGGCCAAGCAGGACCTCGCCCGGATCGACGCCCGCTACTACTCGGCCGCGGGCGGCAGGGCGGCGGAGGGCTACCGGTCCGACTTCACCCTCAGCCCGTCGTTCAACTTCCCCGAGCCCGAGTGGCACCCGGGCACGCGCACCGAGTGGGTGACACCGGGCCAGGTCTGGAGGGAGTTCCACGCTCAGGGCGTCGACACGGCTCTGCCGTGGTCGATGGTGTCGGGCGACAACACGTACGCCAAGGGCAGCACCAGCCGGCTGGACTGGTTCGCTCCGGCGACCCGCCCCGGCCAGGGCGAGTCGTTCGGCGTATACAACTCCCGTTGGCAGAACTACATGACCTGGAACGTGCAGGCCTGGGCATCCGCGAGCGACAACATGCGGCTGGGCGGCTATCTGCCGTGGGGTGAGACGCCTTCCCACCTCCAGGTGTTCCAGGGCGACAAGCTGATCCACGAAAATCCGCACGGCGGCGACATGCAGTGGACGGAGGTGCCCGCGGGCAATCTGCCCTATCGCACCGTCCTCGATGTGGAACGGCCCGGTGACGCCTTCCGGCTGTCGACGCGCACCCATACCGAATGGACCTTCAGGTCCGGCACCGTAGAGGCCGAGTTCTTCGAGCGGTTCTCGGTGCTGAACCTGGACTATGCGCTGGAGACGGACCTGCACGGTGACGTCAGGGCCGGCGCGGTACAGCGGATCACACTCAAGCCCGTGCCGATGGACTCCGGCACCGTGCCGGGCACCGTCGGCACGGTGAAGCTGGACGTCTCGTACGACGACGGCGCCAGCTGGCAGAAGGTGACCCTGGCCAAGCGTGCCGGCGATTCCTGGACCGGGTCGTTCCGGACGGCGAAGAAGCCCGGCGGCTTCGTGTCGGTCCGCGCGAGCGCCGCGACGGACAGCGGCTACAGCGTCCGGAACGAGATCATCCGGGCGTACGGTCTGCGATGAGCCACAGCGTCGGGCCCCGGGGAGGCGACTCCCCGGGGCCCCTCCCGTCGAACCCGCTCCCACCAGCGGCTATTCAGGGTCTGCCGCCGTGGCGCATACTCACACCGCTGCGACAAGCGGAAGAGAGTCGGTCGCCGATGCTGGATGTCCTGGGGCTGGGGCCCGACGACGAGCGCGTCTACCGGATGCTGCTCGGACGGCCGGACTGTACCGCGGCACCGCTGTCGGATCTGCTCGGCGTTCCGCGGGGCCACGTCGAGTCGGCCTTGTGCCGACTCGTCGACTGGGGGCTGGTGATCAGGTCGGTGGACGGGCGGTTCACCGCCGCGCCGCCCGCCATGGCGCTCGGGGCTCTCATCAGCCAGCGCCGGGACGGGCTGCGCATGGCCGAACAGGCGTTGGTCACGTTCGCCGAGGAGCACCGGGCGGCGATGACCGGGAGCAGCATCAGCGATCTGATCGAGGTCGTCACGGGCGTCGATGCGATCCGCCATCGTTTCCTTCAGGTGCAGCAGGCCGCCCGGACGCAGGTCCGGTCCTTCATCACGGCGCCCTTCGTCGCCGTGCCGCCCGGCGAGAACTCCGCGGAGCCGATGGCCCTCACCCGCGGCGTGCACTTCCGGGCGGTACTGGACCGGGCCGTGCTGGCCGAGCCGGGCATCATCACCGATGCGGTCGATTCGATGCGCAACGGCGTGCAGCTGAGGGTCGCCGACGAGTTGCCGATGAAGCTCGTGCTGGCCGACGCCGACCTCGGCCTGGTCCCGCTCGCGGTCACACCGGCGGGGGATCCCGGCGCCGTGCTGCTGCACCGCAGCGGCCTGCTGGATGCTCTGGACGCGCTGTTCGAGACGGTGTGGCGCGCAGCCCGCCCGCTCGAACTGGCGGGCATCGGCGAGGACACCGGGCCCACGGTCGCGGTCGGCGCGGAGGGACCGACCGACCTGGACCGGAAGATCCTCGCCCTGCTGCTGGCCGGCCTGACCGACCCGACGGCCGCGGCCCAGCTCGGTCTGTCGCCGCGTACGCTGCACCGGCGCCTGCGCCGCCTCATGGACCTGGCCGGGGTCCGGACCCGGATGCAGCTCGGCGGTCATGCCGTCCGGCACGGGTGGGTGGAGCCGCACTCGGCCCGCCCCGGCCCGGCGTGAGGCCGTAGCCGCAGTGACGGGATCCGGAGCCCCGCCCGCTATGGGCCGGTCCGGGAACGGCCGCCCACCCCCTGGCTGTCGGCAGTCCGTGCGAGGGAACGCCGAGCCGGATCGGGGAAGGCGCGTTCCACCGCGGCGTCCAGGAGGCCGATCTCCGCCCGTACCGCCGGATGGTGGACGGGCGGAAGGCTGTCGAGCAGGCCGTCGAGCAGGGCACGCAGCCGCCGGCAGATCTGCAGGGAGGTCGCCCCGTAGTCACGGATCTCCGAGACGGCGAGCTGGAGGTAGTCCTCCCATTCCCTCCCCCGCAGGACGAGCCGCGGCCTGCCGTCCGCGTCCGCCAGGACATACCGGCCGGGCAGCGGCGACCGGCCGACCGCGGTGAGGAAAGAGTCGATGTGGTTGAGGACCTGTACGCCGGTGGTGGGGTCGTTGACTGCGGGCGAGAGGGCGCGGATGGCGATGTCGACGAGCACCCGGAGGGCGAACGCCGGGTCCTGTTCGATCGTCCGCTCGGGACCGAGCGCGATCAGACCGGTCAGCTGCCGGTGGTCGGGGACGGAGGTGCCGCCCCGGATCTCGACGAGTACGGCGCCTCGGGGGACGTAGTCACCGATCACGTGGGGCACGGTGAACACGCAGTCGTGGCGCGCGGCGACGGCCGAGAGGCCGGCGGTGTGAAGGGCCTGCACGGCGCCGCCCCTCGTCGCCCGGACGACCGTCTTCCCACCGAGCGCCTCGGCAGGCTCGCCGGGGTGCGGCGCCGAGGACCTGACGCTCCCGGCCATGTGCTCGAACACCTCCTCCCCCATGCGGCCGACGAGATCGGCGATGGCGACGGGCCTGAGGTTGTGCGTGAAGCGGTTGAGGTAGACGAGAAGCAGCAGCAGGCTGACGGCCACGGCGCCACCGGCAAGGGTGACTCCGAGGTCGGGGACGGAATGGGTCTCGATGCTGCGCAGCAGGGAGAAGGCGAACGCGAACGTGCCGGTGAAGGTGGCCAGTACGGCCTTCTGGAGCCGGTCCCGGTACCAGAGCCGCATGTAGCGCGGCGACAGTGTTCCTGTGGCCTGCTGGATGACCAGTACACCGATGGTCACGACGAATCCGAGAAGAGCGATCATCGCCCCGACGATGGCGCTCAGGACGCCGCTCGCCGTGGTGGCCGAATAGCGCCAGCCACTCGGTGTCCAGTCGGAACTGTGGGCGGTGACGGCCCATTGGGCCAGCACGAATCCCAGTACGAGACCGGCCATCGGCATGATCCACAGGCTTGCCTTCACGTACTGCCGCAGCCTGAATACGGCGGCCCATGACATCTTGATCCGCACAGGACATCCTCCCTCGCGACCCCGGACGTCCGGCGGCGCGACATTCCACATTCCGCTGCGGCCGGGAAAGATCCGGCCCGGCGCACGCGTCGGTCTCAGGACGTCGTCAGCAGCACCACGCTGTCGCCTTCCCCCGGCGCCACCCTGCGTCTTTCGGTGACGGGTTCCAGCCGCTTGTCCGCACGGATGACGAAGAGGGTTTCACTCCCCGGCGGCAGCGGATCGGAGGCTGCCTGAACCAGGAACCGCGCGCCCGCCTCGTACCGCTCGGCAAGCGCCTGCCGGACGAGCGATCGTCCGAACAGGATGTCCCCGCCCGTGTACGGCGCCACGACTCCGCGGCTGTCCTCGGGAGGGCCGACCCGGTGGACGGGGCCGTCGACGCTGTCCTGCATCATGATCGAGGCGAGCGCGTTGAAGTCGTCGTCGTCCGTGGCGAGGAACACCGCCGTGACCCCCTCCAGGCGGGCGCCCGGGTTGGTGGCCGTGGCCAGCAGATCGCCGGTGGCAAGTCCGATACCGGCGTCCGTGATCCGCCGGCGTTCCTGAGCGAGGCCTGCCCACATCAGCAGGTCGAGGCCGGCCGCTCTCAGGTTCGTTCCCAGATCCACCACCCATGGCGCACCGCCCACCAGCAGGATCCGCGTTCCGGTGGGCCTGACGATGCCCAGCACCTTGGCGACCGGTGCCGCGCTGAGGGAGTACAGAATGACCGTGCCGACGATCACGAGGAACGTGACGGGAAGGATCTTCGCGGCCCCGGCGACTCCTCTGTCGACGAGGTCCGCCGAGAACGCGGTAGCCGTGGCCGCCGCGACGATGCCGCGTGGTGCCATCCATCCGACGAAGGCCCGCTCGCCCGCGGTCAGTCCGGCGCCGGCAGTGGACGCGTACGCGACGAGGGGGCGGACCACGAGGACGAGGACGGCGATGAGGGCCAGGGCGGGGAGGAGTACGGGCACGAGCGAGGCGGGCGTGATCGTGGCGGAGATCGAGACGAACAGCAACCCGATGATCAGCTGCGCCAGGGTCTCGAAGAAGGGGCGTCGCGCCGGCATGTCGAAGGTGCTGATGTTGGTGACGGCGAGCCCGGTGACGATGGCTGCGATGAGCCCTGTGTCGTCCCGGACGACGTCGCAGACCGCGGACACGGCAATCACGGTGGCCAGTTGGGCGAGTGTGCCGAGCGTCTCGCCCAGGCGCAGCCTGCGCAGCGTCAGCCACAGCAGTGCCGTCCCGACGGCGCCGCCGGTCAGGCCCACCGCGATGCTGAGGGCGAACTGGCCGATCTGGTAGCCGCGGCCGATGTCGACCCCGTGCGTGGCAGCGATCGCGTGGAAGACCAGAGCTCCGAGGATGGCGCCGATGGGGTCGGTCAGCGTCCCTTCCCAGATGAGGACGCGGCGCACCTTGTCCGTGGGGCGGACGACATCGAGGATGGGGCCCACGACCGTGGGTCCGGACACGACGAGGATCACGCCCAGCATCGATGCCACCCTCAGCGGCATGTCGAACATGGCGGGTGCCACGGCGGTGGTGACCAGGAACGTGATGAACACGCCGAGTACGAGCAGTCTGCCCACGGTCCACCGCGTCCGGCCGGTGAGTTTCCGCAGGTTGAGTCCGAGTCCCGCGTCGTAGAGGATCACCGCGACGGACATCGACACCAGGACGGAGAAGTTCTGGCTCATCAGTCTGTCGGGGTGGACGACATCGGTCAGGGCGCCTGCGGCGAAGCCCGCCGGCAGCAGAACGATCAGAGCGGGCACGCGCAGTCTGCTCGCCAGGATCTGTGAGCCGGCGGCGAGGACGACGGTCAGCGCGATCCCCAGCAGGATCTGTTCGTCTGTCACAGCAGCTCCCTTCGGTGGAGTCCTGCACGGGGAGTCCGGGTGCACCGGTCGTCAGGTGGTTCCCGCTCAGCCGCCGTCCGGAGGGTCGCCGCCCTGCCGCAGGTCGGCCTCGGTGAGTTCCTCGAGCTCGCCCCTGCTGTCGAGCCAGTACAGGAGGACGACGGCCGGAACCACGATCACGAGCGCGACGAGGGTGACGAACGCCAGCCAGGTCAGCGTGGACGACGCACCGGCGCCCTCCGCGACCGTCATGGACGTCGGAAGGAGGTACGGACGCTGCGCGAGCCCCCAGGCGATGACCGCGCAGGCGACGGTTCCGACGGCCGGGGCACGTGCGTGGCGTCCCTCATTCCGCACGAGCAGCGTCGCCGTGATGAGCAGGGCCGCTCCGGCGGCGATACCGACGCCCAGCCCCGCCCCGTGGGTGAGTCCGTGCCGTACGTACGGTGCGTCCTCGTTCGTGACGAACAGCGTGGCCACCGCCAGGACGAGGAGCACGGCAAGGCTCAGCAGCCCCCGCCTACGGAAGTAGACGACCAGGTCGGGTGCGTCGAAGCGGCGGGCATCGCCTGTCAGGAACACGGCGCCCAGGAAGGCCGCCGCGGCGACCGCGAGCAGGCCGAACATGATCGAGGTGGGGTTGGCCCAGGCGTCCGCCGACGCCTCCGTACCCGGCTTCACACGGCCGGACGCAACACCGCCTGCGGCGGCCCCCAGGAAGAACGGGGTCACGAGCGAGGCCAGGGCGAACACCGCGCCGTAAAGGCGCCGGTCCGCCAGCCGGTGCACGACCTTACGGAAGGCGAAGCCGGCACCGCGCAGGACCAGGCCCACGGCAGCCAGCGCGAGGGGCAGCCACATCGCGGAGAACACGGTCTGGAAGAGGGTGGGGAAGCCGGTCCACATGATGACGAAGACGAAGATCAACCAGACGTTGTTGACCTCCCACACCGGTGCCATCGCGTGATCGATGAGCCATCGGGGCCGCCTGCCGCGTGCCGCGCCTCCCGCGGCCAGGTCCCAGAATCCGGCCCCGTAGTCGGTACCGCCCGCGCAGGTGTACGCGGCGATGGCCAGCAGCAGGACGACGGCGATCAGATCGGCAGTCACGGCTGGTCGCCCCCGGAGGGGCCGACGCCGTCTCCCGCAGGGACTGCCGGCCGGGGGCCGTAGGGGCCGTCCCTCTCCGGCTCATCCGCCGGTCGCCCGCCGGACCGGGCGTCGGCCGACCTCCATCGCGTACGCAGCTTGAGCAGGACGGCGAGGAGTGAGCCGAAGATGAACAGGTAGACGACGATCACCAGGCCGAACATGATCCACAGGGCTGAGGAGTGCGTGGCGGTGACCGCCTCGGCCACGCGCATGTTCTGGTAGACGATCCACGGCTGGCGTCCCACCTCCGTCGCGATCCAGCCGCATTCGACCGCCACCACCGAGGCCGGTCCCGCGCAGGCCGCGCCGAGGTAGAACCACTTGGACGCAGGAAGCCTGCGGTGCCGCAGCCGGGCCAGACCGTACCAGAACGCCAGCAGCACCAGGGCGGAACCGATGAGGACCATGATGTCGAAGGCCCAGTGCGCGATCGTCGCCTGAACGGCTGTCGGCCGTTGGTCCGCCGGTACGGACGTCAGACCGACGACCTCGGTGTCCGGGCTGAAGCCGGCGAGGAAGGAGTCGAGCAACGGGATCCTGATGCCGCCGGAGACGGAGCCGTCGGAGCGCATACGGCCGAAGAGGTACTCCGGTACGCGGGTGTCGGTCTTCCACACGACCTCCATGGCCGCGAACTTGACCGGCTGCTTGTGGAACACCGACCGGGCGATCGAGTCGCCGAGGAAGAACTGCACCGGGGTCGCCACCGCGGCGATGGTGAAGGGGATGGTGAAGCCGAGCCGGTGGTAACGGTCCCGGCGTCCCCTCAGCATGCCGACCGCGTAGACGCCGGCCACCATGTAGCCCGCGGTCAGCAGCATCGCCACGACGAAGTGCCAGTACTGAGGCCCGAACATCGGCGTGAAGATCGCCTTCCAGATGTTCACGTCCACGGGGTTGCCCCGGGCGTCGAGGGTGAACCCCCGCGGCGTGTTCATCCAGGAGTTGGCCGCCAGGATGCCGAACGCCCCGAGCAGCGCCGCGGCCGGAAGCGGCAGCCCGAGCAGGAAGTGCGTCCGGGGCTTCAGCCGCCGCCATCCGTAGAGGTAGATCGCGATGAGGACGGCTTCGAGGAAGAACGCCCATGCCTCGACCCCGAACCCGATTCCGAAGACATCGCCCCACCTGCCCATCATTCCCGGCCACAGCAGCCCGAATTCGAAGGAGAGCACGGTGCCGGTCACGACGCCGACGGCGAACTGAACCGCCATCACCGCCGACCAGCGGCGCGCCAGAAGCAGAGCGGTCGCGTCGTTGTGGCGAAGCCCGCGGTAGTGCATGACCAGCGTGATCAGTGGCAGGGCCACGCCCAGGGGGACCAGGATGATGTGGGAGGCCAGGGTGAACGCCATGAGTTCCCGGGCCGGCAGGAGTTGATCCCGTGCGCTCGCCAGGAGGTGGGCCGAGGGGTGCATGCTCGCCTTCGCTGTTCGGGACCTGCGAAGGTCAGCCGCCGGTCGCGAAACCGGGGAAGAGTGTCATCCCGCCGTCGACATAGAGCGTCGTGCCCACGACGTAGTCCATGAGGTCGGACGCGAGCAGGACCACGGCGTCGGCGATGTCCTCGGGGTCCCCGATCCGGTCGTAGGGGATCAGCCGCAGGAGATCCTCCCGGGCTTGCGGCGTCTCCCATGCACTGCGGTTGATGGGGGTTTTGATCGCCCCCGGGGCGACCGCGTTCACCCGGATCTTCTCCGGTGCGAGCTCCTGGGCCAGGGTCTGCATCATCATCTGCACGCCTCCCTTGGAGGAGGCGTAGTTCACGTGCCCCGCCCAGGGGATGACCTGGTGCACCGAGCTCATGCAGATGATCTTCCCGGCCGCCCGGGACACCTCCGGCACCACTCCGCGCCGGCGGAACTCCTTCGTGGCCTCGCGCGCGCACAGGAACTGGCCCGTGAGGTTGACGTCGAGCACCTTCTGCCACTCGGCGAGAGTCATCTCGGTGACCTTGGCATCGCGCTGCAAACCGGCATTGGCGACGAGGATGTCGAGGGTCCCGAAATCCTGGACCGTGCGATCCACCATCGCGGTCACCTGGGTCTCCTGAGACACATCGGCCTCGTGGGCCACCGCGCGCACTCCGAACGAGGAGATTTCCCGGACCACGTCCTCGGCGGCCTCACGGTCGCTCACGTAATTGACCACCACGTCGGCGCCGGCCCGGCCGAGTCCGATGGCGGTGGCCTTGCCGATGCCCGAATTGGCACCCGTCACCAGTGCTGTCTGGCCCCTCAGCAGGCCGCCCGGCAGAGCATGCGCCCGCGCTGCCTCGACGTGGGAATCCATGACGTCTCCGTCTCCTCGCTGACCCGCTCCGGTACAGCCGGCCACCGGCCGGCAGGCGGGGACCAGGGAACCACCGGCCGGCCGGCGGCGGCAGCTCCGGCGGGCCGCGGTTGGGCCGTTGGGCGGAGCGGCCTCCCCCGGTCGGCTCAACCGGAGCGGCGTGCGAGCGGCTCACGCGGTTCGCCGACCGTGGGGCCACCACCTCAGGACGCGGGTACCTCCCCTGTCCCGCACGTGGGAGCCGAGGCTACGGCGAAAGGTCCGTCAGCGGTCGTCGAGCAGTGCGAGCTCGTCCAGGACCTTGCGTACCCGAGGGCGCCAGTCGACGTCGCCGACTTCGTGATGGGCCGCGGCAAAGCGACGTACGGGGGGACTCCCCTCCCAGTCGCGCTCGTCCGGGGCGGCGCGCCGCACATGGACCAGGGCCCCGACGACGTTCATGTGGAAGGCCACTTCCAGTTGCTCGAGCCGCCTGCCACCGGGTGAGCGGTCGGTGAGCACGAAGGACTGGTGGAAGCCCCGATGCTGCTCCACATTCGGCAGGTAGGAGTCGACGACATGCGCGAAGTCGCAGTAGTACCCCTCCTCCGCGAACGCGTCGAGGACGGCCTCGTGCAACGGCAGGGCCGAGATGTGCAACAGGTCGTTGTCCACCTCGGTCCCGTCGTCGTCCCAGTCGCGGCGGAAGGTGCTCCTGACCGAGAGCACAACTCCCAGGGCACGACCGTTCAGTTCGCTCACCGGCGTCTCCCAGGACAGCCGTTCCGAGAAGGTAAGCCGCTGTTCCTCACCTCGGCGCAGAGTGAAGCTGGAGGGCCTGGCAACGCAGCTGTCGAACTCGTAGTCGCGCTCCTCACCGTCGTACCCCTTGCACCGGGCGGCGATACGGAGGTAGATCCCCTCGACAGGCAGGTCGCGCGCTCCGCCTCGGAGCAGCACCTCCCCCTTCACGTCCCCGCCCGGATACACAGGCCCCAGGATCTGTGTGTCCACCTCGATCGCCTCGCCCGGATTCCCGATCCCGAACAGCTTCTTGAACCCCATGTGCCCCCCAAGTCCGCAATGATCAGTGACAGAAGGCTACCGGCGCGCGGCCGGTGACCACTGGGCCCGCCGTAGTGGGGGGACTGCTCGCGCGACGCGGGCCCCCGTGGGCGCACGCCCCTGTGCAGTTCGGGTCAGGTCGCCGCTCCCAGCCCGTGCAGGAAGGTGTCGACGACGACGTCGGCCGCCTGCGCGGCGCCCAGGTCGGGCATCTGCCGGGCCACGAGGTGCATGAGCTGGGGCAGCAGCGCGGCTGCCCACCCCTCGGGGGCGCCGGCGCGGAGCAGGCCCTCGTCGACGGCGCGCCGGAGAAAGGTCTCGACGTTCCGGCTCAGCACATCCCGCCGTGCGCGAACCTCGTCGTCGGCGAGCATGCGGGTCAGTTCCACGGGCCAGGTGCGATTGACCCCGATGATGTTCTCCACGTAGCGGTGCAGCGCCACGGCGACCGGGGCCTCGCGCAACCTCGCGTCCGCAATGGCCCGTTCGATGGCCTGGAGCCGGCACTCGTAGATGGCTGCGAGCAGTTCCTCGCGGGAGGCGAACCGCCGGTAGACCGTACGCCGGTCCACCCCGGCCTCACCGGCGATGCTCGCGATGCTCACACCCGGATCGGCGGCGAGCATGCGGGCTGCGGTGGTCAGGACGGCTTCCAGGTTGCGTGCTGCATCGGCTCTCACGACGTCACCGTATCTCCCCTGAGAAGGATAGGCGACGTACAGCCGCGACCATGTGAACTTAATGCAATGAACCGCTACAGTGATGTGACAGATAGAGACGCTTCTTGAAGGAGAGAAGAAATGATCACTTACGACAAGCTCTTCGTCGCGGGTTCCTGGGCGACACCGGCCGACGCGGAACTGCTGGAGATCCGCTCCCCGCACGACCGGTCCGTGATCGGCCGGGCGGCACAGGCCCAGCCGGCCGACGTGGACCGTGCCGTGGCGGCCGCGCGTGCCGCCTTCGACACGGGCGTGTGGCGTGGAACGGCTCCGGCGGAGCGCATCGCCCTCCTGCGCCGGTTCAACGAGCTGCGGGAGGCGAACGCGGAGAAGATCGCGGCGCTGACCTCGGCGGAGAACGGCTCCGCCGGATGGTTCACCCTGGCGGGTCAGCCAGGTCTGACGCGACAGGCGAACGCCTACCTGAAGGCGGCACAGGAGTTCGCCTGGGAGGAGACGCTGGCGCCGAGCGATCCGCATGCGCCGGTACGCAGCGTGGTGCGTCGCGAGGCGGTAGGCGTGGTGGCCGCGGTGATTCCGTGGAACTCCCCGTTCTCCTCGGCCACCTCGAAGATCATCCCGGCACTGCTCGCCGGAAACTCGGTCATCCTGAAGGTGTCACCCGAGAACTCGTTGAGCATGGGGTTCCTGGCCGAGCTGCTGGTGCGGACCGGTCTGCCGGAGGGCGTGGTCAGTGTCCTGCCCGCGGATCGTGAGACCAGCGAGTACCTGGTATCGCATCCGGACGTGGACAAGATCGCTTTCACCGGTTCGACGCGGGCCGGGCGCCGGATCGCCTCGATCGCCGGCGAGCAGCTGAAGCGGGTCAGTCTGGAGCTGGGCGGAAAGTCCGCCGCGGTGATCCTCCCGGACGCCGACGTCGCCAAGGCGGTACAGGGGCTGAAGTTCGCATCGCTGCTCAACAACGGCGAGTCATGCATCGCACAGACCCGGATCCTGACGCCGCGCTCCCGGTACGAGGAGGTGGTGGGAGCGCTCAAGGAGCTGGTGGAGTCGCTGAAGGTCGGCGACCCGAGCGACCCGGACACCTTCATCGGCCCGATGATCCGTCCGGACCAGCAGCAGCGCGTGCGCGACTACATCGAGCTGGGCATCGAGGAAGGCGCCCGGCTGGTGACCGGCGGCCCGCAGGTCCCCGAGGGCCTGGAGAAGGGCAACTACGTCACCCCGACGGTGTTCGCCGACGTCGAGAACTCGATGCGCATCGCCCAGGAGGAGATCTTCGGCCCGGTGCTGGTCGTCATCGCGTACGACGACGAGGACGACGCCGTACGCATCGCCAATGACTCCGAGTACGGGCTGTCCGGCGGCGTCTGGTCCTCCGACGAGAACCACGCCCTGGCCGTTGCCCGCCGGATCCGCACCGGCACGGTCACCGTCAACGGCGCCTCCCTCGCTTTCGACGGCCCCTTCGGGGGCTTCAAGGCCAGCGGCATCGGCCGCGAGTACGGGGCGGTCGGCCTCGCTACGTACACCGAGTACAAGACCATCACCGTCTGACCCCGCAATGACCGGCGCGGCCCCCGGGCGGCCGCGGACGGGGTCGGCGGCTGGGCCGGATCAGGTCCCCGAGGCGCCGGGGGCTGGGCACCGGCGTTGCTCCTCGGTGCGCGGCGCACGTTGACCGGGATCGGGCCCCTCACGGGTTCCGTTCGTCCACCTGGGCAGGGGCGAGCGCATGCTGGGCGGCCAACCGGGCCGGGGCGTTGGCCATGCCGAAGCCCTGGTAGCCGTCGACGCGTTGCACGAGTTCGAAGAAGACCCTGCCGACCGTGACGGTGTACAGGTGCAGGAGCTCTCCCTTCTCGTCCCGGTCGTACAGCAGGCCGAGCTCGCGCAGTTCCCGGTGGCGTTCCTCACCGAGGTCGAAGCGCGCCCGCAGGTCGTCGTAGTAGTTGTCGGGGATCGGCAACGTCACGTAGTCCGTCAGGGTGCGGAGCCGGCGGGCGGTCGCGCGGATGTCGTCGTCCGCGAGGGCGATGTGCTGGCCCGGCAGGCCGCGTGGGCCCATCTTCGCCATGTTGAGCACCAACCGGAGCGTGCCGGCCGTGTTGGTCATGGCGCGGCTGCGCAGCAGTCCGTACGGGTCGGCCACCTCGACGCTCTCGTGCGGCCGCAGGCCCAGCACCGCGCGGTAGAACAGAGCGGCCTCGTCGAACTGGTCCCACGGATGCGCGAGCACCACATGGTCGATGGAGCGTACGGAGCCGGGCCCGTGCTCGGGCGGGGAGGCCGGCGAGAAGTCCTCACGCCACAGCGGCTTCACCGAATCGCAGAAGAACAGTTCGGTGCCGTCCGGCGCCGCCACGGCGTCGAGCAACGCCTCGTCCGGTGCGCGGTGCCGAGGGAGCACCGGCGAAAGCAGCGCCTTGGCTCGCGCGGCGGAGAGGGCAGGATCCGGCGAGTCCAGCCCGAGCGCCACCAGGGAGGTGGCGCCATCGCCGGCGGACTGTGGAACCGCCCGGTTGAGAAGGATCCTGGCACCGGACTGTTCCCACAGCTCCACCGGCTTGGTGGCGTGCTCCCCCGTGCGGGCGAAGCCGAGCGCGCCGAGCAGCCTGCTGAGACGCTCGGGGACCGGGGTGGCGATCTCGGCGAAGGCGAACGCGCCGGGCTGGCCGGGCCGGGGAAGGGAGGAGCCGGTGGAGAGGACATCAGCGACGGACTCCTCCAGCGCGATCAGCGACCGCATCGCGTCAATGGCGGTGCGCCCGGTGTCTGCTTGACGGAAGTTGTCGTTGAAGATCTCCAGTGAGAGCGGCCCCGCGTAGCCGGTGCGCAGGACGTGCGCGAGGAGTTGCGTCAGGTCGAAGCCGCCCTGACCGGGAAAGCAACGGTAGTGGCGGCTCCACTGAAGCACGTCCATGGCGAGGAGCGGCGCGTCGGCGAGCTGGAGGAAGAAGATCTTCTCGCCCGGAATCGCCTCGATGCCGCCCGGGTCGGAGCCGCGCGACAGGATGTGGAAACTGTCCAGGCAGACTCCGAGGTTCGGGTGGTCGGCCGCACGGACGATCCGCCAGGCGTGCAGATACGTGTTCACGTGCCGCCCCCAGGCCAGTGCCTCGTACGCGATCCTGACGCCGTGGTCCGCCGCCCGTTCGGCGAGCAGCCGCAGTTGCTCCGCGGCAAGGTCGTTGTCGGTGACCGCATCGGCGGACACGTTCGAGCAGACCAGCAGGGTGTCGGCGCCGAGACGTTCCATCAGCCGGAACTTGTTCTCGGCGCGGTCCAGGTTGGCCCGCAGTTGCTCGGACGAGGTCGAGTCGAAGTCCCGGAACGGCTGGTAGAGGTCGATGGACAGCCCGAGCTGTTCCGCCCGCACGCGGACCTGCTCGGGGGAAAGCGGGCAGCCCAGCAGATCGTTCTCGAAGATCTCCACACCGTCGAACCCGGCGCGGGCGACGGCTTCCAGCTTCTCGGTCAGAGTTCCGCTGAGGGAGACGGTGGCGATGGAGGTGCGCATGAGGGGACTCCTGACTGGGCGGCGACGAGGGTGGCCATGTGAGCGAGCATCCGGTCGGAATCGGGTTGACGTCCCGTGAACAGTTCGAACGCGTGCGCGGCTTGGTGGACGGCCATGCCGCCGCCGTCCAGCGTGCGGCAGCCGACTGCCCGCGCCCGGCGCAGCAGTTCCGTGTCGATCGGTCGGTACACGACGTCGGCGATCCAGAGCCCGGGGTGCAGCAGCTCGGCGGGGAACGGAAGCCCCGGGTGATGGGCCATGCCCGTGGGGGTGGCGTGCACGAGCCCGTCTGCCTTCGCGAGGAGGGGGGCGAGGTGCTCGCGGGGTGCGGCACACGCCCGGTCGGCGCCGAAGCGGACGGCAAGGTCGGCGGCCAGCGCTGACGCCCGGCCGGGGTCCGAATCGATCAGGGTCAGCCGGCCTGCGCCGAGGGTGAGCATGGCGTGGGCCACCGCGGCTCCCGCACCACCCGCTCCGAGTTGCACAACGCGTCCGGTGGGAGCGCCCTCCATACCCCGGGCGAACGACTCGGCGAAGCCGCTCCCGTCGGTGTTGTGTCCGCGGGAGCTGCCGTCGGGGCCGAACACCACGGTGTTCACCGCGCCCAGCGCCCCGGCGTCCTCGGACAGCCCGTCCAGGTGCGGGATGACCGTCTGCTTCCCGGGATACGTGATGTTGAGGCCGTCGTAGCCGAGCCTGCCTGCGGTGCGGACGAGTTCGCCCACGTCGGCGGCACCGAGACCGAGCCGGTCGAGGTCGATGGTGCGATAGACGAGGCGCAGACCGTGGTGGTCGGCCTCCCGTTCGTGGAGTGCGGGGCTGAGGGAGGGGCCGATGCCGGACCCGATGAGTCCGACGAGGTACGAGGACGTGGAAGAGGTCATGGGGCGCTCTTCTCCGGGAGGTGGGCGATGTGGGTGAGCGCGCGGGCGGGCCGGTGGATCGATGAGCGCGCCCTCGTGGTCGCTCTGCCGGCGGTCCGCCTCCGGGCCGTGTCGTGCGACCGTCTCCTGGCTTCGGTGCTGTTCACTGCGGGATCCTCTTGCTGGTGGTGGCGGGGGACCCAGGCTGTGCCGGCAGAGTAGGCGGTCGTGCCGCCGAGCCGTTCGGTCCTCTCCAGCACGAGGACGTCGAGGCCCTCCCGGGCGCCGACAACAGCGGGACCGAGGCCGCCCGCCCCGGAGCCGACGACGAGGAGGTCGACCTGATGGTCCCAGTGGCCGGTCATGGTGTGCTCCCTGTCGAGGGCGCCGGGCAACGGGACAGCCCTCAGGAGGTGGGCGAGCCGGTTGGCGGACGAAGCCGTCCACGTCGCCGTGAGCTTGCGCCCTGAGGTTCTCGACCCGACGGCTGGTCGATGTTCAGTCCGGAGGCATGTCCCCTCGCGACGGCCGATCGGGTTCGGGCCCGCTCATAGCCCGAGGTAGATCTGGCGGACTCGCTCGTCGTGTGCGAGGTCTTCGGAGGTGCCGGACATCGCCACCGAGCCGTTCTCCATCACGAGGCAGTGGCTCGTGACGCCGAAGGTCAGCTTGGCGTTCTGTTCGACCAGCAGGAGACCCAGCCCTTCGCCACGCAGACGGACGAGGATGTCCAGGACGTCTTCGATGAGCTTCGGTGAAAGTCCCATAGAAGGTTCGTCCAGCAGCAGCAGCCTCGGCCTGGACATGAGCGCCCGGCCGATGGCCAGCATCTGTTGCTGCCCGCCCGACAGGTCACCCGCCGCCCGGCTGCGGAAGTCCCGCAGGATGGGGAACAGGCCGTATACATGCGCCAGGGTGTCGCGCGTCTCTCCTTTCCATGACCGGTGGTAAGCGCCGAGCATCAGGTTCTTCTCGACGGAGAGGCCGGGGAAGACGTGGCGCCCCTCCGGGACGTAGCCCACTCCGTGGCGGACCATGTCCCTGGCTCGGACCTTGCTGAGATCGGTGTCGCCGAGGGTGATCCGGCCGCTGCTGCGCGGGATGAGCCCCATGAGTGCCTTGAGCGTGGATGTTTTGCCGGCACCGTTCGAGCCGATGATTCCCATGGACTCACCGGGGGCGACGCTCAGCGCCACCGACCGGACCGCGCAGACTCCCCCGTAGTGGACGGTCAGGTCGGTGACGGCGAGGCTGTCGGTGCCGACCGCGGAGGGCCCGGTGGCGGTGGTGGTCATCGCGAAACCTCCGGTGCAACGTGAACGGGTATCTCGGCCGGTGCCGAGTCACCGAGGTATGCCTCTATGACTTCGGGTGTGGCCGCCACTTCGGCGGGGGTGCCCTCGGCGATGACGGTGCCGGTCGCAAGGACGGTGATCCGTTCGCACAGGGACATGACCAGTCCCATGTTGTGCTCGATGAGGACAACGGTGACGCCCTGGTCGCGGATGGAGCGGACGATGGCCGAGAGCTGACCGACCTCCTCACCGTTCAGACCCGCTGCCGGCTCGTCCAGGAGAAGCAGACGGGGCCGTCCCGCCATGGCCCGCGCGATCTCGATGCGGCGTTGAATGCCGTACGGGAGCGACTGCGGTTGTGCGTCCGCGAAAGCGGTCAGTCCGTACTCCTCCAGAATGTGGTCCGCCTCGGCCTGCAAACGGCGTTCGTCGGCCAGGACGCCGACGGGCCACACGGCGTACTGCCAGACCGCCCTGGTGCGTGACCGGTCCAGGACGACGAGGATGTTCTCGCGGACCGTCATCTGCGCGAAGAGGCGCAGGTTCTGGAAGGTGCGTGCCATTCCGGCCAGGGACAGCTGGTACGGGCGGGCCCGGCCGATGTCACGGCCCACGCCCGCGACTTGGCCTTCGGAGGGGCGGTACAGCCCGCTGATCACGTTGAACAGGGTGGTCTTGCCCGAGCCGTTGGGGCCGACGATGCCGCGGATCTCTCCCTGTTCCACCGTGAGGGTGACGTCGTTGAGCGCGGTCAGCGCGCCGAACCGCTTGGTGACGTGGCTGATCTCCAGGGCCGGCCCGCTGTCGGTGTCCTTGGGGGCATCCTGGTCCGCGGGGGCGACGTCGGGCAGGTAGGGACCCAGCTCTGCGGCGTGCACGTCTTCACTCTTCCTGCGGCGGCTGATCGCTACCCGGATTCGTTCGGGGATCCCGGCGATGCCGGTGGGCGCGAATACCACCATGAGGACGACGACGATGCCGTATCCGAGCTGGGCGTAGACGGCGAAGTCGACGAGGGCTTCACGGATGAGCACGAGGCCGACCGCGCCGACCACGCATCCGACGAGGCTGCGCCGGCCGCCGATGATGACCATGGCCAGCAGCAGGAACATGTTGCTGAGACTGAAGGTCTCGGGGGCCACGTACCGGATGAGTCCGGCGTACAGGATGCCGGCCACTCCGCCGTAGGTGCTGGCGAGGAGGAACGCGGTCATCCGCAGCAGGGGGATCTCCGCGCCCATGGCACCGGCGGCGAGTGCGTCGTCGCGCATCGCGCGCAGCCTGCGTCCGAGCCGGGTCCGCACCACGAAGGTACCGAAGGCGAGCGCAAGCCCGAAGACCACGATCTCCAGGTAGTAGTACATGTACTCGTCGGCGAGATCGATCCCGAAGAGCGGCGGGACGGGGATGCCCGAGATACCGTCCGCTCCTCCGGTGATCTTCGCGTTGGTGATCCAGTTCACGAATCCCAGAGCGAGGCCGAGCGTGACGATGCCGAGGTAGTGGGACTGCATGCGCAGGGCCGGCAGGCCCACCAGGAGACCCACCAGCATCGTGGTGACGATGCCGAGGATCGCGGCGGTCCAGAAACCGTATCCGGAGTGGGTGGTGAGGATGGCGGTGGTGTAGGCCCCGACGCCGAAGAAGGCTACTTGGGCAAGGTTGATCTGCCCTGCGACGCCCATGACGAGACCCATGCCGATGGCGAGGAGCGCGAAGATGATGGCGATGTCCACCACGTGCATGGAATAGCCGTTCAGGCCGTAGGGCAGCGCATACGCCACTACGCACGCCAGCAGGATGAGCGCCGGCTTCGATTTGAGGATGCTCATGCCCGGCTCACCGTCCTCTCGCCGAAGATGCCGGTCGGGCGGATCATGATGGCCGCGGTGAAGACCAGGAAGGTGACCAGGACGCTGTAACCCTGGAAGTGGTCGCCCGCATAGGAGTCCAGGACGCCGATGGCCAGGCCGCCCACCACCGCCCCGGGTATGCTCCCGAATCCGCCGAGCATGGCCGCGGCGAAGCCCTTGACTCCCAGGGCGCCGCCGAGGGTGGCGTCGACGTAGAGCATGGGTCCGGCGAGGCTGCCCGCGAGGGCCGCGATTCCGGCGCCGATCGCGAAGGCGAGGGCGTTGCTGCGGCCCACGTGGATCCCGACGGCGGTCGCTGCCTCGTGGTCCATGGCCACCGCCTGCATGGCGGCCCCCGGCTTGGTGCGCTGGAGGAACAGCGTGAGCAGGACCACGGATACGGCGGTGATGGCGATGACCATCAGGTCGTACGTGCGGATGCGGATCCCCATGAGTTCCAGGGGGCCGGAGGTGATAGGCGAGGGCATGGCCCGTCCGGTGGTCCCCCAGATGAGCGTGGCGGCAGCCTGGAGGACGGTGCCGAAACCGATGGTGCCGATCAGCATCAGGTCGAAGTCCTTGTTCTCCAGCGGGCGCAGGACCCGCTCGATGACCAGACCGATGATGCCCGTGACGACGATCGAGATGACGATGGCTGCGGCGAAAGGCACGTGCGAGGTGAGGTAGAACGTGGAGCAGGCGTAGGCGCCGATCATCGCGACGTCGGCGTGGGCGAAGTTGACGAGGCCCATGGTGCGGTAGACGACGGAGAAGCCGACAGCGATCAGGGCGTAGATGGCGCCCAGGCTGAGACCTCCGACGAGGGTCTGCAGAGTGACTTGCATGGTGGCTCCCTGAAGCCGGTGCGGCGCCCGGCTTTCGGCTCGACGGGCTGACTGAGCGGGACGGCCCTTACTGAGCGGCGGAGAGCTTTCCGTCCTTGATGATGCCGATAGTCGTCTTGAAGATGCCGACGCCTGTCCCGTCGTACGCGAAGTCGCCGAGCAGACCCTGGTACTTGGTGGCCCGGATCTCGTCGGCGAGCTTCCTGCCGGTGGCGACGCCGCTGTTCTTCAGCGCGGTGAGCACGATGTTGGTGCCGTCGTACGCCTTGGCTCCGTGCAGTTCGGCGTCCTTGCCGTACTCGGCCTTGTAAGCGGTGGCGAAGGCGCGGCTGGCGTCGCTGATCTCGTTGCTGAGGTAGGGCGAACTGACAATGGTGTTCTCGGCGTTCTTGGCGCCCGCCGTCTCGATGAAGACCGGTGTGCCCTGCGGTGCGGCTCCGGCGAACGGGGCGGTGATGCCGAGGTCGCGTGCCTGCTTCACGATGAGGCCCGCTTCGACCTCCTCGGATCCGATGAAGATGGCGTCGGGCTTGGACTGCCGTATGCGCGAGAGGGAGGCGCTGAAGTCCTTCTGGTCGGTGGTGACGACCTGGTCGGTGACGGGGGTGATGCCCGCCTCCTTGAGTGCGGCCGTGAAGGCGTCGTGCTCGCCCTTGCCGTAGGAGCCGTTGTTGGAGATCATCGCGATCTTCTTGAACTTCTTGGTGGTGACCAGGTAGTCGGCCAGCGTGGAGTCGTAGGTGGTGCTGGTGGGCCCGTTGAGGAAGAGGAAGGGGCTCTTGACGTCGACGAGGGCGGTGGCCTGGCCCGAGGTGATGTTGGGGATCTCCGCTTGCTTGAGGATGGGGGCCATGGCCACGGTGACCGCGCTCTCCGCGGTGCCGATCATCGCCGTGTAGTTCCCGCTGTCCAGTTTGCGCGCGATGTTGGTGCCGGTGGTGGGGTCGCCCTGGTCGTCGAAGACCGTCAGCTCGATCTTGCGGCCGTCGATGCCGCCCTTCTTGTTCCACTCCTTGACCGCGAGCTTGGCGCCCTTGGCCTCCCAGTCGCCCAGCGAGGCGAGCTGACCGCTCTGGGCGTCCACCACGGCGATCTTGATGGGTCCGCTGCTGTCGGCGTCGTCCGAGGATGAGTCGCCGGGGGCGCTGCACGCGGCGGCGGCAAGGAGGACACCGAGGGCGGCGGCCGGAACGGTGATGTAGCTGCGAGTTCTTGCGCGCATGGGAGTCATCCTTCGTCGGGGAAGTTGCCGTGGTAGATGTCGTTGATGTTCCAGTGGCCGGGCGTGGGAACCGGCTCGTTGACCATGGGGATGTCGATGACGGCGGGCCGGCGTCGCTCCACCGCGGTGGCGAGTACCTTCGCCAGTTCCTCGGCAGAGGTCACCTCGTAGCCGTCGGCGCCGCAGGACCTTCCGTAGGCGGCGAAGTCGGGGCTGTAGGGCTGGCCGTCCGGGCCGGTGAAGTCGCACCCGTATCCCCGGCCGTAGTTCGAACGCTGGAGGTCGGAGATGGTGCCGTGGGCGCGGTTGTTCATGACGGCGAAGATGACGGGCAGGCCCTGTTCCACCGCCATCGGCACGGCCGGGAGCTGTGCGCTCATCCCGCCGTCGCCTATGAGGGCGACCACGGTGCGCTGCGGCTGCGCCATCTGGACACCGACCGCTGCGGCGGGGCCGAAGCCCATGGTCGATGCGCCGCCGGGGGTGATGAACCTGCCCTCGGGCGGCAGGTCGTAGGACTGGGCGACGCCGTTCTTGTTCCAGCCGACGTCGGTGACCAGGATCGCGTCGGCGGGGAGGCAGGCTCGGAGATCGGCGAGGATGCGCTGGGGGCGCAGCGGAAAGTTGTCGCTCGCTCCGTTCTCCGTTGCCAGGTCGAAGAGTTCGGCCCTGCTGACGGCGATGGTCTCGCGGAGCCCCGGACGGGTCAGGGGCTCAGGTCGCAGCGCCCGGACGGCTGCATCGATGGCGCGCACGGAGTGGCCGACGTCGGCGACGGCCCCGATCTCGACCGGATAGTTGCGGCCGATCTCGGCCGGGTCGATGTCGATCTGGATGAGCTTGCTCGGCGGGAAGTTCCAGGTGTAGGCGGGGTCCCAGGAGCTGGCGTCGGTCTCCGCGAAGCGCGTGGCCAGGGCCAGCACCAGGTCGGCGTCCTTGGTGTGGGCGTGGGTCGAGTCCAGGCCCCAGAAGCCGGGCATGCCGAGCAGCAGCGGGTGCCGGTCGGAAACGGCACCCTTGCCCATCAGGGAGTGGGCGAGCGGGATGTCGAGGTGCTCGGCGAGGGCGAGCAACGCCTGCTTGGCCTCGGGGGCGCGCAGACCGCCGCCGAAGTAGATGAGGGGGCGCTCGGCGTCCACCAGCGCCTGGGCGATGCGCTGGGCGGTTTCCTCGGCAAGGCCGGGCAGGGCGCTGTCGGGTATCGCATGGGATCCGGGGGTGTACGGCTCGACCTGCCGCGAGAAGAGGTCCATGGGTACGTTGACGAGTACGGCGCCGGGCCGGCCGGAGGTCGCGGTCCAGAATGCGCGTTCCACGGTGCGATGGAGGTCGAAGGTGCGCTGGACGGGCCAGGCGCGCTTGCAGAACGGCCGGTAGATCGCGGTCTGGTCGGCGTCCGCGTGGAGGTTGACCTCCTGGTGCGGGTGGCGGCCGTAGTAATAGGAGGGGATGTCGCCGGAGATGACGACGAGCGGAACGGAGTCCATGGCGGCCGTGGCGACACCGGTGACCGCGTTCATCATGCCGGGGCCGACGTGGGTGAGCAGGACGCCGGGCTTGCCCGAGGCGCGGGCGTAGCCGTCCGCGGCGTGGGCCGCGGCCTGCTCGTGCCGGGCGATGACGAAGTGGATGGAGCTGGGCCCCAGGGCATCGAGGAGCGCGATGTTCGTGTGCCCGCAGGTGCCGAATACGTACTCGACGCCGTACGACTCGAGCTGTGTGACGAGGGCTTCAGCGGCGGTAACGGTGGTCACTGGTTCTCTTTCGTGAGGTCATGGCGTTCGCCCCAGATGGACAGGCCGCGGAGCATGAGGGTCTTGACGACCGTGTAGTCGTCGATGAGCCAGCGCGGCGACTCGCGTCCGAATCCGGAGTCCTTCACGCCGCCGAACGGGATGTGGTCGAGGCGGAAGTTCGACGTTCCGTTGACGATGAGCCCGCCTACCTCCAGGCGTCGCCAGGCGGTGAAGATGCGCTTGATGTCGTGGGTGAACAGACCGGCCTGCAGCCCGTAGCGGCTGGTGTTGCACTCATCGAGGACCGTGCCGAAGTCGTCGTAGGGCATCACAGCGACGAGTGCGCCGAAGACTTCATGCGCGACGACCGAGGCGTCGGCGGGTGGGCCGGCGATGATGGTCGGGGCCGCCGTGGCCCCGTTGCGGGTTCCGCCCCGCAGGACCGTGGCTCCCAGCCCGGCGGCTTCGGCCGACCAGCGGACCACCCGCTCCGCCGCGTCGTCATCGACCATGGAGCCGATGTCGGTGGCCGGGTCCATGGGGTCACCGATGACCAGCTTGTCGACCGCCGCGGCGAAGGACTCCAGGAAGTCCGCGTACAGACTGCGGTGGACGTAGACCCGCTGGACGGAGATGCAGCTCTGCCCGGAGTTGCTGTATCCGGTGCGGGCCGCCGCCTTGGCCGCGGCCTCGATGTCGGCGTCCTCGCAGACGATGGTGGCCGCGTTGCCGCCGAGTTCGAGGGCGAGCCGCTTGGCGCCGGCGGCGCGGGCTACGGCCGCTCCGGTGGCGGCGCTGCCGGTGAAGCTGATGACGTCGACCTCGGTGGCCGCGCACAGTGCGGCACCCACTTCACCCCCTCCGTGCAGCAACTGGACCGCCTGATAAGGCATTCCGCTGTCCAGCAGCAGGGCCACCACGGCCGCCGAAATGGCCGGGGCCTGTGGGGGCGCCTTCACCAGCGTGGTGTTGCCCGCGGCGAAGGAGGCGCCGAGCTTGTGCGCCAGGAGATTGGCCGGGGCGTTGAAGGGGGTGATGGCAAGGGCGACACCGGCGGGAGCGCGGTAGGTGAAGGCGCTGTTGCCGATTCCGGTGTCCCAGCCCGCGACCGGCAGGGTCTCCCCGTCGATGCGGCGAGCCTCGGCCGCACAGACCTCGAAGGTGGACGCGACCCGCTCGATCTCGATGCGGCTGTCTTTGAGGGGCTTGCCCAGCTCCAGGGCGAGCAGGGTGGCCAGCTGATCGCGGTGGGCCAGTGCGGCGGCTGAGGCACGCTGCAGGATCGCGGCCCGAGCCGCCGGAGCGAGCGAGGCGACCTGGGGCGCGTAGCGGCGGGCGTCGGCCACGGCCCGGTCGATCTCGGCCGGCAGTGCAGTGGGCGCCCGGCTGACGGTCCGTCGCACGTAAGGGCCGGCCCGCTCGGCCCAGGGGCCGTCGCCCGACCACGCTCCGGCAAGGAAGGGAAGTGCGTCGACGACTTCTGCGTCGGCAACGGACTTGAGGAGGACTTCCAGCATCACGTCTCCAGATAAGCCATCTAGCGGTTTTCATAGACCGCCTTGTGGACTGGCGTGTAACGTACGGGCGCCGGTTGGGCTTGGCAATAGCCCGGGCGAAAGAAGTTGAATCCTGAGGTTTCCCGCCGATTCGGCGCGAGTGCCGCCCATGAACGCCCCGGCCCGCCCTGGTTCTGGCCACACTGTCGGCACAGACCACACGAAGGAGAAGCATGGATCCCGATCAAGGACAGAGCGGCGTACGCAGCGTGCGCCGGGCCCTGGACATCATGTCGCTGCTGACCGAGGACCAGCCCGTCGTCTCCCTCAGAACGATCGTTGAGGCGACCGGGCTGGCGAAGACGACCGTGGTCCGGCTGGTACAGACCCTGGAGAGCTACGGACTGCTGTGGTCCACCGACGCGGGATACACCGCGGGCCCGGGGCTGTGGCGCTGGGCCCACCTTGCACAGGGCAGCTGGGAGCTGCCGCCGGAGACGACAAAGGCGCTGAGGGCGCTGGCGGACCGGCGCGGCGAGACGGCGAACGTGATGATCCGGCGCGACATCCACCGCGTCTGCGTCGCTCAGCAGGAGAGCCCTCAGCCGTTGCGCCATGTGGTGCGGGTGGGTGACGAACTGCCGCTGTGGGCTGGCGCCTCGTCGAAGGTGCTGCTGGCGGGTGCGAGCGACGCCCTGCTGCAGCGGATCGCGGCGACCTCACCGCACGGGGCACCTCACGTGGAACAGCTTCGGGAATGGATCGACCAGGCCGCGCAGCAGGGATACGCCCTCAGCCAGGGGGAGCGCGATGTCGGCCTCACCGCCGTGGCCGTGCCGCTCACCACCTCATCGGGCGTGGTGGTCGCCGCACTCTCGCTGAGCGGGCCCACCGCACGCATCACCCAGAACTCGGTCGAGGACTTCGTCCAGGACCTCAAACAGGTGGCCGGCCAGATCATGACCCAGGGATTCGACCACCCCCTGGGACCTCGGGGCTGACAACCGTGCCGGACAGCGGCGCCGGTCACCGGCGCCGCGTGAGGAGACACCACCCATGGATGCGCGACCTCTCGACGACATAAGAGTGCTGGACCTGACGAATGTCCTGGCAGGCCCCTACTGCAGTTACCACCTCATGCTCCTGGGGGCGGAGGTCATCAAGATCGAGCGCCCGGGACAGGGCGACCTCGCCCGCAAGCTCGGCCCCGACGCCGACCTCAACCGCGCCGGCATCGGCGCTTCCTTCCTGGCGCAGAACGCGGGCAAGAAGTCCGTGGAACTCGATCTCAAGGACCCGGCCGACCGCCGGGTCTTCGAGGAGATGCTGAGCGGCGCCGACGTTCTCCTGGAGAACTTCCGCGCCGGCGTCCTGTCCCGGATGGGATACGACCAGGAGCGGCTCGACCAGATCAATCCGCGCCTGGTCTGCTGTTCCATCTCGGGTTTCGGTCAGACAGGGCCGATGAGCGACGCGCCCGCCTACGACCAGATCATCCAGGGACTCTCCGGGATGATGAGCGTCACCGGGACCGTCGACACCGCCCCGTTGCGGGTCGGCTTCCCTGTGTGTGACACGACCGGCGGACTGTCCGCGGCCCTCGCCGTCAGCGCCGCCCTGCTGCACCGGGAACGCACCGGACAGGGCAGCAGGCTGGACGTCTCCATGCTGGAGACGTCCCTGTCGGCCATGGGCTGGGCCGTCTCGAACTATCTGGTGAGCGGCGTCCCCCCGGAACCGATGGGGGACCAGAACGCCACCGCCGCGCCTTCGGGGACGTTCCGCACCAAGGACGGCCCGCTCAACATCGCGGCCAACCAGCAGCGCCAGTTCGAGACCCTGTGCCGGCTGGTCGGCACCCCGGAACTCGTCACGGACCCACGGTTCGCCGAACGCGAAGGGCGCAAGGCATACCGCGAGGAGCTCAACTCCGCTCTCAACGAGGCCCTTTCGCAGCGCTCCGCAGCCGAGTGGGAACAGGTACTGACAACCGCCGGGGTGCCTGCGGCCCGGGTGCTCACGGTCCCGCAGGCACTGTCCCAGCCACAGGTGCGGCACCGGGGCTTCGTCACCGAACTGCGAAGGCCCGATGGATCGGGCACAGCCCTGCCCGTACTCGGCAGCGGGGTGCTCTTCGACGGCGAACCGTTCCTGCCCCGTACGCCTCCGCCGCTGCTGGGCGAGCACAACGATGAGCGCGAGCAACTCGCCTCGCGCTGGTCATCGACCGCCACGAAAGAGGTGACGAGCTCATGAGTACGTCCATGCCGGCGCACGACGAAGCCGCACAGTGGTGGGCCACCGCCGTGAGCCACATCGAACCCGGATCCATCGAGCTGCGGGACCGGCCGGTACAGGACCTGATCGGCTCGGTCGGCCTGGTGGACATGATCTGGCTGCTGCTGCGCGGCGACCTCCCCTCCCCCGGGCAGTCCGCCCTGCTGGAAGCAGCACTCGTGGCAGGAGTGGACCACGGACCGCAGGCGCCCTCCATCGCCGCCGCCCGGATGGCCGCGACCTGCGGCGTGGGCCTCAACAACGCGATCGCCACCGGCGTCAACATGCTTGGCGACATCCACGGCGGAGCGGGTCAGCAGTGTGTCCAGATGCTGGAGGAGATCCGCGCACTCCATCTGGCCGGCGCGGACTGGGACGCTTCCGCTCGTGGGGTCATGGCCCTGTGGCAGGCCCGCTCCCGCTACCTCCCTGGGTTCGGCCACCGTTTCCATCCGGTCGACCCGCGCCGCGATCCCCTTCTGCGGCTGACCGAGGAGGCCGTGGCCGCAGGTGCGGTGTCGGGCGAGTACCTCCAGGCGGCTCTCGCGGTCGAACGCGCCCTGCGCGAGCGTCGTGCCGGTGCACGCCCCGTACCGATGAACATCGACGGCGCCACGGCCGTCATCTACGGCGAGTTGGGCTTTCCCGCGCCGCTGGCCAGGGGCCTCTTCGTGCTGAGCCGGTCGGTGGGCATCCTGGCCCACGCATGGGAGGAGACCGGGCAGGGGCGCCGGAACAAGGGCCCCATCCCCCGTTCCGTCCTCCCGGCCCGTCTCAAGCCTGTGGATCGGGCCTCCGCCGAGGAATCCGCGTCATAACCCTTGTCACGCAACTGCAGTGTCCTTAATGTATGGAACCACTTCTCGGGGACCATTGCGCGGGTCCGTCAAACCGCACAGCGGACCATGATCCGCTTTCCCCGCTCTCTCTCCCCCTCACCTCCAACCGGACCACCCGGTGGATCCGGATTCGGCAGGGGCACGTCATGAAAGAGGGTTCATGGACAGACGCAGTTTTATCGCCAGTGCGGCGGCCGGCACCACAACGGCCGTTGCGCTTCTCAATTCGCCCGCCCAGGCCGCCGAACCGCACAGCGGAACGCTGGCCCTGCCGGTCCCGAGACAGGCGTTCAAGCCGACGGACAGCGACTTCCCCAAGGCGGGCGGAAACCTGGCCAACCAGAACTACTCGGCTCTCAAGAAGATCACCCCGCGCAATGTGAAGCAGCTCGGCGGCGCCTGGCACATCAACCTGGAGGGCGGCGACACCGGCCGTGCCCAGCAATGCGCCGTCGTGGCCCAGGACGGCGTCCTCTACATCGCCACCACCCAGCAGAACATCTTCGCGGTCAACGGCCGCACCGGCTCCGTCAAATGGAAGACGAGCGTAGGCAGCGAGACCACCAACATGCGTGGGGTCGCCCTCGGCCAGGGGCTCGCCTTCACCATCTCCGGGGCGAACGTCATCTACGCCCTTGACCAACGCACCGGCGCCGTCGTGTGGACCAGGGAAATGCTCATCGAGGACCAGGGCGACCCCGGATGCGACCCGGCCAGTGGCCAGTGCGGCGGCAGCAAGGGCAGCCTCGCCGGCGCCGTCGTCTACTGGGACGGCATGATCTACGTCGGTACCCAGGGCAGCACCGCCGGCGCCCGCGGCCGCGGGTACGCCCTCGACGCCAGGACGGGTGAGGTGATCTGGACGTTCTGGGGCACGCCCGGGCCCGGCGAGTTCGGCCACGACACCTGGGAGGGCGACACCTGGAAGACCGGTGGCGCGGTCTGCTGGATCCACCCCGCAGTGGACCCCGAACTCGGCCTGGTCTACTGGACGTTCGGCAACCCTTACCCCCGCACCGACGGATCCACCCGGGGCGGTGACAACCTCTTCGCCAACTGTCTGGTGGCCATCGACGCCAAGACGGGGAAGCGGCGCTGGCACTTCCAGTCCGTGCACCACGACATCTGGGACTACGACGGTGTGATGTCGCCCGTGCTCGCGGACATCCAGATCGAGGGACGCAAACGCAAGGTCGTCGTGTACGGCAGCAAGACGGGGATGTACTACATCCTGGACCGTGCCAGCGGAGACCCGGTTCACGGCATGGAGGAGCGCCCCGTACCGCAGCACGCGGCGCAGAAGACCGCCCCCACCCAGCCCTTCCCCGGCGGCGAGCCCTTCGTCGAGACGGAACCACGCATCGACAAGGCCACCCGGCCAGTGCCGTTCTACGCCACCGGCGGCCTCTTCGAGGTGCACTGGGACCGGCCGACCATCCTGTATCCGGGCGCGGGCGGCGGCGCGGACTGGTCCTCCCCGTCCTTCAGCCACCGCACCGGGCTGGTGTACGTGGGATACGGGCTGATCAACTCCGCCTACTCCAACACCCATGGCGGCCGGGTCAATACCGCACGCCCCCTCGGTGAGTACTTCGCCGGCGGAGTGGCCGCGGTGGACCCCCGGACGAACACGGTGTCCTGGCGGCAGGAGGGCGACTGGTCGCTCGCCCACGGCAACGGTGTGCTCAGCACCGCAAGCGGCGTGCTCTTCCAGGGGCGTCCCGACGGTGTCCTGACCGCCATGGACGACGCGACCGGCAAGGAGTTGTGGACCTGGCAGTGCGGCGCGGGCGTCAACACGAGTCCGATGACGTACGAGGTCGACGGCGAGCAGTACGTGGCCGTGCTGGCCGGCGGAAACGGTCTGCCCTACCCGGACATCCCGCGCGGCGACCATCTGTGGGCCTTCAAGGTCGGTGGGAAGGTCGGCCCGGCGCCCGCGCCCGTACCCCCCTCCAAGCGCAACCAGATCCGGGCCGCGGCGGTCAGCGGCAGCGCCGCGGACAACACCATCACGCTGGGCCGCGTCTGGGACAACGCCAAGGGCGCCCCGGGCGCCGCCGAGAACCTCGTCTCGCAGAACGCCATGTCACCGCAGCATCTCGCCATCGAACGCGGCACCACGGTGACGTTCACCAACCCCGCGACCAACAAGACCGCCCACGGCGCTGCCGCCTTCTTCGAGGCCGAGTTCGACACCGGCCTGCTGATGCCCGGGGAGTCGTACACGCACACCTTCGACACGGCGGGCGAGTTCTTCTACAACGACCCGGTGTCCCCACAGAGCACGGGCAAGATCGTCGTCTCCTGACCCCGCGGCCACGCACCGCCCGGGCGAAGTCCGCTCCACCCGCACGACGCATGCGGCCCCGTCCGCCATCACACCGGCCGCCGCCTGCATGCCTCGCACCTCGGCCGCACCGTCGGGCGCAGACGTACGGGCGCACTCAGCCGCTCCGTCCACGTCCGTCATGCCTCCCCTCCTGCGCGGCGGCCGCCACGGCCAGGCGGCGGCTCACCGCCCGCCCGCAGGCTCCCTCCCCTTTCGCCAGGTGCCGATCCGGCGCGCATCGACAACAGAAGGAAGCACACCCATGCCAGGAAGAACCCTCCGGGCGAGAGCGCTGAGCACTCGCTCGGCCGTGCTCGCCACATTGGGGGCGACGATCGCCATGGTCGTGGCGCTCATCGCCACCGGCACCCTCAGCTTCGCCCATGGGCGGATCGGCACCGGGGCCAAGGAACTGGGCGACCCCGACTACGGGGTCTGCCGTGGGCTGAACCCTGACTGCTACCACGACTGGGGCAACTTCGACCCGGCCAAGGGCTACAGGATCCTGCTGTACACCCGCACAGCAGGGCCCCGGCACGCCAACCTCGGCCCGGCGCCGGCAACAGGCCTGAACCCTCCGATCACCGACGCGAACGTGGTCCAGAAGGCCATGCTCAAGCTGGGTGAGCAGGGGGGCTTCCAGGTCGACTACACCGAGGACGTCACCCAACTCGCCTCACCCAACACGTTGTTCAAGTACAACGCGGTGGTCTTCTTCTCCACCAGTCGCGACGCGCTGGATGACGCCGCCCAGACCTCGCTGCGCCAGTACGTCCGCGGCGGCGGCGGCTTCGTCGGCATCCACAACGCCTTCGGAACCGAGTACAACTGGCCCTGGTACGAGGGCCTGCTGGGCAACGCCAACTTCTACGACCACGGAGCCAACCAGCCCGGCACCGTGCAGACGGTGGAGCGCAGGGACGTCTCCACCAAGGAGCTGCCGACCCGGTGGAACTTCACCGACGAGTGGTACAACCTGGTCCCCGCCCCCACCAAGGTCCGGGTCCTGGCCGAGGTCGACGAGAGCACCCTGACCAAGGGGGTGGCCGGCAACTACAACCACCCCGGCCACGGTGACAACCACCCGGTGGCCTGGTGCCAGTACTACGACGGCGGCCGCTCCTGGGTCACCACGCTGGGCCACGACGCGAAGGAATTCACCACGGACGGATCCTTCGCCGGAGCGGCCGAGTTCCAGAAGCTGATCACGGGGGGCATCCAGTCCGCGGCCGGCATGAAGCCCTTCTGCAAGTAGCACCGGGCGCAGCCTGGCATGCCGATGGCACGGCTGTGCCGGGCCATCGGCATGCCCGCAAGCACGCAGCAGCAGGCGAAATCAGTGCCACCCTCCCTCTTGCTCCCGACCGGGCGCCTGCATAACGTATGAGTCAATCCACCTGACGGACCACCAAAACCGCTCAGCGGTTGTTCGCCAGCTTGTCGCGGCACGCTCCCAGAGTCATCGCACCTGTGTCACAGCCGGCAGTGCTCCCCGGCGCAAGCCCGGTACGGGCCTCCCCCGCCCATTCCCGGCACACCCACTTCCGCCCCACCGAAGGGACATCCACCATGCTCGACGCCCCCATCACCCCCGACCAGCAGACCGTCACCGCACCCACCGCCGATGCCTGGGCCACACCGGACTTCACCGTCATCGAAACCGGCATGGAAGTCACCGCCTACTACCTCAACGACCTTTAGCAGAAGCCCGATGCTGCTGCTCACCCTGGGAACGGCAGCGGGTGGAGGGGTTCCCCAGTGGAACTGCGCGTGCCCCGGCTGCACCGGGGCACGCGCTCACCCCGACCGTCGCCGAAGCCATGACTCGCTTGCCGTTCTCGGCCACGATCCGTCCTCCTGGTTCCTCGTCAACGCAGGTCCGGACATCACCGATCACCTGGAGGCACACCCCCGGCTGCGTCCAGGAGCGGGCGCGGAACGCACCCCGGTGATCCGGGTCCTGCTCACCGACGCAGAGCTCGACCACACGCTGGGCCTGTTGCGGCTGCGCGAGGCGCGGCACGTGGAGATCCACGCCACCGCACCGGTACGCCAGGCTCTGCGCGAACGCCTCGCGCTGGACACCGTTCTGGCGCCCTACACCACTCTCACCTGGCGGAACCTGCCGCCGCCGGGTCAAGGCCCGACAGTGATCGCGGGGATCGAGGTCTGCGCAGTGCCCCTGTCCACCAAGCGTCCCCGCTACGCCGCTGACGCTCCGGAGGACGACTCCTGGGTCACCGCCGCCCGCCTTCACGACCCCGGCCGCGGAGGGACAGCGCTGTACGCGCCGGCGCTCGCCGGCTGGACCGAGGAGTTCGGCAAGGAGGCCGCCGCCGCGGACTGCGTCTTCATCGACGGAACCTTCTGGGACGACAAGGAGCCGCAACGACTGGGCATCTCCGACAGAACGTCAACCGCCATGGGCCACCTGCCCATCGACGGGCCCACCGGCACCGCCCAGCGCCTGTCGTCCCTGCCGGCCCGCTGCCTCTACACCCACCTCAACAATACGAATCCCCTGGTCGACCCCTCCGCCCCGCAACACGGCATCCTGGCCGGACGAGGGCTCGAAGTGGCCCAGGACGGGATGGTGATCGAGCTATGACGACAGCACCCGCACGGCCCGGACCCGGTATCGCACACCCCGCACAGCCCGGCGACGCACCCCTGCCACCCGCCGCGTTCGAGTCGGAACTGCGGCAATTGGCACAGAGCCGCTACCACGACAAGCATTCCTTCAACGTACGCATGCACCGCGGTGACCTCAGCCCCGCAGAGTTGCGCACCTGGGTCGCCAACCGCTTCCACTACCAGCGCAGCATCCCGGTGAAGGATGCCCTGATCCTCGCCAAACTGCCCGAGCCCTCCATGCGGCGCTCGTGGCTGCGCAGGATCCAGGACCACGACGGTATCGCCGACGGCGAGGGCGGCATCGAGCGCTGGCTGCGGCTCGGCGAGGCGGTCGGCCTGGACCGCACCGACCTGGAGTCGGGCAGGAACGTCCTGCCCGGGGTGCGGTTCGCCGTCGACGGATATGTGAACTTCTGCCGGCTCAGTCCCCCTCTGGAGGCCGTCGCCTCCTCGCTCACCGAGCTGTGCGCACCGAACATCATGCTGACCCGCCTGGAGACCTTCCCCGTCCACTACCCATGGATCGAGGAGTCGGGACTCGCCTATTTCAGGAGCCGGGTACCGCAGGGGCGCCGTGACGGCGTCGAGGCACTGTCCTGGGTGGTCGACTGGGCGCGAACCCGCGCCGACCAGCTCGGCGCGCTGTCGGCGCTGGCTTTCAAGTGCGATGTGCTCTGGTCGCTCCTCGACAGCGTCGAGCACGGCGGCCGACCGGGAGGCGTGAAATGAACACGCCCCCCGGGGACCTCTGGTGCCCTCGCCGGGCCGCCGCCGTCGTCCTGAGGCACGACCGGACGCGGGGCAAGGACGTCCTGCTCATGCCGGAACGCGTCGTCGTGCTCGAGGGCAGCGCCCGATCGATCATCGAACTGTGCGACGGCACGCGCACAGTGACCCGCATCGCCGACGAGCTGCGGCAACGCTTTCCCACAGCCCCTGTCGACACCGAGGTGAGCACGTTCATCGAACGGCTGCACAAGGAAGGCTGGATCCGATGACGGCGACGGCCCCACCCCCCTGGGGGCTGCTGGCGGAACTGACACACGCCTGCCCATTGCACTGCGGCTACTGCTCCAACCCTCTGGAGCTCACCCGCCGCTCCCGCGAGCTGACCGCCGCGCACTGGGTGGACATCTTCCGCCAAGCCGCCGACCTCGGAGTCCTGCAGACCCACCTCTCGGGCGGCGAGCCGCTGCTCCGCAAGGACCTGGAGACGATCGTCACCGGTGCGGAGGAATCCGGCATCTACACCCAGCTGGTCACCAGTGGCTCGGGCCTCAGCGAGGACCGTCTGCGCTCCCTGACCGCGGCAGGGCTGCGCAGCGTCCAGCTGTCCGTACAGCACGCGGACCCCGCCACCTCGGATGCGATCGCAGGCAGCCGCGCTTTCGCCGCCAAAGAGGCTGCCGCGGCACTCGTCCGGAAGGCCGGACTGCCCCTCGGTGTCAACGTCGTCCTGCACCGGCACAACCTGGACGCCATCGACGCTCTCGTGGAACTCGCGCTGACGTGGGGCGCGGACCGGATCGAGCTGGCCAACACGCAGTTCTACGGCTGGGGCCTGCTCAACCGGGAGGCACTCATGCCCGGTCGCGACCAGCTCGCCCGCGCGGTGGAGTCCGTCGACCGCCGGCGCGAGCAGCTGGAGGGGCGTCTGGAAATCGTCTGGGTCACGCCGGACTACTTCGACGGGGTCGCCAAACCCTGCATGGGCGGCTGGGGAGCCGTCTCACTCACCGTTGCCCCTGACGGGACCGTCCTGCCGTGCCCCGCAGCCGCCACCCTGCCCGGCCTGGATCCGGTCAACGCCAAGGAGCATTCCCTGCGCTGGATCTGGGAAGAATCGAAAGCCTTCAACCTATACCGGGGCACGGACTGGATGCCCTCACCGTGTCGCGGCTGCGACCGCCGGGACAAGGACTTCGGAGGCTGCCGGTGCCAGGCCTTCGCCCTGACGGGCGACGCCACCCGCACCGATCCAGCCTGTTCCCTCTCCCCCGACCACGCGATGCTGACGGCTCTGGCCCGTCCGGCCGACGGTGGCATCCGCGACATGATTCAGCGCCGTCCGACCGTCGGTGCGGGGCCGGCTCCGCGCCCCTGACACCGCGCTCCTCCCCACCACGGACCGCACCGTTGACAGCCCGGTCGTCGCCGTCGACCGTCGATGTGGTGCTGACGAAGGGTGGGAGCTCCTCCACGGTCCCGCGAGGGCGACTTCTCCCGGCTCACCTGGCGAACGCTCAAGTGCCTAAGGGCTGCCGAATCGGCCCCTCGATGTGCGCCTGGATCGCACCGGGGCGAGGTGCCCCCGGCAGCAAGCCTGCTGGACACCATCGCGACCCTCCCGGGATCCCGTTCCGGTCTCAGAAGACGATCACTCATCCTTTCGCCGACATCTCGGCGCACGTCGCCCAACGCGCCGCGTCCCCCGGTGGGACACTCCGGGGGACGCGGCACTGCGGAGGGCGCGGCACGTCCGCATGCCGGGCATCGCCCGCCTGCACAACCTGCGCCGTATGCAGGTGCGGCAGACTCGGTCGGTCATGTTGCCCATCTTCCAGATGGTCATGGATCTGATGACGCTGCCGTCCCCGAAGAGCTTCAGGCCGAGGGAGTCCTGCCGGAAGGGGTAGGCCCCGGTGGTGATGGACTTGTGCGAGTTGGCGTACGCCTCGATCATCAAGCGGTCGACGAACACGTCGAGCGTCAGATTGCCGTCGGACAGCGTGAGCGGGATCAGACTTCGCGCCCCGCCGGAACGGTTTGTTCTCCCGAGCCACGGACGATCAGCCTGGTGGGCACAGTGATGGTCCGGGCACGTGAGCGGTCGCCGTCCAAGCGCGCCAATGCGGTGGCCGCCGCCCTTCTGCCGATTTCTTCGGGATCCTGCGCCACGACGGTCAGGGCCGGTTCGAGCGCTTCGGCGAGCGCCACGTCGTCGAAGGCGACGACGGCGACGTCCTTCCGTCTGCTGCGGGCGAGTTCAGCAACGATCCCCAGCGCGACAATGTTGTTGCCGGCGAACAGGGCCGTAGGGGGATCGACCAGGTCCAGGAGCTGGGAGGTGCCGGCGGAGGCACCGTGCGGGTCGTGTGCGTTGGTGACCAGGGAGCGGTCGTAGGGGAGGCCGACTTCCGCCAGGGCCGAGCGGTATCCGGCCAGGCGTTCGCGGCGGGTGTAGAGGTTGGTGGGGAGGTCCCCGACGAAGCCGATGCGGCGGTGGCCGTGGGAGATCAGGTGGGTGACGCCCTCGTGGGCTCCCGTACGGTTGGAGCTGACGACGCTGTCCGTGGCCAGCCCGGCTCCCGGCCGGTCGATGAAGACCACGGGCAGTCCGGCGGCCCGGTGTGTGCGCAGGTGGGAGTGGTCGGAGCCGACGGCGGGGATGACCATCAGTATGCTCACGCGGCGAGCCAGGAACTTGTCGCTCAGGGCGCGTTCGCGTTCGGGCTCGTCTGCGGAGGACCCCATGAGCAGGGTCAGACCCCGGTCTCGCACCATGTCCTCGATGCCGCCGGCCACTGCGCCGAAGAAGGGGTTGCCGAGGTCGGGGACGACCAGTCCGATCGTCGTGTCGGGCCCGCCGACACGGATGTTGCGTGCCATCAGATTTGGCTGGAAGCCGAGTTTGGCCACCGCGGCGAGCACCTGTTCCCTGGTCCGGGCTGAGGCGGGTCCGTCCTCGTTGAGGACTCGGGAGACCGTCTTGGCGCTGACGCCTACTTCTCGGGCGACATCGGCCAGGGTGGGGCGGCGGTTCGCTGCCATGGAGGAGGCGTCTCCTGTGCTCGTCGGTTCCGGCCGCGGCCTCGGCCGGAACCTGTGAGTGTGCTGAGTCGTGTCAGGTGGCCTGGACTCCTACCGCCTTGGCGGCCTCGGAATCCGCTACGACAGTACCTCCGGCCCCATCGAGAGTCAGAGCGCCCGTCATGATGGCGACGACCTCCGCCATGGTGTGGTCGGAGGGTTTGATCATGGCGGCGCGGCGGCCCAGCCGGTGGACGTGGATCCGGTCGGCGATCTCGAAGACGTGCGGCATGTTGTGGCTGATCAGGACCACGGGCATGCCCTTGTCGCGAACGCGACGGATCAGATCCAGGACCTGCCCGGATTCCTTGACACCGAGGGCCGCGGTGGGCTCGTCCATGACGACGACGCTGCGCGCCCAGGCGACGGAGCGTGCGACCGCCACGGCTTGCCGCTGTCCGCCCGAGAGGGTCTCGACCGCCTGCGTGAGCGAGCGCAGACCGATCTTGAGGTCGGCCATGTGCTCGGCAGCCTCCTGCCGCATGCGCTTCTTGTCCAGCATGCGGAAGGCGCTGCCGAGGACGCCAGGTCGGCGCAGTTCACGGCCGAGGAACATGTTCGAGGCGATGTCCATGGAGGCGGCCACGGCCAGGTCCTGGTAGACCGTCTCGATGCCGTGGGCGCGCGCGCTCTGCGGCCCCGAGAAGTGGATGAGTTCGCCGTTGAGCCGTATCTCGCCCGCGTCCGGTGTCACGGCACCGGTGAGGGCCTTGATCAGGCTGGTCTTGCCGGCTCCGTTGTCGCCGATGACCGCGAGGACCTCGCCGGGCATCAGGTCGAAGTCCGCACCGTCGATGGCGGTGACCTGCCCGTAGCGCTTGACCAGACCGCGTGCCTGGAGAACGGGGGTGGAAGTGGTGGTGGTCATCGGGCCTTCCTCCGGGACATCTGGTCGACGGTCACCGCGAGAATCACGAGGATTCCGGTGATCAGGGTCTGGTAGATGGAGGCCACACCCATCAGCTGAAGGCCGTTGCGGAACACACCGACGATGAGGACACCGATGAAGGTGCCCAGGACCGAACCGCGTCCACCGAAGAGACTCGTACCGCCCAGGACCACGGCGGTGATGCTGTCGAGGTTCTCGGTCTGCCCTGCCTGCGGGTCGCCGACACCGGTACGGGAGATGAGCAGCAGGGCGGCGAGTCCGTACAGGACGCCTGCCACGGTGTAGATGCCGATGGTCAGACGGGAGGTGCGGATGCCGTTCAGGCGTGCGGCTTCCTGGCTGTTGCCCAGCGCGTAGACGTGCCGGCCCCATCCGGTGCTGCTGAGGGAGTAGGCCAGGAGGAGGAAGAGGGCGATGGTGACCAGCGAACCGTAGGTGATGTCCGTGTGGCCGAGCGGGAAGGTGCGGCCGAGGGCCGTGAGTGGGCCGGGCAGGCTGGTGACGGTCTGTTCTTCGGAGTAGATGTGGGTCAGGGCGAACGCCACGTTCAGCATCCCGAGGGTCACGATGAACGGCGGCAGCGGGATCTTCTGCACCAGAAGCCCGTTGAGAAGTCCGAAGCCCCCGCAGACGACCAGGCCCAGGGTGATGGCGAGGAGCGGTGGCAGCGTGCCCTCAGCCGCCATCTTGGCGATCACGATGCTGCCGAACGCCATCACGGCACCGCACGACAGATCGATGCCCGCCGTGAGGATGATCAGTGTCTGCCCGATGGCGAGGGTGCCGACGACCATGACCTGCTGCACGATCAGCGAGAAGTTCCCGCCCGTGAGGAACTGGTCCGTGGAGAGGGAGAAGAACACACAGGCAAGGAGGAGGGCGGCCAAGGGGCCGGTGGTCGGCGCGGTGAGCAGTCTGCGGGCCTTGGTCGGCGCTTCGAGCTCGGCGTACGGCGTGGTTGTGGCTGTCATGCGTAGTCCTTGTCGGAAGAACAGAGGTCCTTGTGGGAGGACGGGGCGCGGCGGCGTACCTGCTCGGGCAGGGCAGGCCACCACGCCAACGGGTGTCGAACGGCGGCGGCTCGGGGGCGGCCGGCTCAGCCCCAGCAGTTGTCCAGGCCGTGGGCGGTGTCCCTCGACTCGACCCCCGCCTGCGCCTTGTCCGTGATCAGGCTGACGCCGGTGTCGGTGTAACCGCTCGCCTTCTTGCCGTCCTTGGCGTACGACACGACGGCCTTGACACCTTCGGCAGCCATCTTCAGCGGGTACTGCTGGGAGGTTGCGGCGATCTTGCCGTCCTTGACCGCCCGGGTCCCGGCGCAGCCGCCGTCGACAGAGACGATCAGAACGTCCCTCTCCCGGCCCTTGGCCTTCAACGCGGTGTACGCGCCGAGCGCGGCCGGTTCGTTGATGGTGTAGACGACGTTGATGCCGGGCGCCTTCTGGAGGCAGTTCTCCATCGCGGTCTGACCCTTTGCCTGATCGCCTCCGGTGTCCTGGGAGCAGACGATGGACGGGTCCTTGTCGCCGAGGCCGAAGCCCTTGAGGAAGCCGTTGTGCCGCTGGACGCCGACGGCGACGCCCGGCGCCAGGTCGAGCGTGGCGATCTTGGCCGCCTTGCCCTTCATGGCGGCCTTGGCGTAGGCGCCGATCAGCTCGCCGGCCGCGAGGTTGTCGGTGGCGAAGAGGGCGTCGACCGCGCTCTGGGGATCGGTCGGGGAGTCCAGGGCAATGACCAGGATCCCCTTCGCGCGGGCCTTCGCCAGGGCGGGCACGATCGCCTTGGAGTCACTGGGGGTGATGAGGATGCCCTTGACGCCCGAAGCGACCATGTTCTCGACGGCAGTGACCTGACCTGCGTTGTCCCCGTCGAACTTGCCTGCCGAGGAGATCAGTTGGGCTCCGCTCTCCTTGGCTGCCTTCTCCGCCCCCTCCTTCATCTTCACGAAGAAGGGGTTGGTGTCGGTCTTGGTGATCAAGCCGACCTTGACGCCGCCCGAGCCCGAACCCGCGGAATCCGAGCCGGAACCGGACCCGCACGCCGTCAGCGTGAGAGCCGCGATGCCCACGCACGCGGCAGCTCTGATCAGGGAGGGGGTCAGACGAGTGGTGTGAGGCATGAACGACTCCTGCGGGATTGCGTACGGATCGGGCGGCATCGATGCATGCCGCCGGAATGTCATCGTTGACTTATGTCATCGTTGACACTGCCTGCCGAGGATGATGGACTCCGTCTCCCGGGAACGTCAATGGCTTGCCCCCGTTACAAATCGGCAACGTCCCGGCCGTCGCCCACCCGTAGCCGGTCAGCGCCCGTGCCGCGACGCACCCGGTTCGGCCGTCCGCTCGTCAGAGAAGAGCAGCCCATGAGCTCGCGTCAGATCACCGTCCTGGGGGAATGCGTCGCTGACGCCTTCACCCGTCCCGCCAGCGCCCCGAACGCACTCGACCTGCGCGTGCTGCCCGGCGGCGGACCGGCGAACACCGCTGTGGCCCTGGCCCGCCTGGGCACCCGGTCCCACTTCCTGGCCCGGCTGTCGGGGGACGTGTTCGGCCGGCTGTTCCGGGCCCATCTCGAGGCTTCCGGGGTAGACCTGTCCCACGCCGTCGTGGCGTCCGAACCCAGCACGTTGGCGGTGGCGGAGCTGGACGCCCAGGGACAGGCGGTCTACTCCTTCCATGCCCAGAACACGGCCGACTGGCAGTGGGCGAGCGCCGAACTGGTGGACGCGGACCTGTCCGCGACCGTCTGCCTCCACACGGGCTCCCTGGCCCTGGTCCTGGAGCCCGGGGCGGCGGCGGTGGAGGAGTTCCTGACAACGGCCGCACCCCGGACCACCATCAGCATCGACCCCAATGTTCGCCCACTGCTGGTGCACCCCGAGGCCTACCGGGCGAAGCTGCAGCGCTGGTGCGGCCTCGCGGACGTTCTGCGCCTGAGCGAAGAGGACCTGAAGCTCCTCCTGCCTGAAACTCCCCTCGCCCAGGCCTGCGACATCCTGCACACCGACGGAGCCCGGCTCGTCGTGATCACGCGCGGGGCCGACGGTGCGCTTGTCTCGCTGGACGGTGAGCGGGCGCACGTGCCGGCCGTGGCGACGCGGGTCGTCGACACGGTCGGGGCCGGAGACTCCTTCACAGCGGGGCTGCTGCACGACCTCGGCACCCGCGGGCTCCTCGGGGGGCGCCTGACCGGCCTCCGCCTGCACGAGGTGGTGGAGGCCTGCATGTTCGCCGCTCAGGTCGCGGCCCTGACCTGCTCGGTCACCGGTCCGAACCCCCCGTGGCGGAGCCAGCTGCCCCAGTTCTCGTCATCCGATCACGGGTGACGGGCAGAGGGGTCGGGCTGTCGGCATCACGTCCTGGCCGTTGACGCGTCAGCCAGGATGCGTCCATCATCGGGCACCGGATGTCATCGATGACACATGTCAACGATGACATCACTCTGGCCGATGCGGTGTGCCGGCTCCGGCAAAGCCGCTCTCTCTCGTTCCGTCCGCGCCCGGAAGCAAGCATCCGGCTGCGGTACGGCCACAGCCCAGGAGACACCATGAACCCACGACACGTATCCCGGCGTGCCCGCAACCGGGCGATCGCCGCAACGGCGACCGTGTGCGCCATGTCCGCAGCCTTGCTTGCGCCTCAGGCCGCCGCTTCCGACTCCCGTCCCCACACCGAGACCTACCGGCCCCAGTTCCACTACACACCGCAGAAGAACTGGATGAACGACCCGAACGGCCTGGTGTACTACCAGGGCGAATACCACCTCTTCTACCAGTACAACCCCAACGGCAACTCCTGGGGCGACATGTCCTGGGGGCACGCGGTGAGCACCGACCTCGTGCACTGGAAGGAGCTGCCGCTTGCTCTGTCGCATGACGACAACGAGATGGTGTTCTCCGGCAGCGCGGTCGTCGACCGGGGCAACACCACCGGGTTCGGCACGAAGATCAACCCGCCCATGGTGGCGATCTACACCAGTTACGACAGGAGCACCGGCACTCAGACCCAGTCGATCGCCTACAGCAACGACCGCGGCCGCACCTTCACCAAGTACGACGGCAATCCCGTCATCGACATCGGTTCCAAAGAGTTCCGTGACCCCAAGGTCCAGTGGTACGCGCCGACCAAGAGCTGGCTCATGACGGTGTCGCTGTCCACCGAGCACAAGGTGCAGTTCTACTCCTCGAAGAATCTCAAGGACTGGAAGCTGCTCAGCGAGTTCGGGCCGGCCGGGGCGACCGGCGGGGTGTGGGAGTGCCCCGACCTGTTTCCTCTCGCGGTCGACGGAGACAAGAAGAGGATCAAATGGGTCCTGGTCGTCAACATCAACCCTGGTGGAATCGCCGGTGGTTCGGGTGCCCAGTACTTCGTCGGCGACTTCGACGGCACGAAGTTCACCGCCGAGGACAAGGGCACCTACACCCCGCCCGCCGGCACCGTCGAGCAGGACTTCGAGAGCCAGGGCTTCGGAGAGTGGACAACGACCGGCACCGCGTTCGGCCAGGGGCCGGCCGGCGGGGCGCTGGAGGGGCAGGGTCCTGTCAGCGGCTTCGAGGGTAAGGGTCTGGCCAACAGCTTCCACTCAGGAGACGGCGGCACGGGCACTCTCACCTCCCCCGCCTTCACCGTCGACAGCCGGTATCTCAACTTCAAGCTCGCCGGCGGACAACACCCGCACCAGGCCGGAACCGTGCAGGAGCGGGGACCGGTGCCCGAGGGGAGCACTCTCGCCGACTTCGAAGGGGGCACCTACGGCAACTGGACGACGACGGGCGACGCATTCGGCACCGCCCCGGCCACCGGCAGCCACCCCGGCCAGCAGGAGGTCACCGGTTTCCTCGGCAACGGACTGGCCAACTCCTTCCTGAACGGCGACTCCACGACCGGCAGTCTCACCTCACCCACGTTCACCATCGACAAGGACTACGTCAACTTCCTCATCGGCGGTGGCAGCCATCCCGCCACCCAGACCGACCCTGTCGCCGTCGAACTCCTCGTGGACGGCGCAGTGGTGCGGAGCGCCACCGGACACGACGGCGAGGCACTCAACTGGGACTCCTGGGATCTCCGTGACCTCGCCGGCAAGCAGGCTCGCATAAAGATCGTCGACGACAATACGGGGGGATGGGGCCACATCAATGTCGACCACATCGTGCTCTCCGACACCCGGGCCCAGCCCGTCTCCCGGGAGACGGCCGTCAACCTGATCGTCGACGGCCAAGTCGTCGGCAGCGCCACAGGTTCCAACAGCGAGACGCTGGACTGGGCGTCCATCGACATGCGCCCCTATGCCGGAAAGAGGGCGCAGATCCAGATCGTCGACATGAACACCGGCGGCTGGGGCCAGATCATGGCCGACCAGTTCACGACGGCCGAGACCCCGGCCCAGTCCGCCGTGCAGCGCGCCGACTGGGCCGACTACGGCAAGGACTACTACGCGGCCGTGTCCTGGGAGGGCGCACCGGACGGCAAGCGCTACATGATCGGCTGGATGAACAACTGGGAGTACAGCAGCTCCCTCCCCACCTCCCCCTGGCGCGGCGCGCAGAGCGTCCCCCGTCTCATGGCCCTGCGCACCGTCGACGGCCGGATCCGGCTGACCGGAGAACCGGTGAAGGGCCTGGTCTCTCTCCGGAAGGGCCGGCCGGTGGCATCGGGCGGAGTCACGGTGACGAGCACGTCACAGCCTCTGGGGCGCCGAACGGCCGGGGGCAAGGCACTCGACATCGAGGCGACCTTCTCCCTCAAGGACGCCGAACGGTTCGGCCTCAAGGTGCGCACCGGGACGGGCGGAGAGGAGACCGTCATCGGGTACGACGCCTCTACTCAGGAACTCTACGTCGACCGGACCCGCTCCGGCACCGTGAACTTCAGCGACGCCTTCGCCGGCGTCCAGCGCGCACCGCTGCAGGCCACGAACGGCAAGGTGAAGCTGCGGATCCTGGTCGACTGGTCATCCGTCGAGGTCTTCGGTGGCAGCGGCGAGGCGGTGATCACCGATCAGATCTTCCCCGACCCGTCCAGTCAGGGGATCCAGGTCTTCGCCGAGAACGGCTCGGTGAGGCTGGACCGAGCCGTCGTCCGGCAACTCGGCTCCTCGCGAAAGTAGCCCCCGACCGCATGAGATCACACGAGAACAAGACCTTGCTTGCCGAGTTCACCGCCCGTGAGGGCGCGGAGGGCGAAGTCGCGCACTTGCTGCGGGAGTACGCCCGCGAGGTGCGCGAGGAGGTCGGCAATCTCGCCTTCGAGATGTACACCAAGGCCACCAGCCCTCGCGCCTACTGGATCTTGGAGGTGTACCAGGACGAGGCCGCCTTCCAGAGGCACCTGCAGGCTCCGCACGGCGGTCCGTTCAACATCGCACTCGCCCCGTTGATCGAGGAGGGTGCCTCCCGCCTGACCTTCCTCGACCCCCTGACCTGAGGGCATGGGGTCCGGCCGACCCGCGAGAGAGGTCCCGCCCCTCACCATCCAGCCGAGCAGGGCTCCCGAGGCCGGCCGACGCGCGGTCGCGCGTC
>NZ_JBEXXX010000015.1:0-165521 GCF_040630635.1 Streptomyces sp. NPDC005761 | reverse complement strand
TTGACTAGGGGTGAAACACCTATATGCAGGGCCGAGAGGGCCCGGAGTTAGCATTTTGCGGCGGGGCCGGCCCGCCGCCCCCCCCCCCCCCGAACGTGCTGAGAGACCTCAGACCTGGGCGGCCGTACCCCGGTCCGGGACGCAACGGCCGTCCTCGGTCCGGTACTTCCACTGGGCGCCCTCGCTCACGAGCTCCTTGACCGCCCGCAGGAAGCGCTCGACGTGCTCGTCCGGCGTACCGGCGCCGAAGCTGACCCGGATCGCGTTGAGGGACTTCTGGCCCGGCTCCGCCTCCGGCGCGCCGCACTCGCCGACGTCCTGCGGGTCGCTGCCGAGCAGGGTGCGCACGAGGGGGTGGGCGCAGAACAGTCCGTCGCGCACCCCGATGCCGTACTCGGCGGAGAGTGCCGCGGCGAAGTGGGAGCTGTTCCAGCCCTCCACCACGAAGGAGATGACGCCGACCCGCGGGGCGTCGTCGCCGAACAGCGAAAGCACCTTGACCTCGGGGACCTCGGCGAGTCCGGCGCGGACCGCGGTGACGAGCCGCTGCTCCCGGGCGACCAGGCTGTCGAATCCGGCCTCGGTGAGCGCCTTGCAGGCGGAGGCGATGGAGTAGACGCCGATGACGTTGGGCGAACCGGCCTCGTGGCGGGCGGCGGTGGTGTGCCACTCGACGTCCACCCCGCCGTCGGCGCGCCGGGCGACCTGGCGGGACGCGCCGCCGCCGGCCAGGTACGGCTCGGCTGCGGTCAGCCAGTCGGAGCGGCCGGCGAGGACACCCGAGCCGAACGGCGCGTACAGCTTGTGCCCGGAGAAGGCGACCCAGTCGACGTCCAGCACGGCGATGTCGACGGGGTGGTGCGGGGCGAGCTGGGCGGCGTCGAGCACGATCCGGGCGCCGTGGGCGTGCGCGGCGGCGGCGAGCTCCTTGACCGGCCACAGCTCACCGGTGACGTTGGAGGCGCCGGTGACGCAGACCAGCGCGGGGCCGTAGGGGTCGCGGCCGGCGAGCGCGCGCTCCAGGGTCTCTACGGCCTGGGCCGGGGTGCGCGGGGCGTTCAGGTACGTCACCCGGGCGTCGCGCCAGGGCAGCAGCGAGGCGTGGTGCTCGGTCTCGAAGACGAACACCTGGCAGTCGGCCGGGAGGGCGGCTGCGAGCAGGTTGAGCGAGTCGGTGGTGGACCGGGTGAAGGTCACCTGGTCCTCGGTGCGGCAGCCGAGGAACTCCCGGACGGTCTCGCGGCTGCTCTCGAAGAGGTCCGTGGAGAGCTGCGAGAGGTAGCCGGCGCCGCGGTGGACGCTGCCGTAGTACGGCGCGTACGCGGCCACGTCGTCCCACACCCGCTGCAGCGCCGGGGCGCTGGCGGCGTAGTCCAGCGCGGCGTAGGTGACCTCTCCGCCCGTGACGAGCGGAACCGTCACATCCTTACCCAGAACCGGCAGCGGGGCACAAATCGACTGGTCGGTGGCAGCAGTGAGGACAGACATGACGAACTCCCGTAACAGGCAGGCGAATTCCGCGTGCCTGCGGATACGCGGCAGCACGGAGGAAGAAAGAGGGGTGTGCGGAGAAGGGCCGAAAAGCCCTATCGCATTCGCTTGCTCACAAGAGGCTCCCTGAGGACCAGGACCCCACGGGTGGACATCTCACGATGTCGAGGGGTCCGCGCTTGCCGCAGACCTCGCTGCCTGCGGCCTGGTCTTCACCCGGGGCACCCCGCCACGGACGGAGGGTTGCCGGACAGCGGGCCGGGGCCGTAGTCGCTGTCACTCATGACCTGCCAAGCATCCTGCCATACGCGGAGGAACGCGCAAGGCGCAGTCCATGATCTGGACTGCGCCCCGCCTCACATCCTGTGCCCGGAAGCCTCTCAGGCGTTGCTGGCCACGACCCATCGCTCCAGCGCCCGGCCCGCCGCACCCGAATCGATGGACTCGGCGGCCTTGGCGATCCCGGCGGTGAGCTGCTCGGCGAGCGTGCCCTCCCCCGGGTCCAGCGCGACGAGGGCCGCCGCCGAGTTGAGCAGCACCGCGTCCCGTACGGGGCCCGTCTCCCCGGCGAGCAGCCGCCGGGCCACGTCCGCGTTGTACGAGGCGTCGGCGCCCCGCAGGGCGTCCACCGGCACCAGTTCCAGGCCGACGTCGCGCGGGTCGAAGGCCTCCTCGCGCACGGCGCCGTTCCTGGCGATCCAGACGCGGGAGGTCGCGGTGGTGGTCAGCTCGTCCAGGCCGTCGTCGCCCCGGAAGACCAGGGCGGAGTTGCCCCGTTCGGCGAGGACGCCCGCGACGATCGGCGCCATCCGCAGGTCGGCGACACCGATCGCCTGCGAGCGCACCTTGGCCGGGTTGGTGAGCGGGCCGAGGATGTTGAAGGTGGTCGGCGCGCCGAGCTCCGCCCGGGCCTTCGCCGCGTGCCTCAGGGCGGGGTGGAACTTCACGGCGAAGCAGAACGTGATGCCCGCTTCCTCGGCCACCTCGACGACGCGCTGCGGGGGCAGTTCCAGATTGACGCCGAGCTTGCCCAGCACGTCGGAGGAACCGCTGGCAGACGACGAGGCGCGGTTGCCGTGCTTGACGACCTTGGCGCCCGTCCCGGCCACGACGATCGCCGACATGGTGGAGATGTTGACCGTCTTGGCCATGTCGCCGCCGGTGCCCACGATGTCGACCGTGCGGCCGGGTACGTGGATGGTCGTGGCGTGCTCGTACATCGCGCGGACCAGACCGGAGACCTCCGTGACCGTCTCGCCCTTGGCTCGCAGCGCCACGGCGAAGCCGGCGATCTGCACGTCGGTCGCCTCACCGCTCATGATGCGGTCCATCGCCCAGGCGGTGTCGTCCTCCGTCAGGTCCTGGCCGCGCAGCAGGGGGGTCAGCACGCCGGGCCAGGTACGAGCCGCCACGCTGTCGCCGCCTGCCGGGGTCACAACGTTCATGGTCCGCTCCTGGGGTCCACAGCCGATAAAGGGGATGGGGCCACCCTATCGAGCCCCGGGGACAGCGAAGAGCCCCGTCCATCGGATGGACGGGGCTCCTGCTGTGGCGATCAGTTCAGGTGATCAGTGGTGGCCGTGGCCGCTGGTGATCTCCTTGTACTCCTCGGCGGTGGGCTTGGCGATCTGGCTGTTCTCGCCGTAGAAGCCCTTGCTGAGCTTGGCCCGCAGCTTCTGCACCACGGACACCTTGCGCTCGACACCGTTCTCGTCGACCGTCGGGCCGATCTCGGCCGGCTTGTACTGCTCGTGCGCGGTGAGCGTGTGCAGCTGGGCCGGTGCGAGCGGCTCGTGGACCTCGACGAACTCACCGTGCGGCAGGCGCTTGATGAGACCGGACTCGCGCCCGTGCAGCACCTTGTCCTTGTCCCGGCGCTGAAGGCCGAGGCAGATCCGCTTCGTCACGACGAACGCGATGACCGGAGCGACGAAGAACGCGATCCGCACGAACCAGGTGATGGAGTTGATCGACAGGTGGAAGTGCGTGGCCCAGAGGTCGTTTCCACCACCCATGAGCAGCACCATGTACCAGGTGATCCACGCGACGCCGAACGCCGTGCGGGTCGGCGCGTTGCGCGGACGGTCCAGGATGTGGTGCTCGCGCTTGTCCCCGGTGACCCAGGACTCGATGAACGGGTAGACCGCGATCGCGGCCAGGACCAGCGGGAAGATCACCAGCGGGATGAACACGCCCAGGACCAGGGTGTGGCCCCAGAGGTTCACCTCCCAGCCCGGCATGACACGGATCAGGCCCTCGGAGAAGCCCATGTACCAGTCGGGCTGGGCGCCGGTGGACACCTGGTCCGGGCGGTAGGGCCCGATGGCCCAGATGGGGTTGATCGAGGCGATGCCCGCGATGACCGCGATGACACCGAAGACGAGGAAGAAGAAGCCTCCCGCCTTCGCCATGTAGACCGGCAGCAGCGGCATGCCGACGACGTTCTTGTTCGTCCGGCCGGGACCCGCGAACTGCGTGTGCTTGTGGTAGAAGACCAGGATCAGGTGGGCCACCAGCAGCCCGAGCATGATGCCCGGCAGCAGCAGGATGTGCACCGAGTAGAACCTGGCGACGAAGTCGCCGCCCGGGAACTCGCCGCCGAAGAGGAACATCGACAGGTACGTACCGACGATCGGCACGGACAGGACCGCGCCCTCCATGAAGCGGACACCGGTGCCGGAGAGCAGGTCGTCCGGGAGCGAGTAACCGGTGAAACCGGTGAACATGCCCAGGACGAACAGCAGGAAGCCGAACAGCCAGTTGATCTCACGCGGCTTGCGGAACGCACCGGTGAAGAAGACGCGCATCATGTGCACGAACATGCCGGCCAGGAAGATCAGCGCGGCCCAGTGGTGGATCTGCCGGACCAGCAGACCGCCACGCACGTCGAAGCTGATGTTCAGGGTCGAGGCGTAGGCCTCGGACATCCGGATGCCCTGCATGGGCTCGTACGGGCCGTGGTACACGACCTCGTTCATGCTCGGGTGGAAGAACAGCGTCAGGTACACACCCGTGAGGATGATGATGATGAAGCTGTAGAGGCAGATCTCACCGAGCATGAAGGACCAGTGGTCCGGGAAGATCTTGCGCATGTTGGCCTTGGCCAGGGAGTAGATCCCGAGCCGGCCGTCCGCCCAGTCGGCCACCCGCTCACCGGCGGGCGCCTTGCGCTTCGTATCGGTCGCAGTACTCATCCGCGCTCCCAGAATGCAGGACCGACGGGCTCTTCGAAGTCACCGAGCGCCTCGAGGTTGCCCTCGCTGTTCACGCCGATCCGCAGCTGCGGAAGAGCGTGACCGGCCGGACCGAAGATGACGCGGGCGCCGTCGGAGAGGTCGAAGGTGGACTGGTGGCACGGGCAGAGCACGTGGTGCGTCTGCTGCTCGTACAGGCTGATCGGGCAGCCCACGTGGGTGCAGATCTTCGAGAAGGCCACGATTCCCTCGTGGGCCCACTCGCGCTCGCGCTTGTCCTTGATGTTGTCCGGCTCGATGCGGACGATCATCAGGGCTGCCTTGGCGATCTGCTTCTGGAAGTCGTGCGCGTCCTCCTCCAGGCCCTCGGGCATGGCGAAGGTCAGCGAACCGACGACGACGTCCTCGGGACGCAGCGGCTCCATCGTGTTCATGTTGACGAGCTGCTTGCCCTTGGCCCACAGCGTCGAACGGAGCTTCTTCTCCGGCAGCGGACCGAGGTCGCGCAGCAGCACCACACCGGCGAGCGGCACCAGGGCCAGCGCGCCGAACATGGTGTTGCGGATCAGCTTGCGCCGGCCGAACGCGGACTCCTCGGCACCTGCCGCGAAGTCGGCGAGAACCTTCGCCTTGACCTCGGGCTCGGCCGCGATCGCATGACGTTCGTCCGCGACCTCCACGTCCGACATCAGGGTGCGCGCCCAGTGGACGGCGCCCGCACCGATCGCGAAGAGCGCCACGCCCAGGGTCAGCCCCAGGGAGAAGTTGAGCGCGCTCACATGACCGATCGGGAAGATGTAGACGATCTTGTCGACCGGGAAGATGACGTAGGAGGCGATGAAGCCGACCGTCGCCAGCATGGACAGCGTGAACATGAACGCGACCGCGCGCTCGGACCGGTTGGCGGCCCGTTCGTCGATGTCCTGGATGCGCGGCCTGTGGGCCGGCAGCCCCGGGTCGGCGAACGGATCGCCCGCACCCTCCACCGCGCCGTGCGCGGGGTCCTGCGCTTCGGGCAGGTTCTCTTCTGGAATCTCTTGGCTACTCATGACTTCTTGGCCTTAGCGGTGTGGGCCGCGACCCAGATGGCAACTGCGATCAGTGCGCCCAGACCGAAGATCCAGCCGAACAGGCCTTCGCTGACCGGACCGAGGCCGCCCAGCTTGAGGCCACCCGGGCTCTCGGCCTGCGCGCTGTTCACCGTCTGGATGTACGCGATGATGTCCTTCTTCTGCTGCTCGGGCATCGTCGAGTCAGGGAAGGACGGCATGCTCTGCGGGCCGGTCTGCATGGCCTCGTAGATGTGCTTCGGGCTCGCGCCTTCGAGGTTGGGGGCGTACTTGCCGTTCGTCAGGGCACCGCCCTCGCCCGTGAAGTTGTGACACTGGGCGCAGTTGGTACGGAACAGGTCGCCGCCCTTGGCCACGTCCGCGCCCTCGGGGCTGACCTGGCTCTTGGTCGGGACGATCGGACCGGCGCCGAGCGACGCGACGTACGCCGCGAGCTGGTCGATCTCGGCCTGGGTGTAGATGACCTTCTTCTTCGGTACCTGGGCGCCCGGCTGCTGCGCCGGCATACGCCCGGTACCGACCTGGAAGTCCACGGCGGCCGAGCCCACGCCGACAAGCTGGGGCCCGTCGGTGGTGCCCTGACCGCCGGTTCCGTGGCAGCTGGCGCAACCGACGGAGTACAGCTTCTTGCCCTCGTCGATGGCGAGGGACTGGGCGGTTTCGTCGGCCTGCGCCTTACTCGCGGGCGCAAACGCGGCGTACAGCCCCCCAGTAGCCGCAAGCGCGAGGAGTAGTACGACGACCGCCGCCAACGGATGGCGTCGTCGTGCGGAGAGCTTTTTCACGGATTACCCCGGTGTCAGGATCTTCTGCGTCGATGATGGGTCGGGTACGAGCCCGGTTACTTGATCATGTAGATCGTGGCGAACAGGCCGATCCACACGACATCGACGAAGTGCCAGTAATAGGACACGACGATGGCTGCGGTCGCCTGCTCATGGGTGAACCTCTTGGCTGCGTACGTCCTGCCCAGAACGAGCAGGAAGGCGATGAGGCCGCCTGTCACGTGCAGACCGTGGAAGCCGGTGGTCAGGTAGAACACCGAGCCGTACGGATCCGAGGACAGCGAGAGGCCGTCCTTCTTCACCAGCTCCGTGTACTCGAAGACCTGGCCTCCGATGAAGATCGAACCCATCACGAAAGTGATCACGAACCAGGCGCGGAGCTTCTTCACATCGCCCCGCTCCGCGGCGAAGACGCCGAGCTGGCAGGTGAGTGAGGAGAGCACCAGGATCGTGGTGTTCGTCGCCGAGAACGGGAAGTTCAGGGCTGACGCCATTTCCTTCCAGTGATCCGCTCCGGTCACCGATCGCAGGGTGAAGTACATCGCGAAGAGGGCCGCGAAGAACATCAGCTCGGAACTCAACCAGATGATGGTTCCGACGCTGGTGAGGTTCGGCCGATTGACCGACGGGTGCGCGTGCCCGGTTTCTACTGTCGTTGCTGTCGCCACGACCGACATTATGTCGGTCGCTTATCCCGCCCTCACTCCGGGGGGTGCCGTTCGGTGTGTCAGAGGGGTGTGTCCTCCCCGAACGGCCCATGGATCCGCCGTCGCGGGCGATGCTGACAGGCCATCGGGCGGAGTACGATCCGCGCATCGGACAGCCCTCGTGCACCGAGAGCCCCGACTGCCCCGAAGACACAGATGTCACGGAGGAACAATGCAGCCGACCGCCACGGTCCTGGTCTACAGCGACAACGCACACACCCGTGAGCAGGTGAGGCTGGCAGCCGGCCGCAGGCCTGCCGCGGACGTACCGCAGGTCGAGTTCCTGGAGTGCGCCACCCTGCCGGCCGTCCTGGACGCGCTGGACCACGGAGGCGTCGACGTCTGCGTGTTGGACGGTGAGACGGCCCCCGCGGGCGGGATGGGCGTCTGCCGGCAGATCAAGGACGAGATCTTCCGCTGCCCGCCGGTGCTGCTCCTGATGGGCCGCCCCCAGGACGCCTGGCTGGCCACCTGGAGCCGCGCGGACGCCGCGGTGACCCTTCCGGTCGAGCCGGTCGAGTTCGCGGACGCCCTGGCGGCCCTGCTGCGCAGCAGGCTCTCCGTGGGGGCCTGAGGCCCCGCCCTTGCGCCGTCGCTCCGGGGCGCGGCGCACCCCGGCCGTCAGACCTCGGGGCGCAGCCGCGCCGCCCGGACCGTGTCGACGCGGTCCGGCGTGGCGTCGTTGCTCAGCGCGCTGCCCTTCTGCCACTTGGCCCAGGAGAGGTTCCAGTCGCCGTAGCCGTTGTCGAACGGCGTCATGGTCTCGCCCTCACTGCCCACGACCGTGACGATGTCGCCCTCGCGGACGGTGTTGAAGAACCACTCGGCCTCGCTCGTGCTCATGCCGGTGCAGCCGTGGCTGACGTTCGCGTAGCCCTGTGATCCGGTGGACCACGGGGCCGCGTGCACGTACTCGCCGCTCCAGGTGACCCGTGTCGCGTAGTAGACCGGCAGGTCGTAGGAGTCCGCCGAGCCCTCGGCGATGCCGATGGACTCCCCGCGCATACGTACGTAGTACTCCTTGCCCAGCACGACCTTGACGCCGTTGCGGGTGGAGAAGCCGGGCTTGCCCGTGGTCACCGGGATGGTGTTGATCACTTCGCCGTTGCGCTTGACCGTCATGGAGTGCTCCGAGGCGTCGGTGATGGCCTCGATCCGGTCTCCGATCGTGATCTTCAACGCCTTCGTGGGAGCGCCGTACAGCCCGTTGATCACCTTGATGCCGGTCAGATTGCTGCTGACCTCGACGGTGGCCTTCGCCGGCCAGTAGTCCCGCGGCCGGTAGTGCAGTGTCTTGTCGTCGACCCAGTACCAGGAGCCGGTCACGGCGGGCGTGGAGCGCACGCTCAGGGCGCGTTCCACGGTGGCGCGGGCGGCTTTGTCGGGAACCGGGGCGCTGAGCAGCGCCGTGACGGGCTGTCCGACGCCGTAGGTGCCCGCCTGCGGGCCGAAGGTGACCTTCAGGAACTTCTGGGCCGCCGCGGTCTCGAAAGAGAGCGTACGGGTGCCTGGGGCGCCGTCGTCGTCCTCCATGCTGACCTTGACGGTGTAGCGGGTTCCGGCGGCGAGTGGGGCGGTGGAGTGCCAGCGGTGGCCGTCGGCGGCGAGTTCGCCCGCCAGATGGCGTCCTTCCGTGTCCACGGCCGTCACATCGGTGATCCGGCCGTCGTCACTGTCGACGCTGACTTCGAGGGGCTTGTCCGGATCGACCTTCTCGCCGCCGTCGGGGGCGTTGGAGGAGATCTCGTCCGCCGCGTCGTACGGCTGTGCCGAGAGCGGATGGCCGTCGGACTCCCCACAGGCGGTCGCCCCCGCGACCAGGGTCGCGACCAGCAGAGCGGAGCTCATGACGGGACGGATACGCGGCGTGTGGTTCATGAACCCACGCTAAGAAGATTCATCCGTTTCAGCGCGCCGGGTGACTGCAAACGGGGGGCCCGCACTTCTCGTGGAAGTGCGGGCCCCCCGTCAGGTGGAGCGGTGTCACGGGTGGAGCGGTGTCACTGGGTGCGGTTCTCACCGCGGTAGTACTCGAAGACCCAGCCGAACAGACCGATCAGGAGCATCGGGGCCGAGAAGTAGAGCAGCCACCAGCCGAAGACGACTCCCATGAAGGCGAGTGCGCCACCGATCGCCAGTGAGAGCGGCTGCCAGCTGTGCGGGGAGAAGAACCCCACGTCGCCGGCCTCGTCCGCCACGTCGGCTTCCTTGTTGTCCTGCGCCAGTGCGTCGACCCGCCGGGCCGTGAAGGCCAGGTAGAAGCCGATCATGACGCTCAGGCCGAAGGCCAGGACGAGTGCGGTGGTGCCGACCGGCTCCTTGGACCACACGCCGTAGGTGATGGCCATGACGAGGATGAACAGCGCCAGACCGAGGAACATCTTGCCCTGGACCTTCACTTGCCCGCCTCCTTGCCGCCGGCGAGGGCCTTGTCACCCTCGGAGTGGTGCTCAAGCTGTTCGAGCGCCGCGATCTCCGGGTGGTGCAGGTCGAACGCCGGGGATTCGGAACGGATCCGGGGCAGCGTGAGGAAGTTGTGCCGCGGCGGCGGGCACGAGGTGGCCCACTCCAGCGAACGGCCGTAGCCCCACGGGTCGTCGACCTCGATCTTCTTGCCGTACTTGGCGGTCTTCCAGACGTTGTAGAAGAACGGCAGGATCGACAGGCCGAGCAGGAACGAGGAGATCGTCGAGATCGTGTTCAGCGCGGTGAAACCGTCCGCGGCCAGATAGTCCGCGTAACGACGGGGCATGCCCTCCGCACCCAGCCAGTGCTGCACCAGGAACGTGCCGTGGAAGCCGATGAACAGCGTCCAGAAGGTGATCTTGCCGAGCCGCTCGTCCAGCATCTTGCCGGTGAACTTCGGCCACCAGAAGTGGAATCCGGAGAACATCGCGAACACCACGGTGCCGAAGACGACGTAGTGGAAGTGCGCGACCACGAAGTACGAGTCCGAGACGTGGAAGTCCATCGGCGGCGAGGCCAGGATGACGCCGGTCAGACCACCGAAGGTGAAGGTGATCAGGAAGCCGATCGCCCAGAGCATCGGCGTCTCGAAGGACAGCGAGCCCTTCCACATCGTGCCGATCCAGTTGAAGAACTTCACCCCGGTGGGCACCGCGATGAGGAACGTCATGAAGGAGAAGAACGGCAGGAGCACGCCTCCGGTGACGTACATGTGGTGCGCCCACACGGTCACGGAGAGGCCGGCGATGGAGATCGTCGCGGCCACGAGGCCGATGTAACCGAACATCGGCTTGCGGCTGAACACCGGGATCACTTCCGAAATGATCCCGAAGAAGGGCAAGGCGATGATGTACACCTCTGGATGGCCGAAGAACCAGAAGAGGTGTTGCCAGAGCAATGCCCCGCCGTTGGACGCGTCGAAGATGTGCGCGCCGAATTTCCGGTCCGCCTCCAGCGCGAAGAGCGCCGCCGCCAGCACCGGGAAGGCCAGCAGGACCAGGACACCGGTCAGCAGGACGTTCCAGACGAAGATCGGCATGCGGAACATCGTCATGCCGGGTGCGCGCATGCAGATGATCGTGGTGATGAAGTTGACCGAACCGAGGATCGTGCCGAAGCCGGAGAAGGCCAGACCCATGATCCACATGTCGGCGCCGACGCCCGGTGAACGGACCGCGTCCGACAGCGGGGAGTAGGCGAACCAGCCGAAGTCGGCGGCACCCTGCGGGGTGAGGAAGCCGGCCACCGCGAGGATCGAGCCGAAGAGGTACAGCCAGTACGCGAACATGTTCAGCCGCGGGAACGCCACGTCGGGCGCGCCGATCTGCAGCGGCATGATCCAGTTCGCGAATCCGGCGAACAGCGGCGTCGCGAACATCAGCAGCATGATCGTGCCGTGCATCGTGAACGCCTGGTTGAACTGCTCGTTCGACATGATCTGCGTGCCCGGACGGGCCAGCTCGGCGCGCATGAAGAGCGCCATCAGTCCGCCGATGCAGAAGAACGCGAACGACGTGACCAGGTACATCGTGCCGATCGTCTTGTGGTCAGTGGTGGTCAGCCACTTGATGACGACGTTTCCCGGCTGCTTGCGCCGGACCGGCAGCTCGTCCTCGTACGAGTCGTCTGCTGCCGCGGCACCCTGAGGTTCATTGAGGATGCTCACAGTTTGTTCGTCTCCGCATTCCTGGCCGGGTCGGTCTGCTCGATGCCGGCCGGCAGGTAGCCCGTCTGGCCCTTCTTCGCGAGCTCCTTGAGGTGCGCCTGATAGCGCTCCGGGGAGACGACCTTGACGTTGAAGAGCATCCGGGAGTGGTCGACGCCGCAGAGTTCGGCGCACTTGCCCATGAAGGTGCCCTCCATGTTGGGAGTCACCTCGAAGGCGTTGGTGTGGCCCGGAATGACGTCCTGCTTCATGAGGAACGGCACCACCCAGAAGGAGTGGATGACGTCACGCGAAGTCAGGATGAAGCGGACCTTCTCGCCCTTGGGCAGCCACAGCGTCGGGCCGGGGTTGCCGTTCTGCGGGTTCCGGTCTCCCGGGATACCGGCGTCGTAGACGCCGTCCGCACCCTTGGGGAACTGGTCGCGGAACCTGTCCGGGATGGCGTCGAGCTCCTTGGGGACCTCGTTGCCGGTGGCGGCTTCGCCGTCCACGTTCTCGATGTAGTTGAAGCCCCAGCTCCACTGGTAGCCGACCACGTTGATGGTGTGGGCAGGCTTCGGGGAGAGCTCGAGGAGCTTCGATTCGTCCCGCGCGGTGAAGTAGAACAACACCGAGACGATGATCAGAGGGACCACGGTGTACAGCGCCTCGATGGGCATGTTGTACCTGGTCTGCGGAGGTACCTCCACCTTGGTCCGGCTACGCCGGTGGAAGATGACGCTCCAGATGATCAGTCCCCAGACAAGGACACCCGTGGCGAGCGCTGCCGCCCACGAGCCCTGCCAGAGGGAAAGGATCCGAGGAGCCTCTTCCGTTACCGGGGTGGGCATACCGAGGCGGGGGAAATCCTGCCAGTTGTATGAACAACCGGAGGCCGTCGCCAGGACCAGGCCCGCAGTCAGCACCTGCGGCAGCTTCCGCCGCATCGGGCGCCGCGACAAGCGGTCGGAGCCGTTGGGACTCACGTAGCGCCTTCCCGAGAGTCTCGCCCGCACGGTCGGCGCGCCCGTCTCGCTGGTCGGTCGCCGGCCCTGACGCGGGCAGGGGTTTGGATGTTTATGCGGACCAAACCCTACTGGACGCTATTTGGGGTCGCGCGGGGAGGGTGCCCAACGCGCCGCCCGACTCCCCGAAGGGGTGGAATCCGGGGCTCCGGCCGCCATCTGACGGCCTCTCTCCCTGCCGTCCGGGCAGCCGGTCCCGGGCGGGGGCCGGGTCCGGGCTAGCGTGGCCGGGTGCCCTACTTCGACGCCGCGTCCGCCGCCCCCCTCCACCCCGTCGCCCGCCAGGCGCTGCTTGCCGCGCTGGACGAGGGCTGGGCCGACCCGGCCCGGCTGCACCGGGAGGGGCGGCGTGCCCGGCTGCTGCTGGACGCCGCCAGGGAGGCGGCCGCGGAGGCGGTCGGCTGCCGCCCCGACGAGCTGACCTTCACCTCGTCGGGCACGCGCGCGGTCCACTCCGGAATTTCCGGAGCCCTCGCGGGGCGTCGGCGTGTCGGCCGCCATCTGGTGGTGTCGGCTGTCGAACACTCGTCGGTGCTCCATTCGGCCGCCGCCCACGAGAGCGGGGGCGGATCGTTCACCGAGGTCCCCGTGGACGGCACGGGCGCGGTGAGCGCGCAGGCGTTCGCGCGTGCGCTGCGCGAGGACACCGCACTGGCCTGCCTGCAGTCCGCCAACCACGAGGTGGGCACCGAGCAGCCGGTGGCCGAGGTGGCGGAGTTCTGCCGGGCCGCGGGCGTGCCGCTGCTGGTGGACGCAGCCCAGTCCCTCGGGTGGGGACCGGCGCCGACGGGCTGGTCGCTGCTGACGGGGAGCGCCCACAAGTGGGGCGGACCGGCCGGGGTCGGACTTCTCGCGGTGCGCAAGGGGGTGCGGTTCGCGGTACAAGGCCCCGCCGACGAGCGGGAGTCGGGACGGGCCGTCGGCTTCGAGGACATCCCGGCGATCGTGGCCGCGGCGGCGTCCCTGCGGGCGGTACGGGCGGAGGCGGCCGCCGAGTCGGTGCGGCTGCGGGCCCTGGTCGACCGGATCCGGACCCGGGTGCCGGCGCTGGTTCCCGATGTGGAGGTGGTGGGTGATCCGGTGCGGCGGCTGCCGCATCTGGTCACCTTCTCCTGTCTCTATGTCGACGGAGAGACTCTGCTCCATGAGCTGGACCGGGCCGGCTTCTCCGTTTCATCCGGTTCGTCCTGCACGAGCAGCACGCTGACGCCGAGCCATGTGCTCAAGGCGATGGGGGTGCTCTCGGAGGGCAACGTCCGGGTGTCTCTGCCGGCCGGCACGTCCGACGAGGAGGTCGACCGCTTCCTGGAGGCGCTGCCCCCCGCGGTCGCGGGAGTGCGGGAGAAGCTGGGCGCCCCTTCCGCGACCGTCCCCTCCCCCGCCGCGGCGCCCTCGCTGGTCGTCGACGCGCTCGGCAGGCGCTGCCCGATTCCGGTGATCGAACTCGCAAAGGTGATCGGAGAGGTACCGGTGGGCGGGACGGTGACCGTCCTTTCCGACGACGAGGCCGCGCGCCTCGACATTCCGGCCTGGTGTGCGATGCGTGAGCAGGAGTACGTGGGCGAGGAGCCGGCGGACCGCGGCTCGGCCTATGTGGTCCGCCGGCTGTCCTGACCAGAGGTGCTCAGGCCAGGTGCGTGCGCACCTCGGCCGCGGCCTCGTGACCGTACGCCTTGGTGAAGCGGTCCATGAAGTGGTTGCGGTGCAGGGTGTACTCCTGGGTGCCCACCGTCTCGATGACCAGGGTGGCGAGCATGCAGCCGACCTGGGCGGCCCGCTCCAGGCCGACGCCCCAGGCGAGACCGGAGAGGAACCCGGCCCGGAAGGCGTCGCCGACGCCGGTCGGGTCGGCCTTGACGTTCTCCTCGGGGCAGCCGACCTCGATCGCCTCCTCGCCGACGCGCTCGATCCGCACGCCCTGGGCGCCGAGGGTGGTGACCCGGTGGCCGACCCTGGCGAGGATCTCCGCGTCGGTCCAGCCGGTCTTGGACTCGATGAGCCCCTTCTCGTACTCGTTGGAGAAGAGGTACGTGGCGCCGTCGAGCAGGATGCGGATCTCGTCGCCGTCCATCCGGGCGATCTGCTGCGAGAAGTCCGCGGCGAACGGGATTCCGCGGGTGCGGCACTCCTCCGTGTGGCGGAGCATCCCCTCGGGGTCGTCGGCGCCGATGGAGACGAGGTCCAGACCGCCCACGCGGTCGGCGACGGCCTTCAGCTCGATCAGGCGGGCCTCGCTCATCGCACCCGTGTAGAAGGAGCCGATCTGGTTGTGATCGGCGTCCGTCGTGCAGACGAAGCGGGCGGTGTGCAGGACCTCGGAGATGCGCACCGAGCCGGTGTCGACGCCGTGGCGGTCGAGCCATGCCCGGTACTCGTCGAAGTCGGAGCCGGCGGCGCCGACGAGGATCGGACGGGTGCCGAGCAGGCCCATACCGAACGAGATGTTGGCGGCGACCCCTCCCCTGCGCACGTCCAGGTTGTCGACCAGGAAGGAGAGCGAGACCGTGTGCAGCTGGTCGGCGACCAGCTGGTCGGCGAATCGGCCGGGGAAGGTCATGAGGTGGTCGGTGGCGATGGAGCCGGTGACTGCGATACGCACGGGGAGACTGCTCCTGCGGAAGGCGAGGGGGAACGGTGACTGCGTTCCCGGGGCGGCGTGACAGTTGGGGAGATCCCCACGCTACCGGTTCCCGCAGTCCGGTGAAGCGGAAAAACTACCCGATAGTAGGGCTTTCTTCCTGAGCTCGGGGGTGCCTACGGTGCCGATATGTCGAACCACATCGCCTCGCGCGACTCCGAGACCGGTCTGGCCGAGCTGCGCGGGGACTGCGCGCGGATGGCTCCGCACTGGGTGGTACCCGTCAGGATCGCCCCCACTCCTGTGACGCCCGCCCTGATCCACGGTGTGACGGTGCCGCCCGCCTCGGCCCGGCTGATCGACGCGATGGCGGAGTACGGGGACTGAGCGGCCGGGCTCCCCGCCGCACCTCCCGCCCCTGGAGGGAACCGTGAGCGCCCGCGCATCGTCCCAGCGGTGTCCGCACCGGCGGACGGGCCCTTGCCGGGCCACGGCGTACGAGGCGAAGGAGCGAACCGGTGAGCACCGAGCGACCCGACAACGATGTGACCGGCCCCCGGCGGCGCTCGCCGCTCGCCGTGGCCTCGGTGGCGGCGGCCGTACTTCTGGCCGGTGGTGGCGGCGCCTACTGGGCGGCGACCGCGGCCGACGGCGGTGGCGGCACGGACAGCGCCGCGGACGGTTCCGGCGGCACTCCCCCGCCGCTCTCCCTGGACGAACCCGGGGGCGGACCGGAAACCCCCTCTCCCCGGCCCTCGGCCCCGACGCAGGGCATCGCCCCCGGTGAGCCCGATCCACATGGCGGGAGGCTGGTCTACCGCGCGTCCGGCGCCCTGCCTGACGGCCCGGACAAGGCGGCGGTCCAGCGCGCCACGGGGACGGTCTCGGCGTCCGAGGTGGCACGGCTGGCGAAGGCGCTGGGCGTCCAGGGCACCCCGCGGGCCGAGGGCACGTCCTGGAAGGTGGGCTCGGACGGGGACGGCTCCGGACCGCTGCTGCGGGTGACCAAGCAGGCACCGGGGACGTGGACGTTCGCCCGGCACGGCACCGGCGGCACGGACAACTGCCAGAAGGTGACGGTCTGTGCGGGCAAGCCTGTGGCGCCGGGTGGCTCGGGGGCACCCGTGAGCGAGAAGGCCGCGAAGGCCGCGGCGGTGCCGGTGCTGAAGGCGGTCGGCGAGGACGACGCCGCCCTCGACGCCCGGCAGTTGACGGGATCGGTCCGGGTGGTGAACGCCGACCCGGTGGTGGACGGCCTGCCGACGTACGGCTGGGCGACCGGGATCCAGGTTGGCCCCGAGGGTGAAGTGGTCGGCGGCAGCGGGCAGTTGAAGGGCCTGGAGAAGGGCGCCGACTATCCGGTGATCGGTGCGGGCGAGGCACTGGAGCGGCTGAACGCCGCCCAGCCGCCGAGCGGCGGGAAGACCGGCGACTGCGCTAGCCCCGCACCGCTGGAGAACGGCGAGAAGCCGTCCCGTGCGAGCTGCGGCAAGCAGAGGGGGGCGGAGCCGGCCACGACGACGGTGACGGTCGACAAGGCGGCCTTCGGCCTGGCGGCGCGGTACGTGGACGGCAGGCAACTGCTCGTGCCGTCCTGGATCTTCACGGTCCGCCCGGGTGCCGGCGGTACGGGTGACACCGTCACCCAGGTCGCGGTCGATCCGGCGTACCTGATGAAGGACGCCCCCGCGGCGAAGAAGACTCCGGACAACGGGGGAACGACGAAGTCCGGGCGCACGATCCAGACCTACAGCGCGGACGGACGGACGCTCTCGGTGACCTTCTGGGGCGGCGTCTGCAGTACGTACACGGCGAGCGCGAGCGAGGACGGCGGCGCGGTGCGGGTGTCGGTGACGGAGTCGAAGCCGGAGAAGGGGAAGGTCTGCGTCATGATCGCCAAGGAGCTGACCCGTACGGTCACGCTGGACCAGCCGCTCGGCGAGCGGAATGTGGTCGACGCGGCGTCGGGCACCGTGGTGCCGCGCGGCTGACACGGCACTCGAACGACAACGGCGGCGGCCCCGGGATCAGAATCCCGGGGCCGCCGCCGTACCGTCGCCGTTGCGCGCTCAGCTGAAGGAGTCACCGCAGGCGCAGGAACCCGTGGCGTTCGGGTTGTCGATCGTGAAGCCCTGCTTCTCGATCGTGTCGACGAAGTCGACGGAGGCGCCGCCCAGGTACGGGGCGCTCATCCGGTCGGTGACGACCTTGACGCCGTCGAAGTCCTTCACGACATCGCCGTCCAGCGAACGCTCGTCGAAGAAGAGCTGGTAACGCAGGCCCGAGCAGCCGCCGGGCTGGACGGCGACGCGCAGCGCCAGGTCGTCGCGGCCTTCCTGCTCCAGCAGGCCCTTGACCTTGGCTGCGGCGGCGTCGGACAGGAGGATGCCGTCGCTCACGGTGGTGGTCTCGTCCGATACGGACATCTGCTTCTCTCCCGGGTTGTACGGAGACTGCTTGCCGACGTTGCAACCGTCGGGACCGCGGATTCATTCCGGGCCGAGCGTTTGCCTGTTCCATTCATGCTCGCACACCGGCCGTCCGGGCGGATGCGTCACATCGACGCTATCGGCATCGTCAAAGTGACGTGAAGCAGTTATGATAGATAGCGTCAATTAGACGAAAAGGCTTCCTCCCGCAGAGAAGAAAGGGTGCGTGACGTGACCACGGCCCACCCCGTCCAGGACCTCGATGTCCAGCCGACGCCCCTCGCCCTGCTCCTGCTCGGCCGCGACGCGGACCCCAGGAGCGAGCGTGGCGTCGAATGCCCCGGCGACCTGCCCTCCCCGTCCGACCCGGACCTGGTGGAGCGCGCCCGCGCGGCCAAGGAGAAGCTGGGTGAGAAGGTCTTCGTCCTCGGGCACCACTACCAGCGCGACGAGGTCATCCAGTTCGCGGATGTGACCGGCGACTCGTTCAAGCTCGCCCGGGACGCGGCGGCCCGGCCGGAGGCGGAGTACATCGTCTTCTGCGGCGTCCACTTCATGGCGGAGTCCGCGGACATCCTGACCACCGACGACCAGAAGGTCGTGCTGCCGGACCTGGCGGCCGGCTGCTCGATGGCCGACATGGCCACCGCCGAGCAGGTCGCCGAGTGCTGGGACGTGCTGAGCGAGGCCGGCGTCGCCGACCGGGTCGTGCCGGTCTCGTACATGAACTCCTCCGCGGACATCAAGGCCTTCACCGGCCTCCACGGCGGCACGATCTGCACCTCCTCGAACGCGAAGCGGGCCCTGGAGTGGGCCTTCGAGCAGGGTGAGAAGGTGCTGTTCCTCCCCGACCAGCACCTCGGCCGCAACACGGCCGTACGGGACATGGGGATGTCCCTGGAGGACTGCGTCCTCTACAACCCGCACAAGCCCAACGGCGGCCTGACCGCCGAGGAGCTGCGCAACGCGAAGATGATCCTGTGGCGCGGGCACTGCTCGGTGCACGGGCGCTTCTCGGTGGAGTCGGTCAACGACGTGCGGGCGCGCATACCGGGCGTCAACGTGCTGGTGCACCCGGAGTGCAAGCACGAGGTCGTCGCGGCCGCGGACTACGTCGGCTCGACGGAATACATCATCAAGGCGCTGGAGGCGGCCCCGGCCGGCTCGAAGTGGGCGATCGGCACCGAGCTGAACCTGGTGCGCCGCCTGGCCAACCGTTTCGCCGCGGAGGACAAGGAGATCGTCTTCCTCGACAAGACGGTCTGCTTCTGCTCGACGATGAACCGGATCGACCTGCCGCACCTCGTGTGGACGCTGGAGTCGCTGGCCGAGGGGAACCTGGTCAACCGGATCGAGGTCGACCCGGAGACCGAGAAGTACGCGAAGCTGGCGCTGGAGCGGATGCTGGCGCTGCCGTAGCGGCACCGCACGCAGGAAGGCCCCGGCACCTCGATGCGAGGTGCCGGGGCCTTCCTGTGGAGCCGGTCAGGCCTTCGCGGGCTCCGGTGCGTCCTCGGAGGAGGTCTCCTCCGACTCGGCCGGGGCCGGGACTCCGGCCTTCCTGGCCCGCTTCGCGGCCTTCTTCTTCGCGCGGCGCTCCTTGAAGAGCTCCACCATCGTGTACAGCGTGGGCACCAGGAGCAGCGTCAGCAGCGTCGAGGTGACCAGACCGCCGATGACCACGACGGCCAGCGGCTGCGAGATGAACCCGCCCTCGCCGGTGACGCCGAGCGCCATCGGGAGGAGGGCGAAGATCGTCGCCAGCGCCGTCATCAGGATCGGGCGCAGACGGTGGCGGCCACCCTCGACGACCGCCTCGACGACGCCCATGCCCTGGGCGCGGTATTGGTTGATCAGGTCGATCAGCACGATCGCGTTGGTCACGACGATGCCGATGAGCATCAGCATGCCGATCATCGCCGCGACGCCCAGCGGGGTGCCGGTGACGAGGAGCAGACCGATGGCGCCCGTCGCGGCGAACGGGATGGAGACGAGCAGGATCAGCGGCTGGATGAGCGACCGGAAGGTGGCGACCAGCAGCATGAAGACGATGGCGATGGCCGCCAGCATGGCCAGGCCCAGCTTCACGAAGGCGTCGTCCTGGTCCTCGGTGACGCCGCCGATGGTGGCGGTGGCGCCGTCCGGGAGGTCCATTGCCTTGATCTTGGCCTGGAGGTCGGTGCCGACCGCGCCGGTGTTGTCACCGGTGGGCTTGGCGGTGATGGTCGCGGCGCGCTGGCCGTCGATCCGGGTCATGGAGACCGGTCCTGGGACCAGCTTCACGTCCGCGATCGCGCCGAGCTTGACCGGGCCGAGCGGGAGGTTCTTCAGCTGCTCCATCGTGGTGGCCGGGTGGGCGGACTTGATGACGACGTCGCGCTCGGTGTCGTCCATGATCGCCTTGCCCGACGGGGTGCCGCGCACCGCACCGGCGACGGCCGCTCCCAGGGTGGCCTGGCTGAAGCCCGCGTCGGCGGCCTTGGCGTTGGCGGTGACCGAGATCCGCGGGATGCTCTGCGCCAGGTCGCTCTGGACGTCCGTGACGTCATCGAGCTTCGCGACCTCGGCGCGTACCTCTTCGGACGCCTTCTTCAGGGTCTCCGCGTCGGCGGCCTTGACCACGACGCTCAGGTCCTGGCTCCCGAAGCCGTCGCCGGCGGCGATGGTGGTGTCACCGATGCCGTCGAGCTTGCCCAGGGCCTCGTCGATGCGGTCCTGAGCGGCCTCGTACTCCCCGGAGTCCTTCAGCGTGACCTGGTAGGAGGCCTGGTTGGCTCCCGTGCCGCCGCCGAAGGCCGCCATGAAGCCGGACGAGCCGACGGTGACCTGGTAGTCCTTGACGCCCTTGTCCTCGGCGAGGACCTTCTCGACCTTCCCGGCCGCCTCGTCGGCGGCCGCCAGGCTGGTGCCCGGGGTGAGCTCCTGCTTGATGGACAGGACTTCCTGCTCGCCCTGGTCGAAGAAGTTGGTCTTCAGCAGCGGGACCATGCCGAAGGTTCCGAACAGTACGGCGACGGCGATGACGATGCTGGTGATGCGGCGGCGCGTGGCGAAGCGCAGCACCGAGACGTAGAACTGCTGGAGCCTGCTGCGGGCCTCCTTCTCCTCGGCCTCGCGGCGGGCCTTGTCGGGGTCCTCGGCGCTGCCCTTGGGGGCGCGCAGGAACCAGTACGACAGGACGGGGACGACGGTCAGCGAGACCAGCAGCGAGGCCAGCAGGGCCGCGGTGACGGTCAGCGAGAACGAACCGAAGAGCTGGCCCACCATGCCGCCGACCAGACCGATCGGCAGGAAGACGGCGACCGTGGTGAGGGTCGAGGCGGTGACCGCGCCGGCCACTTCCTTCACCGCGGTGATGATCGCGGACTGGCGCTCCTCCCCGTAGCCGAGGTGACGCTTGATGTTCTCCAGGACGACGATCGAGTCGTCGACGACCCGGCCGATCGCGATGGTCAGCGCGCCCAGGGTCAGCATGTTGAGCGACAGGTCACGGGTCCAGAGCACGATCAGCGCGAGGACCACGGAGAGCGGGATGGAGACCGCGGTGACCAGGGTCGAGCGCAGCGAGGCCAGGAAGACCAGGATCACGATGACGGCGAAGAGCAGTCCGAGCGCGCCCTCGGTGGTCAGACCCGAGATCGCCTTGGAGACGGCGGGGCCCTGGTCGGAGACGACGGTCAGCTCGGCGCCGGCTCCGAGGTCCTTGCGCAGGTCGGGGAGCTTGTCCTTGACCGCGTCGGAGATGGCGACGGCACTGCCGTCCTTGTCCATCGTCGCCATGACGGCGAGGCTCGGCTTGCCGTTGGTCCGCGTGATGGAGACCGCGGTGGAGGGCTCCTGCTTCACCGTCGCGATGTCACCGACCCGGACCGGCTTGCCGGTCCTGCCCGTCGCCGGGTTCTGCCCGGTGACCCGGAGGTCCTCGATCTGCTGCAGCGAGGTGAAGGCGCCGCCGACCTGGACGGTGCGGCTCTTGCCCGCCTCGGAGAACGAACCCGCCGGGACGGTCGCGCCGCCGGCCTGGAGCGCCTGGGCGAGCGACCCGGCGTTCAGTCCGGCCGCCGCGAGCTTCCTGTCGTCGGGCGTGATGGAGACCTGGAGGTCCTGCACTCCGTCCACCGTGACCTGGCCGACGCCGTCGATGTCCTCCAGGGCGGGGACGACGGTGCGGTCCAGCTGGTCGGCGAGCGCCTGCTGGTCCTTGTCGGAGGTGACGGCGAGGACGACGGTCGGGATGTCGTCGGTCGAGCCGGCGATGACCTGCGGGTCCACATCGTCGGGCAGCTGGATGCGGGCGCGGTTCACCGCCTGCTGGATGTCCGCGACGAGCTGCTTGGTGCCCTCGTCGCCGAAGTCGAAGGTCGCCATGATGACGGCGTTGCCCTCGCTGGCGGTGGACGTCATTCCGGTGACGCCGTCGACGGCCTTGATCGAATTCTCGAGCGGTTCGACGACCTGCTTCTCGACCACATCGGGTGACGCACCCTCGTAGGGGGCGAGCACCGACACCATCGGGAGTTCGATGGTGGGCAGCAGCTGCTGCTTGAGCTGCGGGATCGCGATCGCGCCGAAGACGAGCGCGACGATCGACATCAGCCCGATCAGGGCCCTTTGCGCGAGGCTGAATCTGGACAGCCAGGACATGGGTTGGTCTCTCTTCTGTGGCTTACGCGGCAGGTGGGCGGGTAACTCGGGGACAGACCCGGCCCACCTACACGATCGCCCACCCGCGGGACCGAAATCGTCGGTCGCAGGTCGCTTTCTTATGCCGCGCATACCGCAGCTGGAGTACGCCGCGGCTGCACCCTCACTCCACCCGGGGACGGACCAGGCCCGATTCGTACGCAATTACGACCAGTTGGGCCCGGTCCCGGGCTCCCAGCTTCGCCATCGCCCGGTTGACGTGGGTCTTGACGGTGAGGGGGCTGACCACGAGCCGCTCGGCGATCTCGTCGTTGGAGAGCCCGCCCGCGACCAGCACCAGAACCTCGCGCTCCCGCGTGGTCAGGGCCTCCAGCCGCACGGCGTACTCGGCGGCCCCCGGCCCGCCCTCACCCGAACTGCCGCCCTGCGCGAGGAACGTGGCGATCAGGCCCTTGGTCGCGGCGGGCGACAGCAGTGCCTCGCCACCTGCCGCGATCCGAATGGCGCTGAGGAGCTCCTCCGGTTCCGCCCCCTTCCCGAGGAAGCCCGAGGCGCCCGCCCGCAGCGACTGCACCACGTACTCGTCCACCTCGAAGGTGGTGAGCATGACCACGCGGACGTCCGCGAGTTCCGGGTCGGCGCTGATCATCCGGGTCGCGGTGAGCCCGTCCGTACCGGGCATCCGGATGTCCATGAGCACCACGTCGGCGCCGGTGGAGCGGGCCAGTTCGACGGCCTGTGCCCCGTCCGCGGCCTCGCCGACCACCTGCATGTCGGGCTCCGAATCGACCAGCACCCGGAACGCGCTGCGCAGCAACGCCTGGTCGTCGGCGAGCAGCACCCTGATGGCCGGTGTCATACGTTCTCCCCCGTCCGGCCCGCCGCATCCGGCTGATCCGGCTCCTGCGCACGGGCCTTGAGGGGCAGGATCGCATGAACCCTGAACCCCCCGCCGTAACGGGGTCCGGCGGTGAGGGTGCCGCCCAGAGCGGTGACCCGCTCCCGCATGCCGAGGAGGCCGTGACCGCCACCGACGACGTCGGCGCCCTTTCCGTCGGCCGTGCCCCGGCCGTTGTCCAGCACCATGACCTCGGCCGTGCCCCCGACCCGCACGACGCTGACCTCGGCCTTCGCCCCGGGGCCCGCGTGCTTGCGCACATTGGTCAGTGCCTCCTGGATCACGCGGTACGCGGCCAGGTCCACGGCGGCGGGCAGCGGCGGGCCCTCCTTCGCCGCGCAGGCCACCTCGACGGGCAGCCCGGCCCGCCGCACGGTCTCCACGAGTTCGTCGAGGACGGCGAGGCCGGGGGCGGGTTCGGTCGGCGCCGTCGGATCGCCCGACTGGCGCAGCAGCCCCACGGTGGCCCGCAGTTCGTTGAGCGCGGAGCGGCTCGCCTCACGGACATGGGCGAGCGCCTCCTTGGCCTGGTCGGGGCGCCGGTCCATGACGTGGGCCGCGACCCCGGCCTGCACGTTGACCAGCGCGATGTGATGGGCGACGACGTCGTGCAGGTCACGGGCGATACGCAGCCGCTCCTCGGCCACCCGGCGCCGGGCCTCCTCCTCGCGGGTCCGCTCGGCCCGTTCGGCCCGCTCCCTGATCGCGTCGACGAACGCCCGCCGGGAGCGGACCGCGTCCCCCGCCGCGGCCGCCATGCCGGTCCAGGCGAAGATCCCGAGATTCTCCTGGCTGTACCAGGGCGCGGCACCGAAGAGCATCGCGGCCGCGGTGAGCGCGGCCATGGTGAGCAGCCCCACCCGCCACGTCGTCGGCCGGTCGGTGCGGGCGGCGACGGTGTAGAGCGCGATGACGGTGCTCATCACCACGGGGGCCGGTGGGTCGGCGGTCAGCAGCTCGACGACGGCCAGCGCACCGGTGGCGCCGAGCACGGCCATCGGCCGGCGGCGGCGCCAGACCAGGGACAGGGCGCCGAGCGCCATCAGGACCACACTGCCGACAGCGGGCACGCGCGTGCCGAAGGTGGGCCCGTGGTGCGCGCCCGGGTCGGCGAACGAGCCGATGACCATGGCCACGTACACGGCCAGGGCGAGGGCGCCGTCCAGCGCGAGGGGATGGTCGCGCAGCCAGTTCCTGATGCGCAGAACCCCGGTTCCGAGGGTGGTCACGTCAAGCTACGTTACGGCGTGTCGCGAAGAGGCCGGTGCACGCGACAGGGAAACCGGTGCCGGAGCCGGTGCGAAGAGACCGTGCACCCGGGACCTGGGGCCGGGAGCGGTGCCGCGCGCCGGCTCGGCCGGACGGCCCGCGGAGCCCCGCACGGACGCGACCGTGCCCCGTGAACCGGCGGGCCGGTTCACGGGGCACGGGGGTGCGGATGCCGGAGCTGCCGGTTGTCAGCCGGTCAGCCTGGAATCAGGCCGTCGTCGCTGAGCATGGCGCGGACCTCTTCGAGGGTCGCGTCGGGCGACGGCAGGATCAGCTCGGACGGCTCCAGGGAGTCGTCCGGCAAGGGTGTGCCGAGTTCGCGCACCCTGGCGAGGAGCGCGTGGAGCGTGGAGCGGAAGCCGGGGCCGTCGCCCCGCTCCATTTCGGCGAGCAGTTCGTTGTCGAGCTTGTTGAGCTCGGCGAGATGACTGTCGGCCAGGACTTCCTGGCCCTCCCCCATGATCCGTACGATCATGACGCTGCCTTAATTCTTGTCGAACTTGTGCGGGGACCTGTCCTGCTGCTGGGCGGCGTCCTGAGGGCCGCCCTCGATGGCCTGCTGCGAGGTGGAGCCGCCGGCCAGTTCGGCCTTCATGCGCTGCAGCTCCAGCTCCACATCCGTACCACCGGAGATCCGGTCCAGCTCGGCGGCGATGTCGTCCTTCGCCGTGCCGGTCGGGTCGTCCAGGGCGCCGGAGGCGAGCAGCTCGTCGATCGCGCCCGCGCGCGCCTGCAGCTGCTGGGTCTTGTCCTCGGCCCGCTGGATGGCCAGGCCGACGTCGCCCATCTCCTCGGAGATGCCCGAGAAGGCCTCTCCGATCCGGGTCTGGGCCTGGGCCGCCGTGTAGGTGGCCTTGATGGTCTCCTTCTTCGTACGGAAGGCATCGACCTTGGCCTGCAGCCGCTGGGCCGCCAGGGTGAGCTTCTCCTCCTCGCCCTGCAGCGTGGTGTGCTGCGTCTCCAGGTCGGTGACCTGCTGCTGGAGGGCCGCGCGGCGGGACAGCGCCTCGCGGGCCAGGTCCTCGCGGCCGAGCGCGAGTGCCTTGCGGCCCTGGTCCTCCAGCTTGGACGTCTGGCCCTGCAGCTGGTTCAGCTGCAGCTCCAGGCGCTTGCGCGACGTCGCCACGTCGGCGACTCCGCGGCGCACCTTCTGAAGCAGCTCCAGCTGCTTCTGGTACGAGTAATCGAGGGTCTCGCGCGGATCCTCGGCCCGGTCAAGGGCCTTGTTTGCCTTCGCGCGGAAGATCATCCCCATACGCTTCATGACACCGCTCATGGGCTTCGCGCGCCCCCTTCTGACTCAACCGGTCACCAGCACTCCGACAGAACCCACAGTACGGGCCCTGTCTCTATTACCGCACTGTTCGAGCAGCGATGGGGTCCTCCCCAAGGACGACTGCCCCCGGTGACCACTCCGGCCCAGGGAGTAGGTGACGGTCGGGGAAACCGGCGATGACGCCCGTATCGTCCCGCTCGGACACCAGCAAGGACGCAGGCCGTTGCCGGATCGTTCCCGGCCGGCCTGGGGTCGTGGCGATCGACCCCGTACCCTTGGGCCTTGTGTTCCGTAGCCGCTCCAAGGAAGAGAAGGCCCCCACCGACAAGGTGACGGCGGACCTCTCCAAGACGTCCCGCGACCCGCAGGCCCCCAAAGGTCGCCCCACCCCCAAGCGAAGCGACGCCCAGTCGCAGCGCCGCCGTGCCTCCAGTGGCGCGCCGCAGGACCGCAAGGAGGCCATGAAGCGACAGCGCGAAGCGCGCCGCGTCGACATGGCCAAGCAGCGTGAGGCGCTCGCCAGTGGTGACGAGCGCTACCTCCCGGCCCGCGACAAGGGCCCGGTGCGGCGCTTCGTCCGCGACTTCGTGGACTCGCGCTTCTGCATCGCGGAGTTCTTCCTGCCGCTCGCCGTGGTCATCCTGATTCTCAGCGTGATCCAGGTGCAGGGCATCCAGAACATCTCGCTGCTGCTCTGGCTCGGCGTGATCGTGCTGATCGTCGTCGACTCGATCGGGCTCACGTTCCGGCTGCGCAAGCAGCTGAACGAGCGCTTCCCCGACACGCCCAAGCGCGGCGCGGTGGCCTACGGGCTGATGCGTACGCTCCAGATGCGTCGCCTCAGGCTGCCGAAGCCGCAGGTCAAGCGCGGAGAGCGGCCCTGAGTACGGATCTCTCCGGTTCGGCCGGCGGTGCGTCCGCGGGCCGGCCGGGTGATGCGGTCTCCGGCTTCTCGGGGGCCTCGTCGGTGTGGCTGAAGGGACTCGGCGGGCTGCGCAACACCGTGCGCCAGGAGCTGGTCGCCCGACAGCTGGACGAACAGATCGCGGCACGCTTCCCCGTGGGGCAGCGGCTGCGGATCCTTGACGTGGGCATGGGCCAGGGCACGCAGGCCCTGCGCCTGGCACGCGCCGGGCACACCGTCACCGGTCTCGAATCGGACGCCGAGATGCTGCGGGTCGCCCGCGAGGCTCTCGGCGGCGAGCCGGCGGGCATCCGCGAGCGCGTCAGGTTCATCGAGGGCAACGGCCAGGACACCGGGGTCCACTTCCTGCCCGGCAGCTTCGACGTGGTGCTGTGCCACGGCGTGCTGATGTATGTCCGGGAGCCCGACGCCATGGTGGCGGGTCTGGCCAGGATGCTGGCGCCGGGCGGCCTGCTCTCGCTCCTCGTGCGGAACGCCGACGCGCTCGCGATGCGGCCCGGGATGGCCGGGGACTGGGACACGGCGCTGGCCGCGTTCGACTCGGACCGGTACACGAACCGCCTCGGGCTGTCCGTCCGCGCGGACCGGCTCGACGCCCTCACCGCCACGCTCGCCGGGATCGCTGCGCCCCTCCACGCCTGGTACGGGGTGCGGATCTTCACGGACAACGTCGGCAACGACGTGGAGCTGCCCTCCGCGGCGGAGCTGGACCGAGTGCTCGCGGCGGAGGACCGCGCGGGGCGCACGGATCCGTACCGCGGGGTGGCCGCGTTGCTGCACCTGTGCGGTGTCCGGGGCTGAGGCCGCTCCGGCCCCTCGGGCCGGCCGGGCCGGCCTTCCACCCCGCCGGTGCCCGACTTCGGTCCCCGGCGGGTGCACCCAACGGGCCGTCAACCGGGTTGAAAGCAATAATCCGGACATGGATGCCTTTCACTCCCGCAGCCGTGTGCGCCGACTGCTGCTGCCCCTGTCCGCAGGTGTCTGCGCGATCGCGCTGGTGAGCGGTTGCTCCGAATCGAATTCCAACGCCTCGAACGCCGCCGCGACGAAGTCCGGATCGACCCAGCAGGGCTCGGCCTCGAAGGCCACCGACGATCTGCAGGACGCGTACCAGAACGTCATCAACGACGTGCTTCCCTCCGTGGTGCAGATCGACGCCTCCAGCAGTCTGGGCTCGGGCATCGTCTACGACGCCAAGGGCCACATCGTCACCAACGCCCACGTCGTCGGTGAGGAGAAGACCTTCAAGGTCACCGTGGCCAACGGCGAGAAGGTGATGAGCGCCTCGCTGGTCGCCGCCTACCCCGATCAGGACCTGGCCGTCGTCAAGCTGGACGACGTCCCGGAGGGGCTCAGGCCCGCGAGGTTCGGCGACTCGGAGAAGGTCGCGGTCGGTCAGATCGTGCTGGCCATGGGCTCGCCGCTCGGGCTGTCCAGCAGCGTCACCCAGGGCATCGTCTCGGCTCTCGGCCGGACCGTGAGCGAGAGCCGCGCGGGCGGCGGCACCGGAGCGACCATCGCGAACATGGTGCAGACCTCGGCGGCGATCAACCCGGGCAACAGCGGGGGCGCGCTCGTGAACCTGGACAGCGAGGTCATCGGCATCCCGACGCTGGCGGCGACGGACCCTCAGATGGGTGACAGCGCGGCGCCCGGCATCGGCTTCGCGATCCCCGTCTCGATGGTGAAGACGGTCGCCGACCAGATCATCAGGAGCGGCAAGGTCACCGACTCGGGCCGGGCCGCCCTGAACATCACCGGCCGTACGGTCGTCGACGACAGCTACAAGCCGGCGGGCGTCGCGATCGTCAGTGTGACCAAGGACGGCGCGGCACAGAAGGCGGGGCTGCGGGCCGGCGACATCATCACCGAGGTCGGCGACACGTCCGTCACCACGATCACGTCCCTGGCGGAGGCGCTGGCCCCGGACAAGCCGGGCGAGAAGGTCACCGTGACGTATCTGCGCGACGGTGCCCGGAAGACGGCCGAGGTCACCCTCGGCGAGATCTAGAGCGTGCGTGCCAGGCGTCGTCGGACAGGCGGGACTTTCGAAACACGCCCTAGAACGCATCCGGGTACGCCGGGCGGATCCTCACGGGTCCGCCCGGCAGCACTCCGGCCCGGCCCGGCTCAGCTCTGCTCGGCCTGGAGGCTCATCGGACCGTAGATCTTCGTCGTGTCGTCGAAGAGCGTCACCTGGTCCGCCCCGCCGTCGAGGAGTTCCTTCCAGTACTCACCGATCCAGGACTCCGCGTCGCCCTGTGTCGTGAATTCCTCCGGCTGCAGGGCCGGCTCCGTCTCCGTACCGTCGGACTTCTCGAACCGCCACGTCCACGCCATGTCCGCCTCCTGGGTCACTTTGTTCCGTCCGCAGCCTAGTGCTTACGACCAGGGCGGGAAGGGGCCCTCGGGAGCCCGGTCACCCCCACGTCGCGCACCCGGCGCGGGGACGCGGGAGGATCGGAGCGTGGAACTGACTCTGCTCGGCACCGGAGCCCCCGACGGGCTGCCGCGGCCCGATTGCCCCTGCGCCGCCTGTGCCACCGCCCGCGGGGCGCGGGCACGGGCCGCGACCGCCCTGCTGATCGACGACGCGCTCCTGCTCGATCTCACCCCGGGAGCGGTGTTCGCCGCCGCACGCGCGGGGCATTCGCTCACCGGCGTACGGCAGGTGCTGCTCACCCATCCGCACGACGGGCCCGCCGTGGAACTGCCCGCCGGACTGCCCCCGGCAGGCCGGGTGCCGGACGGGCGGGAGCTGACGCTGATCAGCGGGCACCGGGTGCGCGCTGTGGCGATGGACGCCCCCGGCACCGGTTACGAGGTCACGTCACCGGACGGAGAGCGGCTGCTCTACCTGCCGCCGGGCGCCGCACCGGCCGGTCTCGCCGACCGGATGGCACAGCCCTACGACATGGTCGTCGCGGATGTCGTGGGACGGCCCGACGCCGTGGCCCGGCTGCGGGCCGTCGAGGCGATCGGGCCCGGCACCGAGGTGATCGCCGCCCATCTGGACCATGACGCACCGCCCGGCCCCGAACTCGACCGCCGGCTCTCCGCGGGCGGGGCCCGGACCGTGCCGGACGGCACGACGCTGACGGTCGGCGCGTACCGCGCCGGATCCGGCGTTCCCCGCCGCACCCTGATCACCGGCGGCGCGCGGTCCGGGAAGTCCGTCGAGGCCGAGCGGCGGCTGGAGACGTATCCCGAGGTCGTGTACGTGGCGACCGGTGGCGGCCGGGAGGGCGACACGGAGTGGGCGGCCCGGATCGGGCTGCACCGGGAGCGCAGACCCGCGGCCTGGCGCACCGAGGAGACCTGCGAGCTGGCGGAGCTGCTGGCCTCGGACGGGCCACCGCTGCTGATCGACTGCCTGTCCCTGTGGCTGACGGACGCGATGGACCGGGTGGACGCCTGGGACGACGCGGCCTGGGCGGGCGGCGGCGAGAGCGCGCTGCGGGAGCGGGCCGCCGAGCTCGTCGCCGCGGTCCGCGGGACGCGGCGCACCGTGGTCGCGGTGACCAACGAGACCGGTTCCGGCGTGGTGCCCGCGACCGCCGCAGGCCGGCGCTTCCGGGACGAGCTGGGCCGGCTGAACGCCTCGTTCGCAGACGAGTGCGAGCAGGTACTGCTGGTGGTGGCCGGTCAGGCGCTGACGTTGCGCGGTTGAGTCGACGGGACCGACGTCAGGCGGGCGGCGCTGCACGTTCGACGGCGAGGGGACCCGTCGGCCGGGAACGGAACGACAGAGCGGGAGGAACGGAACATGACGCGTGTGCGGCCGATGCTGGACGGGGTGCCGGAGACCCTCTTGTGGACGTTGTACAACCGGGCGTTCGAGGCGGGCCGCCCCTATCCGGTGCTGGACGATCCGATGGCGCTGCGGCTGCTGGCGGACCTGGACTATCCCTTCGAGGAGCGGTTCGGGCGGCCCGACCCGTTCAACTCGCAGGCACAGGCGCTGCGGTCGCGCTGCTTCGACCTGGCCGTGCAGGAGTATCTCGCCGACCGTCCGGAGGCCACCGTGGTGGCGCTCGGCGACGGTCTGGAGACCGGCTTCTGGCGGGTCGACAACGGCAGGCTGAACTGGCTGAGCGTGGAGCTGCCGGAGGTGGCTGAGCTGCGCCGCACCCTGCTGCCCGCGTCGGACCGGCTGCGGACCCTGTCCGCTTCGGCGACGGATCCGGCCTGGCTGGACGAGATCGAGGACCCGGAGGGCCGGGGTGTGGTCGTCACGGCGCAGGGGCTGCTGATGTACCTGCGGCCCGCCGAGGTGCGCAGGATCCTGGCGGCCTGCGCCGAGCGGCTGCCGGGCGGGGTCCTCGTCCTGGACTCGATGGCGCGATGGCTCGCGAAGGGCACGGTGGCGGGCACCTCGAAGGTGGGAGACATGACGATCCCGCCGATGCGCTGGGCCATGGACCCGCGCGAGCGCGGGAAGCTGCGCAGTGCGCATCCGGCGATCACCGAGGTACGCGCTCTGCGGCTGCCGCGCGGGCGGGGTGCGATGGGCGAGCTGATCCGGATCCAGGACCTGCTCCCCGGGCTGCGGACCCTCACGCCCGCGATCACCCAACTGCGGTTCGGGGACCGGACAGCGCGCTGAAGGGGGCCGGAAATCGCGGCAGGTACTGTTCGGCGGGGAGCCCGGCTCCCCGGCCCACACCACGTATCGACCCGCGAGGCAGACCTCCGTGAATCTGGACGACTTCTCCGACCTGATCGAACGCCCCGACGGGGGTGTACGGCGCGATGCCGAGGAACGCCGGGAGCGGTTCATCGTGCCGCCCGGAGCCCTCGGCCGCCTCGACGAGCTGGGGGAATGGCTCTCTGCCGCTCAGCAGGCCGTACCGGTCAGGGCGATCGAGCAGCCCCGTGTGGTGCTGTTCGCCGGTGATCACGGGGTGGCCGAGCTGGACGTGTCCGGCCGCGCGGCCGGCAGCGCGCATGAGCTGGTGCGCGCCACGCTGGAGGGTTCGACGCCGCTCGCCGTGCTGGCCCGCCGGTTCTCCGTGCCGGTGCGGATCGTCGACGCCGGTCTGGACTGCGAGCCCGGACTGTTGCCGGAAGCGGTCGTACGGACCCGGGTGCGGCGGGGCAGCGGCCGGATCGACGTCGAGGACGCCATGACGGCCGAGGAGGCCGAGCGGGCGGTGCGCCTCGGTATGGCGATCGCCGACGAGGAGGCCGATTCGGGCACCGATCTGGTGGTGCTCGGTGACCTGAGCGTGGGCGGTACGACGGCCGCAGCCACCCTGATCGCGGCGCTGTGCGGCACCGACGCCTCGGTGGTCACCGGGCGCGGCGGTGCGGGCATCGACGACCTGGCCTGGATGCGCAAGTGCGCGGTGATCCGTGACGCGCTGCGCCGGGCCAGGCCGGTGCTGGGCGACCAGTTGGAGCTGCTGGCCACGGTGGGCGGTGCGGATCTGGCGGCGATGACCGGCTTCCTGCTGCAGTGCGCGGTGCGCCGGCTCCCGGTGATCCTGGACGGCGTGGTCTCCGCCGCGTGCGCGCTGGTCGGTCAGCGGGCCGCGTTCCGGGCGCCGGACTGGTGGCTGGCGGGGCAGGTGAGCGGTGAGCCGGCGCAGGCGAAGGCCCTGGACCGGATGGCGCTCAACCCCCTGCTGGACCACGGCGTCATCGTGGGTGAGGGAAGCGGGGCGTTGCTCGCGCTCCCGTTCGTCCAGGCCGCGGCCGCGCTGGCGGCGGAGCTGCCCGAACGTGCGCCGGAAGCCGACGAGGAGGACGTGAAGGACGACGCCGAGGAGGCCTCCGCGGACGGAGAGGCAGGGCCGGACACCCCGGCCGGGGAGTGACGGCCGGCGGCTGAACCAGCGGACTGCGGCCGTCCGGACACCGGCCGCAGCGCGGCCTCTTTCATGAAGCGCGATGCCCCATATGATCGCTTTTCATGGGAGAGGTCCGATTGGCCAGCGAGGAATCCGGGCGGGCTGCCGTCCGGCCGCGGAGCACCGAACGGTCGCGGCGCAGCGCGGCCTTCGCCATCTGGTACCTGCGCGTCGTGTCGTTCGTCAATTTCCTGAGCGCCGTCTGGGTCACCTTCGGCCAGGACCTCCGGCGCCACAACACCGAGAACTACTTCACGCCCTACCTGCTCACCGCGGGCTTCTCCTCCGGGGTCGTCGCGCTGTTCCTCGCGGTCACGATGCGGCGGCGCAAACGGGCGGCGTGGATCGTCAACATGGTCCTGAGCGGCCTCACGCTGCTGCTGTTCGCCGTGGTGATCGGCTTCCCGGAGGTGCGGCGCTACCCGCAGAACTGGATCTCGCTGGCGCTGACCGCCGCCTTCGTCCTCGCGCTCGTCCTCGGCCGGCGGGAGTTCTACGCGAAGGGTGACCGGTCGAACCCGAAGCTGGCCGCGCTGGTGGCCGTCGGCGGGCTGCTGCTCACCTCGCTGATCGCCGCCGGTCTGGTCACACTCACCAACACCGCGCACGACGAGCACCGTTCGACGTTCCTGGACCGCTGGCGCTACGGCGCGCTGCGGCTGGTCTCCGTCGCGGCCGACGACTCCCGGTTCCCCGGCATCACGACGCCGGGCTGGGTGAACGTCGCCATTAACATCCTGTCCACGCTGCTGCTCATCGCCGTGGTGTACGCGGCCTTCCGGGCCCGTCGCGCGGTCGACCCGATCGCTCCCGAGGACGAGGCGGCTCTGCGCGCCCTGCTCGACAAGCACGGGGAGCGGGACTCGCTCGGCTACTTCGCACTGCGCCGCGAGAAGAGCGTCGTCTGGTCGCCGACGGGGAAGGCCGCCGTCGCCTACCGGGTGGTCGGCGGGGTCTCACTGGCCTCCGGCGACCCGATCGGCGACCCCGAGGCCTGGCCCGGTGCGATCGACCCCTGGCTGGCCGAGGCGCGCGCGCACGGTTGGATCCCCGCGGCGATGGGGGTCAGCGAGGAGGGCGGCACGGTCTACGCCCGGCACGGCCTCGACGCCCTGGAGCTGGGCGACGAGGCGATCGTGGAGACCGCCGAGTTCACCCTGGAGGGGCGGGCGATGCGGACCGTCCGCCAGGCGTACAACCGGGTGAAACGGGCCGGTTACGAGGTGACGGTGCGCCGGCACGCGGACATCCCCGTGGCCGAGATGGCCGAACTGGTGCGCCGGGCCGACGACTGGCGCGACGGCGCCACGGAACGCGGCTTCTCCATGGCGCTGGGCCGGCTCGGCGACCCGGCCGACGGACAGTGCGTCATGCTCGAATGCCGCGACGCGGCCCCCGCCGACGGGGGCGGGGCCGGTGCGCTGCGCGCCGTACTCAGCTTCGTCCCCTGGGGCCCGAACGGCCTCTCGCTGGACCTGATGCGCCGTGACCGGGACGCCGAGAACGGCCTGATGGAGTTCATGGTCATCGAACTGCTGCAACGGGCCGAAAAGATCGGCGTCACCCAGGTGTCGCTGAACTTCGCGATGTTCCGCTCCGTCTTCGAGCGCGGATCACGGCTCGGGGCCGGGCCGGTGCTCAGACTCTGGCGCTCCCTGCTCAGCTTCTTCTCCCGGTGGTGGCAGATCGAGTCGCTCTACCGCGCGAACGCCAAGTACCGGCCGATCTGGGAGCCGCGCTACCTGCTCTTCGAGAAGAGCGCCGACCTGCCGCGCATCGGGATCGCCGCGGGGCGCGCCGAAGGCTTCCTCGAGGCGCCCGGACTGCCCAAGTGGCTGCACCGTTCGCAGCTCGGACCGCGTGGATGACCCCGCTGCGCCCGCTCGGCCGGGCGGCCCGCCGGGAGTGGGGTCCGCTGTGGACGACGGTGCGCACGGCACTCGCCACTGAGCGGCTGCGCGCCGTCCCGCTGACCGTGACGGCGGTCTGTCTGACGGCGCTGCTCCAGGTGGTGCAGAACAGGCCCTGGGGCTACGCACCGGTGCAGGCGCTCGGGGCGGTGCGGGCCGAGGATCCGCTGTGGGCGGCTCTGCTGCGTACCCCGTTGTCCCTGTTCGTCCCCGCGCTCGACCTGCCCGTGTGGGGTGCGCTGGCGCAGGTGCTGCTGGTGTTCGGGATCGCCGAGATCTGCCTGGGCCGGTGTCGGACGCTGTTGATCGCGTACGCCGCGACGCTGGCCGGGACGCTGTACGCACGGATCGGCGTCGCCGTGGGCCCCGAAGGGTTCTTCGGCCTGCCCGGCACCGACGGCCAGGTCGTCGACACCGGCCCCTCCGCGGCGGTGGTCGCCCTGGCCGTCTGCGTCTGCTGCGCCTACCGGGCCTGGTTCACCGGCGGGCTGGTGATCGTGGCGATGGTGGCGGAGGTCGCGGTGAAGGACAACCTGGCGGGCAAGGAGCACCTGGCCGCCATCGCCGCGGCGCTCGCGCTGTGTGCGGTCCCGCCCCTGCGCGGGCGGCGCCGTCAGGGTTTGGGCGAGGGGGCCGGGACCCGGTCGGGCGCGCCCCCGATCAGATCCTGGAATCTGCGTCGCGGCCCGGCCCAGCGGCGGTCGTGGTGGTAGGCGCGCAGGACCGATCGGGACCGGGCCCGGTGCCGGTTGCGGTAGAACCGCTTGGCCCACATCGAGGTCGGTCTGGCCAGCCGGGCCGCCCCGACCAGGGCCACGAACGGGATCAGGGTCCCGACCACCGCCATCCGCGCCTTGCCCTTGAACAGCGCGATCAGTACGAAGCAGAAGTTGACGACGAGCGTGAGGACGACGCCGAGACGGCCCTGTTGCTGGTCGTCGCTCAGGTCGTCCACGCCGAGCGGGGAGAAGCCGCCGAGCACCAGCAGGACGAGGGCGGCCGTGAGGACCACGACCTCCACGCTCTGGCGGCCCTGTTCGGTCCAGTACACGTCGTCCAGGTGCAGGATCAGGGCGAACTCGTCCAGCACCAGCCCCGCACCCATGCCGAAGACGACCGCGCAGGCCCCGGCCGCGAAGCCGTGCTTGCCGCTCGCCACCGCACCGAACCCGCCGACCACGCTCAGCACCACACCCGGCACCACGTGGTGGACATGGACCCCGCCCGGCGTGATGTTGCCGAACGGCCCCTTGCCGGCCCGGATCATCCGGGTGATGACCCGGGTGATGGCGAACGTCAGGACGAAGGCGCCCAGAGCCAGGAGCAGGGGCAGCTTCCCCGGCTCGATGATGTTCCGATCGAACCAGTGACCCATCCCACCCACTCCCGATAAGTCGCTTCCGCGCCGTTATATGACGTTCCGGACAATCTATCGGGCGCGCCCACCGATTAGCCTGCGCGCCGTGACCTCCCTGAACAGCCACGGCCTGCGTTTCGCTTTCGGCACCCTCACCGTGCTCCCCGTCCGCGTCACCCGCTGGGACCGCGGGACCGCCCGGGCCGGGATGCTGTGCGCCCCCGTGGCCGGCCTCGTCGTGGGGGTGCTCGCGGCGGTGCCCGGCAGCCTGTTGCTGCTGCTGGGCTCGGGGCCCCTGCTCGCCGCGGTCGCCTCCGCCGCGGTCCCGGCGGCCCTCACCCGGGGGCTGCACCTGGACGGTCTCGCGGACACCGCCGACGGCCTGGGCAGCGGCAAGCCCGCCGCCGACGCGCTGCGCATCATGAAGCAGTCGGACATTGGGCCGTTCGGTGTGATTACCCTGCTGTTCGTCCTGCTCGCCCAGGTGGCGGTCCTTCAGCAGGCGTACGCGCAGAGCTGGGCGCAGGGCGCGGTGGCGGCCGCCGTGTCCGCGGTCGTCGCCCGGCTGGCGCTCACCCTGGCCTCCCGCCGCGGCGTCCCGGCGGCCCGCCCGGAGGGACTGGGCGCCGCGGTCGCGGGCACGGTCCCGGCCGCGGGTGCGGCGGCCGCAGCGGCCCTGACGGTGGCTGCCTGCGCGGGCGCCGGGGCGCTGCTCGGCGGGTACGGCGCGCTGCGCTGCGCCCTCTCCGCCCTGGTCGCGCTCGCGGTGGCGCAGCTGCTGCTGCGGCACTGCGTGCGGCGCTTCGGCGGGGTGACCGGCGATGTGTTCGGCGCGCTGGCGGAGACGGCGGCGACGGTGACGCTGGTGGGGCTGACCCTCGGCTGAGCCTCTCGGACGCCCCGTCAGGCTGCCGCCGCCGGGCACTGCTCCCGCCAGACGCCGAGCTCGTACTTCTTGAGCAGCGAGCTCAGCCCCAGCCGCCGGGACTGTGCGCAGAACCGCGCCACGGGCAGTTCGTACTCCACGTGGAAGACCGCCTTGCCCGCCTCGACGAACGGGGTGAGCTCCTCGCACTCCTCGTACTGGGCGCACTGCTCGTTGACCGCGAAGTCGAAGTCCCCCACCAGCTGGGGGATCTGCGGAAGATCGTTCTTCAGGCCGACGGCGAGGTGGTGACGGTGAGCGACGCGGGCGATGAGCCGGTTGTAGCGCAGCTGGTCGGCGGCGGTCAGCGGGAAGCCGCTCGCATTGCGGTAGCCGTCCATGTTGTCGGGCTCGACCGCGTCGAAGCCCTTCTTCGCACACATGGAGATCCGGCTCTCCATCAGCGGCTCCAGGACCTCGGTGCGCCGGATGTCGAGCCAGCGCTCCCCCTTCCAGCCGTTGCCCTTGCCGAGGACCGCCGTGGGGAACCTCGCCGCGTCGGGGCGGAAGTCCTCCCAGGCGCCCGTGGACAGGTAGCAGATGACCTTGCGCCCCTTGCGGTGCAGCTCTGCCACCCGGTCCGCGTCGTGGTCGAAGCCGTCGATGTCGTACACCGGCGCGTCCACGGTCGTGTCCAGCCGGCCGGAGAGCTGCCACTGCCAGTCGGTGCCCGGTTCCGGCTGCCAGCGCGCCTCCGCGGACCGCCCGGAGGGGGCGGGGGACGGGGCGGAACCGGGTGCCGAGGTGCAGCCGGCCAGCATCACCAACAGAATCAGTACGGTGACGGGCAGCGCCGCCGGCCGGCCGCCCGCCCGGGCAGCCATCCGGTCGTTCATCGTTCCCCCTGGGATTCGTTCACGGGACGTCCGCCAACGCCTCGTCGGTCGCGGTCCGTTCCGCCGGGAAGATCACCCCGGCGTGACAACCGTAGGCCCGCCGCGGCGCACTGACGGCCCGCCGCCGTAATCGGGCAGCAAAGGCGCGCGTAGGCTCATTCCCGGCACATCGCGGCGTCTACGATGCGCCGGGCACGGTCGGCCACCCCCTCGGCCAGCACAGTCCGACAAAGAACTCAACGGAAGCGAGATTTCACCACCGTGACTGCTCTCACTCTCAGCACTGCCGGTGCGGCGACGCTGCGCGCCGACGCGCTCGTCGTCGGCGTCGCCAAGGGCGCCGGCTCCAAGTCCGGGGACCTGGTCCTGGCACCGGGCGCCGAGGCCGTGGACAAGGCGTTCGGCGGGAAGCTCGCCACCGTCCTGGCGACCCTGGGCGCCTCCGGTGCCGAGGGCGAGCTGACCAAGCTCCCCGCGCCCGACGGCCTGAAGGTCCCGGTCGTCATCGCGGCCGGACTCGGCCCGGTCCCGGAGAAGGACGGCGCGTACGACGCCGAGGCGCTGCGCCGGGCCGCAGGCTCCGCCGCCCGCTCGCTCGCCGGCTCGAAGAAGGCAGGCTTCGCGCTGCCCGTCGCCTCCGTCGAGGACGCCGAGGCCGTCGCGGAGGGCGCGCTGCTGGGCGCGTACGCCTTCACCGCCTACCAGGGCGGCGAGAACAAGCTCGCCCCCAAGGGTGCCAAGGCGAACGGCGTGAAGCTGCCGCTCGGCGAGATCGCCGTCCTCGGCGCCAAGCCGCGCGACAAGGCCTTCAAGGCCGCCGCCGAGCGCGCCGTCGCGCTGGCCGAGGAGATCAACCGCGCGCGCGACCTGGTCAACACCCCGCCGAACGACCTGTACCCCGAGTCCTTCGCCGCCGTGGCCACCGCCGCCGGCAAGGAGCACGGCATCAAGGTGCAGGTCCTCGACGAGAAGGCGCTCGTCAAGGGCGGCTTCGGCGGTCTGCTCGGCGTCGGCCAGGGCGCGGCCCGCGGCCCGCGCCTGGTGAAGCTCGCCTACACGCACCCCAAGGCGGAGAAGACCCTGGCCCTCGTGGGCAAGGGCATCACCTACGACTCGGGCGGCATCTCGCTGAAGCCGGCCGGCCACAACGAAACGATGAAGTGCGACATGGCCGGCGCCGCCGCCGTGTTCGCGACCGTCGTCGCGGCCGCCCGTCTCGGCCTGCGGGTCAACGTCACCGGCTGGCTGGCGCTCGCCGAGAACATGCCGTCGGGCAACGCCACCCGCCCCGGTGACGTGCTGCGCATGTACAGCGGCAAGACCGTCGAGGTCCTCAACACGGACGCCGAGGGACGGCTCGTCCTCGCCGACGCGCTGACCCGCGCCTCCGAGGAGAACCCGGACGCCATCGTCGACGTGGCGACCCTGACCGGCGCGATGGTGCTGGCCCTGGGCAACCGCACCTTCGGCATCATGGCGAACGACGAGGCTTTCCGTACCTCGATCCACGAGATCGCCGAGGAGGTCGGTGAGGCCTCCTGGCCGATGCCGCTCCCCGCCGACCTGCGCAAGGGCATGGACTCCCCGACCGCCGACATCGCCAACATGGGCGAGCGGATGGGCGGCGGCCTGGTGGCCGGTCTGTTCCTGAAGGAGTTCGTCGGCGAAGGCATCGCCTGGGCACACCTGGACATCGCGGGCCCGGCCTTCCACGAGGGTGCCCCGTACGGCTACACCCCGAAGGGCGGGACCGGATCCGCGGTCCGCACCCTGGTGAAGCTGGCGGAGCGCACCGCGGCCGGAGACCTCGGCTGAGGCAGCCGTCGACGTACGGCCCCGGGCATACGTCCGGGGCCGTACGTGTTGCATCCACGGCACCGCGGCAGGGGGCCGGGCAGGTTTCGCTCTCGACGAAATCCATCCGTCCCTACGCAGCGGTAACCCCTTGGGACGGACGATCATCCGTCTCAGACACGGGCCCCGCGTCCCGCCCACCGTCAACAAGTGCGAAGATGGGTTCTCGGCAGGACAGGGCCCCCACCACAGGGCCGAAAGACAAAAGCGGCCGAACACCAGCCGACCGGCCGGTCACACCCCGATGACGGGGCCCGGCATCCGGCGCACATGCATGGAGGACGTGACGTGGCGAACGACGCCAGCACCGTTTTCGACCTAGTGATCCTCGGCGGTGGTAGCGGCGGTTATGCCGCGGCCCTGCGCGGAGCGCAGCTGGGCCTGGACGTCGCCCTGATCGAGAAGGGCAAGGTCGGCGGCACCTGCCTGCACAACGGCTGCATTCCCACGAAGGCCCTGCTGCACGCCGGTGAGATCGCCGACCAGGCGCGCGAGGCCGACCAGTTCGGTGTCAAGGCCACCTTCGAGGGCATCGACATGGCGGCCGTCCACAAGTACAAGGACGACGTGATCTCGGGCCTGTACAAGGGCCTGCAGGGCCTCATCGCCTCCCGCAAGGTGCACTACATCGAGGGTGAGGGACGGCTCTCCTCCCCCACCTCGGTGGACGTGAACGGCCAGCGCATCCAGGGCCGCCACGTGCTCCTGGCGACCGGCTCCGTGCCGAAGTCGCTCCCGGGCCTGGAGATCGACGGCAACCGCATCATCTCCTCGGACCACGCTCTGAAGCTGGACCGCGTTCCGAAGTCCGCGATCGTGCTGGGCGGCGGCGTCATCGGCGTCGAGTTCGCCTCGGCGTGGAAGTCCTTCGGCACCGAGATCACCATCGTCGAGGGCCTGAAGCACCTGGTCCCGGTCGAGGACGAGAACAGCTCGAAGCTTCTTGAGCGCGCGTTCCGCAAGCGCGGCATCAAGTTCAACCTCGGTACGTTCTTCCAGAGCGCCGAGTACACGCAGGACGGCGTCCGGGTGACCCTCGCCGACGGCAAGACCTTCGAGGCGGAGCTGCTGCTCGTCGCGATCGGCCGCGGCCCGGTCTCGCAGGGCCTCGGCTACGAGGAGGCCGGCGTCGCGATGGACCGCGGCTACGTCCTCGTCGACGAGTACATGCAGACGAACGTGGAGACGATCTCGGCCGTGGGCGACCTGGTCCCGACCCTTCAGCTGGCGCACGTCGGCTTCGCCGAGGGCATCCTCGTGGCGGAGCGTCTGGCCGGCATGAAGACCGTCCCGATCGACTACGACGGTGTCCCGAAGGTGACGTACTGCCACCCCGAGGTCGCCTCCGTCGGCATCACCGAGGCCAAGGCCAAGGAGCTCTACGGCGCGGACAAGGTCGTCGCGCTGAAGTACAACCTCGCGGGCAACGGCAAGAGCAAGATCCTCAAGACCGCGGGCGAGATCAAGCTCGTCCAGGTCAAGGACGGTGCCGTGGTCGGCGTCCACATGGTGGGTGACCGTATGGGCGAGCAGGTCGGCGAAGCCCAGCTGATCTACAACTGGGAGGCGCTGCCGGCCGAGGTCGCGCAGCTCATCCACGCCCACCCGACGCAGAACGAGGCAATGGGCGAGGCGCACCTGGCCCTCGCCGGCAAGCCCCTGCACTCCCACGACTGATCAGTCGACGGGCGCGACGACCGACCACTTCCGCATTTTCGTTAGGAGCAACTGAAACCATGTCGGTTTCCGTAACCCTTCCGGCGCTCGGCGAGAGCGTCACCGAGGGCACTGTCACCCGCTGGCTGAAGGCCGAGGGCGAGCGCGTCGAGGCCGACGAGCCGCTGCTCGAGGTGTCGACCGACAAGGTCGACACCGAGATCCCGGCCCCCGCCTCCGGCATCCTGGCCTCCATCAAGGTCGCCGAGGACGAGACCGTCGAGGTCGGCGCCGAGCTGGCCCTGATCGACGACGGCACCGGCGCCCCCGAGGCTGCCGCAGCGCCGGCCGCCGAGCCCGAGGCCGCCCCGGCCCCCGAGGCCGCCCCGGCCGAGGCTCCCGCCGCCGCCCCGGCCCCCGCGGCCGAGGAGCCGGCAGCTGCCCCGGCCGGTGGCGCCTCCGGCACCGACGTCACCCTGCCCGCGCTCGGCGAGAGCGTCACCGAGGGCACCGTCACCCGCTGGCTGAAGGAGGTCGGCGAGGAGGTCTCGGAGGACGAGCCCCTCCTCGAGGTCTCCACGGACAAGGTCGACACCGAGATCCCGGCCCCTGTCTCCGGCGTGCTGCTGGAGATCGTCGTCGCCGAGGACGAGACCGCCGAGGTCGGCGCCAAGCTGGCCGTCATCGGTGCTCCCGGTGCCGCCCCGGCCGCCGCTCCGGCTCCGGCCGCCGCCGCTCCGGCTCCGGCTGCCCCGGCTCCGGCCGCTGCTGCCCCGGCTCCGGCCGCCCCCGCACCGGCTGCCCCGGCTCCGGCTCCGGCGGCTCCCGCCGCGCCCGCCGCCGCTCCGGCGCCGGCCGCTCCGGCTCCCGTGGCTGCCGCTCCGGCTCCGGTCACCCCGGCCGCCCCGGCCGCGACCTCCGGTGACGACGGCGCGTACGTCACGCCGCTGGTCCGCAAGCTCGCCGCCGAGAACGGCGTCGACCTGGGCACGGTCAAGGGCACCGGCGTCGGTGGCCGCATCCGCAAGCAGGACGTCGTCGCCGCCGCGGAGGCCGCCAAGGCCGCCGCCGCCGCTCCGGCTCCGGCCGCCGCCGCCCCTGCGGCGAAGGCCGCGCCGAAGCTCGAGGCGTCCCCGCTGCGCGGTCAGACGGTCAAGATGACCCGCATGCGCAAGGTCATCGGCGACAACATGATGAAGGCGCTGCACTCGCAGGCCCAGCTGACCTCGGTCGTCGAGGTCGACGTCACCAAGCTGATGAAGCTGCGCAACAAGGCGAAGGACGCGTTCGCGGCCCGGGAGGGCGTCAAGCTCTCCCCGATGCCGTTCTACGTCAAGGCCGCCGCCCAGGCGCTGAAGGCCCACCCGGTCGTCAACGCCCGGATCAACGAGGACGAAGGCACGATCACGTACTTCGACTCGGAGAACATCGGCATCGCCGTCGACGCCGAGAAGGGCCTGATGACCCCGGTCATCAAGGGCGCGGGCGACCTCAACATCGCCGGTATCTCGAAGAAGACCGCCGAGCTGGCCGGCAAGGCCCGCGGTGGCGGCCTGACGCCGGACGACATGTCCGGTGCCACCTTCACCATCAGCAACACCGGCTCGCGCGGTGCGCTGTTCGACACCGTCATCGTGCCTCCGAACCAGGCAGCCATCCTGGGCATCGGTGCCACGGTCAAGCGTCCGGCGGTCATCGAGACCGCCGAGGGCACCGTCATCGGCGTCCGCGACATGACCTACCTCTCGCTCTCCTACGACCACCGTCTGGTGGACGGCGCGGACGCCGCCCGCTACCTGACCGCCGTCAAGGCGATCCTGGAGGCCGGTGAGTTCGAGGTCGAGCTCGGCCTCTGAGCACCGGAGTTGTAACCAGCCTCACCAGCGGCGCCCCCGTCCGGAACACTCCCGGGCGGGGGCGCCGCCGTATTGTCTAGACACCACCGGTCGCTCCGGCCGCCGTGTCGGTGCAGGCAGCACCGGTTTGCCCCGAAGGAGCCCCTCATGACCCCGCCCGTCGTCCACTCGCTGCGCGAACAGATCCGCGAGCACATCGTGGACGGGATCGTCAGCGGGCGCTGGAAGCCGGGCGAGAGGATCGTGGAGCGGCGCATCGCCACCGAGCTGGAGGTCAGCCAGACGCCCGTGCGCGAGGCGCTGCGCGAGCTGGAGACGCTCCGGCTGATCGAGTCCGCGCCCAACAAGGGCGTCCGGGTCCGCAACCTCACCGCGGCCGACCTGGAGGAGAGCTACCCGGTCCGGGCCGGTCTGGAGCAGATCGCCGCCGAGCTGGCGGCCCCGGGGCTCGGCGAGGACTGCTCGCTGCTCGCCCCGCACGTGGCGGCCCTGTACGAGGCGGACCGGCTGGCCGACGGCGAGGCTCAGGTGCGCCACACCGTCGGGTTCCACCGGGAGATGGTCCGGGCGGCCGGCAACGCGGTCCTGCTGCACACCTGGGAGGGACTGGGCATCGAGGTGTTCACGGCGCTCTCGATCCGCTGGCTGGGCACGGTGCAGAAGTCGTACGCCGAGGAGCACGAAGCGCTCATCGAGGCGTTCCTGCGGAAGGACCCGGACATCGGGGTGCTGGTCAAGGCCCATGTGCTCGGTTGCGCGCCGCGCGCCTGAGGCCGGCGCGCGCTGCGGTGCGCATGTGTCGTGAGGGGCGCTCGCCTGTGCAGGTGAGCGCCCCTTTCGTCCGGTAAATCCCGTCACTCCGTGCCCTGTTTCGCGGCACCCCATGCCACTTTCTTCATATCGAGAAGTTTTGCCTTTCATCCTTTGATCGATCATCGATCGGAGCCTTACAGTTCACTCCGCGGGCCCACCGGCCCCATCGCCCTGTCCTGCCAGTCAGGGACTTCTCCACCCCCCTCCTCACCGGAAGGCGGCGATCATGACCGACCCCGTAGGAAAGCTTCCGAGCGAGCTCGACCAGCTCCCGGACCGCGACCCGGAGGAGACCGCTGAATGGGCGGCCTCCCTGGATGCCGTCACCAAGGCCGCGGGCCCGCACCGCGCCGCGTATCTGATGCGGCGCTCGCTCCAGCACGCCGAGGGCGCCGGTCTCGCGCTGCCCAAGCTGCTGGAGACCGATTACGTCAACTCCATCCCCACCGCCGCGGAGCCCGCCTTCGACGGCGACCTGGAGATGGAGTCCAGGATCACCGCGTGGAACCGCTGGAACGCGGCCGCGATGGTCACCCGTGGCTCGCGCTTCGGCGTCGGCGGCCACATAGCCACCTTCGCCTCGGCCGCCTGGCTGTACGAGACCGGCTTCAACCACTTCTTCCGCGGCAAGGAGGGGGACGGCTCCGGCGACCAGCTCTACATCCAGGGCCACGCCTCCCCCGGCATCTACGCCCGCGCCTTCCTCGACGGCCGGCTCAGCGAGCAGCAGCTCGACAACTTCCGCCAGGAGGCGGGCGGCGACGGTCTGCCGTCCTACCCGCACCCGCGGCGGCTGCCCTGGCTGTGGGAGTTCCCCACCGTGTCGATGGGCCTCGGCCCGCTCTCGGCGATCTACCAGGCGCGCTTCAACCGCTACCTGGCCAACCGCAACATCAAGGACACCTCGAACTCGCACGTCTGGGCCTTCCTGGGCGACGGCGAGATGGACGAGCCCGAGTCGACCGCCGCCCTCGCCCTCGCGGCGCGTGAGCAGCTCGACAACCTGACCTTCGTCATCAACTGCAACCTGCAGCGCCTCGACGGTCCGGTCCGCGCCAACTTCCGCGTGGTCCAGGAGCTGGAGGGCGCCTTCCGCGGCGCCGGCTGGAACGTCATCAAGACGCTCTGGGGCAACGCCTGGGACGAGCTCTTCCAGCTCGACACCACCGGTGCGCTGGTGCGCCGGCTCCGCGAGGTTCCGGACGCCCAGTTCCAGACGTACGCCACCCGCGACGTCGCCTACATCCGCCAGCACTTCTTCGGCACCGAGCCCGCGCTCGCCGAGCTGGCGAAGCTGCTCACCGACGCGAAGATCGCGGAGTGCTTCTACACCTCCCGCGGCGGCCACGAGGCCCGCAAGGTGTACGCGGCGTACCGGGCGGCCGTCGAGCACAAGGGCGCGCCGACCGTGATCCTCGCCCAGACGGTGAAGGGCTACACGCTCGGCAAGGGCTTCGAGTCCAAGAACGCCAACCACCAGATGAAGAAGCTGTCGACCGACGAGTTCAAGAGCATGCGCGAGCTGCTCGGACTCCCGATCCCGGACAGCGCCTTCGCCGACGGCCTGGTGCCCTACGGCCACCCGGGCGCGGACTCCCCCGAGGTCCGCTACCTCCAGGAGCGCCGCGCGGCCCTCGGCGGCCCCGCCCCGGCCCGCCGGGTGCACGCGGTGGCACTGCCCGCGCCCGAGGAGCGCGCGTTCGCCGCGCTCAAGAAGGGCTCCGGCAAGCAGGAGATGGCCACGACCATGGCCTTCGTGCGCCTGGTCAAGGACCTGATGCGGGACAAGGAGACCGGCAAGCGCTGGGTTCCGATCGTCCCGGACGAGGCCCGCACCTTCGGCATGGAGTCGCTGTTCCCGTCGGCCGGCATCTACTCGCCGCTGGGCCAGACGTACGAGCCGGTCGACCGCGACCAGCTCATGTACTACAAGGAGGCCAAGGACGGCCAGATCCTCAACGAGGGGATCACCGAGGCCGGGGCCATGGCCGACTTCATCGCCGCCTCCACGTCGTACGCGACGCACGGCGAGACGATGATCCCGTTCTACATCTTCTACTCGATGTTCGGCTGGCAGCGGACCGGCGACCAGATGTGGCAGCTCGCCGACCAGCTCGGCAAGGGCTTCATCGTCGGTGCCACCGCGGGCCGGACCACCCTGACCGGTGAGGGGCTCCAGCACGCGGACGGCCACTCGCACCTGATCGCGGCCACGAACCCCGCGTCGCTCAACTACGACCCGGCGTTCGCCTACGAGATCGCGGTCATCGTCAAGGACGGTCTGCGGCGGATGTACGGCCCCGAGGCCGAGAACGTCTTCTACTACCTGACGGTCTACAACGAGCCGAAGCCGCAGCCCGCGATGCCGGAAGGCGTCGAGGAGGGCATCCTCAAGGGCCTCTACCGGTTCAAGGAGGGCACGCCCGCGAAGGCGGACGCCCCCCGTCTGCAGCTGATGGCCTCCGGTACGGCGATCCACTGGATCCTGGAGGCCCAGGAACTGCTGGCCGCGGACTGGGGTGTCACGGCCGACGTCTGGTCCGCCACCTCGTGGGGCGAGCTGCGCCGGGACGCGCTGGAGTGCGACGAGGCGCTCCTCCGCGGTGAGCTGCGGGTGCCGTACGTGACCCAGGCGCTGGAGGGCGCACCGGGTCCGGTCCTCGCGGTGAGCGACTGGATGCGCCAGGTGCCCGACCAGATCAGCCAGTGGGTGGAGCAGGACTGGTCCTCGCTGGGCACGGACGGCTTCGGCCTCTCCGACACCCGTGACGCGGCCCGCCGCCACTTCGGCGTCGACGCCCGGTCGGTCACGGTCGCGGCCCTGGCCCAGCTGGCCCGCCGCGGCGAGGTGCCCGCGTCCGCGGTCAAGGAGGCCCGCGAGCGCTACGGGCTCTGACGGCCGCAGCAGGCCCGTCGGGTGATCGAGGACATGCTTTGAGCCAGGCCGGCGCCGGACATCACGTCCGGCGCCGGCCTGGCTGCGCATGAGGCCGGTGGCCGGGGGCGACGCCCACCGCGCAGCGCGGCCACAATGGCCGTATGCGTGCTGCCCGGCTCATCAGAATGGTGCTGCTCCTGCAGTCCCGCCCCGCCATGACCGCCGCCGAGCTCGCCCAGGAGCTGGAGGTGTCGGAGCGGACCGTCACCAGGGACGCCCAGGCGCTGTCCGAGGCGGGGGTACCGGTCTACGCGGACCGGGGACGGGCGGGCGGGTACCGGCTGGTCGGCGGGTACCGGACGCGGCTCACGGGTCTCGCCCGTGACGAGGCCGAGGCGCTCTTCCTCTCCGGACTGCCCTCGGCCCTGCGCGAGATGGGTCTGGAGGACGCCGCCTCCGCCGCCCGGCTGAAGGTGTCCGCGGCCCTCCTCCCCTCCGTCCGGGACGCTTCCGCCAGCGCCTCCCAGCGCTTCCACCTGGACGCACCCGGCTGGTATCAGGAGCCGGTCACCCCCGCGCTGCTGCCCGCCGTGGCCGAGGCGGTGTGGGACGACCGCATGGTGCGCGCCCGCTACCGCCGGGCGGGCCAGGACGCCGAGGCGGAGCGTGAGCTGGCACCCTACGGACTCGTGCTGAAGGCCGGGGTCTGGTACCTCTGCGCCCGCGCGGAGGACGACTTCCGGGTGTACCGGATCGACCGCTTCACGGCGGTGACCTCGCCGGGCACCCGGTTCGTCCGGGACGAGGGCTTCGACCTGCCCGCCTTCTGGGACGAGCGCGCCGCCCAGTTCGCCCGGTCGATCCTGCGGGCCGAGGTGACGCTGCGGCTCTCGGCGGCGGCCGTGCGCGTGCTTCCGCACGCCGTGGACCGCGTCGCCGCCCGGGACGCACTGGCCGCGGCCGGGCCGCCCGGCCCCGACGGGTGGACCACGGTCACGCTGCCGGTCGAGTCCCTGGACATCGCGTACGGTCAGCTGCTGGCCCTGGGGCCGGAGTTGGAGGTCCTGGAGCCGGCCGCCCTGCGCGCCAGGTTCGCGGCGGCCGCGGAAGCACTGCACGCGCTCTATGTGAGGCCGTAAGGCTTCATTTCGGCGTCTGGGCGTGCATCGGCCGTCTCCGGGGCAGATGCTGGACCCGTGATGGACGAGACGGAATTCTGGGAGATCGTCGACAGCACCCGCGAGGCCGCCGACGGCGACCCCGAGGACCATGCCGACCTGCTCGTCGAACGGCTGGTGCAGCTCGATCCCGAATCCGTGCTGGACTTCGCCCGGCATTTCGAGGCCCGCTACAACCGGGCCTACCGCTGGGACCTGTGGGGTGCCGCCGCCGTGCTGCTCGGCGGGGCGAGCGACGACGCCTTCGACTACTTCCGCTGCTGGCTGATCGGCCAGGGCCGGGAGGTCTTCGAGGGCGCGGTGCACGATCCGGACAGCCTGGCCGAACTCCTCGACGACTTCGACGAGGAGCTGGACGGGGACGCCGAGGAGCTGGGTTACGCCGCCGATGAGGCGTACGAGCAGCTCACCGGGGTGGTCGCGCCGGATCTGGGGCTGCCGCCGCAGGCTGCCGAGCCGGAGGGCACGCCGCTCGGCCTGGAGGACGACGCGGCCCTCGCGACGCGGCTGCCCGAACTGTGGCAGCGGTTCGGCGCCGGGTGAGGCACGACCGTCAGGGGCCGAGCGGCCGGCCCATCATCACATCGTCCACATAACGCCCGCCGAGGAAGAACTCGCCGGGCAGGACGCCCTCGACGGTGAACCCCTCCGCCTCGTACAGCGCGCGGGCGGGCGCGTTGTGCCCCAGCACCCGCAGGGTGATGCGGCTCGCCCCCTCGCTCCGGGCCCCCGCGCACGCGGCGCGTATCAGCGCGCGGCCGATGCCGCGGCCCCGCGCCCAGCCGGCCACCGCGAGGCCCTGTATCTGCCGGACATGCGCGTTGCAGGCCAGCGGTGTGGGCGGCACGACGCGGACGTAACCGGCGACGGCCGTCTCGCCCGCCGGGTTGACCGCCTCGACCACCAGGACGTCCTCCGGCCTGTGCCGGTCGTCGAAGAACGGCCCGTACGGCGGCTGCGGCCGTGCCGTGACGGCGTGCAGGGTCGACCAGGTGCTCCGGTCGAGCTCCGCGAGAACAGGACCGTCGTCGAGGACGGCGGGGCGGACGGACGGAGCGGGAGGGGTGAAGGACTCGGCCATGGGCGTCACTGTGCCACGCGTCAGCGGTGGCACATGGGGCAGGATGGGTCCCATGCCGCACTCCCGTATCGCTGTCACCGGATCGACCGGACTCATCGGAGCGGCGCTGGTGCGCTCGCTGCGGGCGGACGGGCACGAGGTGGTCCGGCTGGTCCGGCGGCCGGCGCGGGCGGGGGACGAGGTGGAGTGGGACCCCGGGCGCGGTTACGTGGACGTGGCCGGGCTGGTGGGCTGCGACGCCGTCGTCCATCTCGCCGGGGCCGGGGTCGGCGACCACCGCTGGACCGAGGCGTACAAGCGGGAGATCCGGGACAGCCGGGTGCTGGGCACGGCCGCGATCGCCGACGCCGTCGCCTCGCTGGACGTACCGCCGAAGGTGCTGCTGTCCGGGTCCGCGGTCGGCTTCTACGGCGACACGGGAGACCGCGCGGTCGACGAGGGCGCACCGCCCGGAGACGGGTTCCTGCCGTCGGTGTGTCTGGAGTGGGAGGAAGCCACGGCCGCCGCGGAGGAGGCCGGCGTGCGGACCGTGCACGCGCGCACCGGGCTGGTCGTCGCCCGGGAGGGCGGTGCCTGGGGCCGCCTCTTCCCGCTGTTCCGCGCGGGGCTCGGCGGCCGGCTCGGCAACGGGCGGCAGTACTGGAGCTTCATCGCGCTGCACGACCACATCGCGGCGCTGCGCCACGTCCTGGACACCCCGGAGCTGTCCGGGCCGGTGAATCTGACCGGGCCGGGCCCGGTCACCAACGGCGAGGTGACGGCGGCGATGGGCCGGGTGCTGCGCCGGCCCACCCTGTTCACCGCTCCCGCGCCGGCGCTCCGGATCGCCCTGGGCGGCTTCGCCGAGGACGTGCTGGGAAGTCAGCGGGTGCTGCCCGGACGGTTGCTGGACTCCGGGTTCGCCTTCGCCTTCCCCGGGATCGATGCGGCCATCCGGGCCGCCCTGCGCTGACCCCGCGCCCCAGAAGCCGTCCCCGGTCGCCGCGTTCAGACACGCGTGCGACCCCGTGCTCCGGTGCCCCGGCCCGCGCGCGACTGCGCACAATCCCGCCACCCTCCTAGCCTCATGGCGAACTCACGCATTCCGGTGGCCTGTTGAGGGCAAGAGCCTCCCACCAGTTGCGCCGACTCGGGGAGGGGCACGTGCTCAGCACGGCACACCACGCGGACGTCGTCATCATCGGAGCCGGGATCGCCGGCCTGTCAGCGGCCCACTTGCTGACCAGTGCGGGAGTGAGCGTCAGCATCCTGGAGGCCGGCCCCCGCGTCGGCGGCCGGATGATGACCGAAGAGGTGGACGGGTTCCGCCTCGACCGCATCGGACCGCTTCTCAACACCTCGTATCCGGAGCTGCACGGGACGCTCGGACTCGGCGGTCTCGTCCTGCGGAACTTCGATCCCGGCGTGCTCGTCCACAGCGAGGGCCGCCGGTACCGGACCGGGGAGATACGAAGCCCCCGGGGCTCACGCAGCGCGCGGGGCGCACTCAAGGCGGCGCGCGCCCTCGCAAGCGCCCCCCGGGTGCCCCTGGGCGGGAGCCTCACCGGGGCCATGGGCGGGGCGATCGACCAGGCCCGGCTGACAGCCGCGCTGTCCCGGCTCGCGGCGACTCCTCCGGCCCGCATCCTGGCCCGGCCCGAACGGGCCGCGCTCGACGCCCTGTCCGGCCGCGGACTGTCCACCCGGACGCTCAACGGTTTCGTGCGCCCCCTGCTCACGGCGTTGCTCAGCGATCCCGCGCTCACGACATCGAGCCGGTGCGCCGATCTCGCGCTGCGAAGCTACGCGAGCGGCAGGCTCTGCGTACCGTCGGGGGGTTCGGCCACGCTGCCCGACCTGCTGGCGGCCGCGCTGCCGCCCGGCACCGTACGCACCGGCGTGCACGTCACCTCGGCGGACATCACCGCGGTGCGGACCAAGGAACACGGCGAACTGGGCTGCCGCTCCCTGCTGCTGGCGACCGGGGCGGGCGCCGCGGCCGAGCTGCTGCCCGGTCTGCGCGTGCCGCCCTTCCACCCGGTGACGGTGCTCCACCACACCGCTCCCGCTCCCCCGCCGACCGGTGCGTCACTGCTTCTGGACGCCGACCGCTCGGGTCCGGTCGCGCACACGGCGGTGATGAGCGAGGTCGACCCGTCGCGCGCACCGCGCGGCCGGGTCCTGATCAGTTCCACGGTGCTCGGCACTCCGCCGCCCGCACCGGACCGCACGGTCCGCGCACACCTCGCGGCGCTCTACGGCACTCCCACGGACGACTGGGAGCTGCTGGCGGCCTACCACGATCCGGAGGCGGTGCCCGCGATGCCGGCCCCGCACGACCCCCGGCGCCCGGTCCGGCTGCTCGCGGGGCTGTACGTGTGCGGCGACCACCGCGACACCGGCTCGGTGCGGGGTGCCCTGGCCTCCGGCCGCCGCGCGGCCGGGGCGATCCTCACCGACCTGGGCGTACGACCGGCCTCCGGGCACACCACAGGGCTCCCGGAGGCGGCCTGAGATCCCCCGTCACCCCAGCGCGGCCACCCGCTCGCGGTAGCCGCGGACGGCGGCGGCGTCGCGGAAGGGTTCGAGGCGCCGCTCGAAGTCCCGTACGTACTCCTGGGCGCGCACGGACCGCATCTCGGCGGCCTGTTGCGCGGCCTCCGCACCCAGTCGGCAGGCCTGGTCGAGCTCGCCGAGCCCGAGCCGGGCGGAGGCCAGTACCACTCGGCAGAACAGCCGGCTGCGGGCGTACGCGGGGGCGCGCAGCTGGAGCGAGCGCTCCGCGTGCTGCGCGGCGGCCCGGTACTGCTGGAGGTCGCGGTGGCAGTGCCCGAACTCGTCGGCGAGCTGGGCCTCGTCGAAGTAGCGCGCCCAGTGCGGTGCCTCGTCGCCCGGGCGGGAGGCCTCCAGCGCCCGGTCCGCCCGCGCCAGCGAGGCGGCGCACGCCTTGGCTTCGCCGAGGACCCCGTGCCCGCGTGCCTCGACCGCGTGCAGCAGGGCCAGTACGGCGTGGGGCGCGGACGAACCGACGCCCTGCTGCGCGACCCGCGCCAGCTGGACCGCCTCCCGGCCGTGCCCGAGGTAGACGGCCTGCCGGCTCATGGTGATCAGGACGAAGCTGCCGTAGGCCCGGTCACCGGCGGCCTGGGCCAGCCGTAACGCCTGGACGAAGTAGCGCTGCGCGAGCCCGTGGGCCGCGATGTCGTACGAGGTCCAGCCCGCGAGCCGGGTCAGATCGGCGGCGGCGGCGAAGAGCCGCCGCCCGGTGGCCTCCCCGTACGTGCCGCGCAGCATCGGCTCCGTCTCGTGCTCCAGGTACCGGACAAGGGCCTGCCGGGCGTGGCCGCCGCCGTAGGCGTTGTCCAGGGTGCGGAAGAGCTCGGCGACCGAGCGCAAAGCGGCGACGTCACCGCTGCCGACCCTCTGCCCCGAGCCCCGCTCGGTCTGCCGCTGCCTGGGGACGCCGGGTCCGAGGCCTGCCGGTGTGCCGCCCGGCGCGTGCGGTCCGGCGGGCCGGGACGGGGTGGGCCCGCGCAGGCCGTGCCGGACGCCGGGCCCGGGCGCGCCACCCTGCTCGGGCACCCCGGCGACGGGCCCGCCGGCGGGTCCCCCGGGGCCGCTCCCGCCGGGGTGCTGCCCGTTCACGACGCTGCCGTACGCCGCCCCGTGAGCTCCGGGCGCCATGCGCGGCCCGGCGTGCGCCGGGGCGGCCCCGTGCACCCTGCCGGTCCCGCCCGCGACGGCTTCACCGGCCCGCCCCACCCACTCGTCCGCCCGCCCGATCAGCCAGTCCCGGCTGGGGACGACCAGGCCCGCCGGGGTGAAGGCGATCTTGCGCAGCTCCGCATGGCTGCCGGAGTCCTTGCGCCACAGTCCGCTGACGATGTCGACCGCCTCGGCGGGCGTGGCCGCGAACTCGAGGCCCGCGTAGACCGGCGCGCAGGCGTCCAGGCCCAGATCCTGCGCGGAGAGCCGGCGGCCGAGCCGCCTGGTGAAGACCTCGGCGATCAGCGCGGGTGTGGTGCCCCGCGGCTGCTGGCCGCGCAGCCATCGGGTCACGGAGGTCTTGTCGTACCGCAGGTCGAGGCCGTGTTCGAGCCCGAGCTGGTCCACCCGCCGGGCGAGGCCGGCGTTGGAGAACCCCGCTTCGGTGATGAGCGAGGCGAGTCGGCGGTTGGGGGTGCGCTGCGGAGGTCGTTCCGACATCAGCTGTACGGTCTCCTGCCTACGGGGCCGGGCGGGCAGCCCCTCAGGGACTGTTCTGTGTTCTCCCCGCGGCGTCGCGGTGCTGGGCCCCGGGGAACGGCGCGAATTTAGCGGCCCCCGGGGCAACCCCGGCCGCCTTCGCTGCACATTCATCCGATCGTGTGAGGATTGAGGGCGGCGCTGACGGGAACCACCTGCCGGGCCCCCGCTCCGACGGCGGTCGTACAGTGGCCGAAGGCGCGATTCCGTGCAGGGTGACGTGATGCGGGGACACCCCCGGCCCCCGGCACCGCAAGTAGAGAGGCTGCTGTCGTGACTGAGCTTCGGTTCGTCCGTCTGGGATTCGGCGAGGATGCCGTCGACTACCAGGAGGCCTGGCAGAAGCAGCGCGAGGTGCACGCGGCGCGGTTCGAGGACACCGTCCCCGACACCTGCCTGCTGCTGGAGCACCCGCCCGTCTACACGGCGGGCCGGCGTACCGCGGACAGCGAGCGTCCGCTGGACGGCACCCCGGTCATCGATGTGGACCGCGGCGGCAAGATCACCTGGCACGGCCCGGGCCAGCTGGTCGGCTACCCGATCCAGAAGCTGCCCCGCCCCGTGGACGTCGTCGCGCACGTCCGCAGGCTGGAGGAGGCGCTGATCCGTACGGCCGCCGAGTTCGGCGTGGAGACGAGCCGGGTCGAGGGCCGCAGCGGCGTCTGGGTCCTGGGCGACCCGGTCGAGCAGCGCCCGGCGATCGGCGGGCTGTCGCTCGACTTCGATCCCCGGCTGCAGGACGAGGAGTTCGACGCCCGGCTCAACGGCCCCGAGTACGCCCCGTCCAACGCCGGCCAGCGCCGGGAGGACCGCAAGCTCGCCGCGATCGGCATCCGGGTCGCCAAGGGCGTGACCATGCACGGCTTCGCCCTCAACGTGAACCCGGACAACACCTCGTTCGACCGGATCGTGCCGTGCGGCATCCGGGACGCGGGCGTCACCTCGCTCGCGTACGAACTGGGCCGCGACCTCACCATCACCGAGGTGCTCCCGGTCGTCGAGAAGCACCTCCGGGACGTCCTGGAGAACGCCGAGCTCGCACCGCGGACCATCGAGCGGGCGGACGAGGCCGTGGCCACGGCCTGACCCTCGGAACACCTCCGCGGGAATAGGCCCTGCCGGCCACAGGTTGGGCAGACGTAAAGCCGTTTGAACTACGGGCGTACCCTGGTGTTCGCCGAAGAATCCAATGCAGCGAAAGCAAAGGGGAGTGCCGGAGTGTCCGCTGTCGCACCCGACGGGCGCAAGATGCTGCGCCTCGAGGTCCGGAACAGCCAGACCCCCATCGAGCGCAAGCCCGAGTGGATCAAAACCCGGGCGAAGATGGGCCCCGAGTACAAGCAGCTGCAGAAGCTCGTGAAGGGCGAGGGTCTGCACACGGTGTGCCAGGAGGCCGGCTGCCCCAACATCTTCGAATGCTGGGAGGACCGCGAGGCCACGTTCCTCATCGGCGGTGACCAGTGCACCCGCCGCTGTGACTTCTGTCAGATCGACACGGGCAAGCCGCAGGCCCTGGACCGGGACGAGCCCCGCCGCGTCGGCGAGTCGGTCGTCACGATGGACCTGAACTACGCCACCATCACCGGCGTCGCGCGCGACGACCTGGAGGACGGCGGCGCGTGGCTGTACGCGGAGACCGTGCGCCAGATCCACGCACAGACGGCGGAGCGGGAGGGCGGCCACACCAAGGTCGAGCTGCTGATCCCCGACTTCAACGCGGAGCCCGAGCAGCTCGCCGAGGTCTTCTCCTCGCGCCCCGAGGTTCTCGGCCACAACGTGGAGACGGTGCCCCGGATCTTCAAGCGGATCCGCCCCGGCTTCCGCTACGAGCGTTCCCTGGAGGTCATCACCCGCGCCCGCGAGGCCGGTCTGGTGACCAAGTCCAACCTGATCCTCGGCATGGGCGAGACGCGCGAGGAAGTCAGCCAGGCACTCCGGGACCTGCACGACGCCGGCTGCGAGCTCATCACGATCACGCAGTACCTGCGGCCCACGCCGCGCCACCACCCGGTCGAGCGCTGGGTGAAGCCGCACGAGTTCGTGGAGCTCCAGGAGGAGGCCGACGCGATCGGCTACTCCGGTGTGATGTCCGGACCGCTGGTCCGCTCCTCGTACCGCGCGGGGCGGCTGTTCCAGCAGGCGATCGAGCGGCGCGGCGCGGTGAGCCCGGCGCCGAGCGCGTAGCCGTGCCCGTGTGAATCCGAGCACAAGAAGCTACTGAGCAGTAATGGCTGATTCGACGCGGCCCGTACGCTCCTCGCAGGTCGGAGGCGCGGATGGGCCGCGTCGGCGTGCGCGACGCCTGTATCAAGGTTTCATTGGTGTTTGACCGACCGGTCATGCGCTGGTAACACCAAACAGTGACCCTGGATGCACGCAACGCAGTGGCTCCGGCTCTCGCGGCCGCGTCGCCCTGCGCCCCGTGTTCCAGTCCGCGCAGCACACTCCGCCCGCCGGCGCCGCCCGGTGAGCGCATCCGTTCCGAGGGGACTTCCACGATGCAGGCCGTGCCGGTACGCGCCACCGCCCTTCCGTCCGTCACCGATGCCCTCCGCGCCGTCGAGTCGCTGCTGCTGAGCAGCGGCCAGCGCACCGCCCGCCGCAACGCCTGGACGGCGGTCCTCGAGGACCGCCGCCGGGCCAAGGACCGGGTCGAGTCCGAGTACGTACTGGAGGCCGTGGGCGACCACCGTTCCTAGGCCACGTAAACTTCATTGCATGGCGAGGAAGGCAGAATCCACTGAAGGCGCGGACAGCGCCGAGAACGCGGGGCGGCTCAAGCAGATCGCCCTGACCTACAAGATGACCAGGCGGACCGACTCCAAGATCGGTCTTGTCGTCGCGGGTGTGGGAATCGTCACCTTCGGTGTCCTCCTCGCGATCGGTTTCTTGATCGACCACCCGATCTACCTGGGCATCCTGGGCTTCGTGCTCGCCCTCCTCGCGATGGCGATCGTCTTCGGACGGCGTGCCGAGCGGGCGGCCTTCGGGCAGATGGAGGGGCAGCCGGGCGCCGCTGCGGCCGTACTGGACCGGGTGGGCCGTGGCTGGACCACGACACCGGCGGTCGCGATGAACCGCAGCCAGGACGTCGTCCACCGTGCCGTGGGCAAGGCGGGCATCGTGCTGGTGGCCGAAGGCAACCCGAACCGGGTGAAGGCCCTGCTCGCGGCCGAGAAGAAGAAGATGGCGCGCATCGTGGTCGACGTACCCGTGCACGACATCATCGTCGGCAACGGCGAGGGTCAGGTGCCGCTCAAGAAGGTGCGCACCAAGATGCTGAAGCTGCCGCGCGTACTGACCGGCCCGCAGGTGACGGTCGCCAACGACCGGCTGCGCGCGATGGGCGACCTGATGAGCAACATGCCGCTGCCGAAGGGCCCCATGCCGAAGGGCATGCGGATGCCGCGTGGCGGAAAGATGCGCTGAGCGGACTGAGAGAACGCACGAAGGGGGCGGGTCGCGAACCGGTGGTTCGCGACCCGCCCCCTTCGTGTTCCCCGCCTGTCGTGCGCCGTTCCTCAGATACGGACCTGGACGGCGCGGGCCAGCCGGTCGTGCAGCCCGCGGCCGTCGCGGTCCCAGACCAGCGCCGGGATCACCAGGCACAGCAGCACACTGCGCACCACCACCCGCCCGAGTCCCAGGCGCCCGCCGTCCTCGGCCACGACCTTGATGCCCAGCAGGCGCTTGCCCGGCGTGCAGCCGATGGTGCCGACGGTGAGCACGCTCAGTACGAGGAAGACGCCGAGCGCCCAGTTTCCCGTCGCCTGCTGGTCACCGCGAGCGAACAGCCCGTATGCGATCAGCATGCACAGGGCCCAGTCGATGAAGATCGCGCCGAAACGCCGCCCGAGCGGAGCAACGCTCCCCGGCCCCTGCTCGGGAAGCCCGAGCCGCTTTCCCCGGTACCCGAAGTCGGCGCCCATCTCCTCGGCGGCCGCACGCGGCCCGGAGAGCCACGATCCGATTGCTTGCCTATTGTCCACCCGCCCACGGTACTGCGCCCGCCCCGGCCCGCTGCCGGGCGGGGCCCGGGAGCGTCCGCGACACCGCACCGAAACCGGTCCGGAACGCACCGGGAACCGGCGCCGTCCGCGCTCATGAGGTGCCGCTCACACCCGGCCCGGTTAACTTCGGCGAAACAAATGGGTCATGCTTGAGAAATCCGGTCTGCCTATGGTCGGGTCCAGCGTGTGCCACCGCACTGGCCACACAACGAGCTGCAACCCCGTCCCTCCCGGGCCGGGAGTAGGAGGAGTTGGATGTTCCAGAACGCCGACGACGTGAAGAAGTACATCGCCGACGAAGACGTCAAGTTCATCGACGTCCGGTTCTGCGACCTGCCCGGTGTGATGCAGCACTTCACCATCCCGGCGGCGGTCTTCGACCCGACCGAGGAGCTCGCCTTCGACGGCTCCTCGATCCGCGGCTTCCAGGCCATCCACGAGTCCGACATGGCCCTGCGCGCGGACCTGTCGACCGCCCGTGTCGACCCGTTCCGCCGCGACAAGACCGTCAACATCAACTTCTTCATCCACGACCCGATCACCGGCGAGCAGTACAGCCGTGACCCGCGGAACATCGCCAAGAAGGCCGAGGCCTACCTCGCCTCCACCGGCATCGCCGACACCGCGTACTTCGGCCCCGAGGCCGAGTTCTACGTGTTCGACAACGTCCGCTTCCAGACCTCGGCGAACGAGTCCTTCTACCACATCGACTCCGAGGCCGGCGCCTGGAACACCGGGTCGGAGGACAACAACCGCGGCTACAAGGTCCGCTACAAGGGCGGCTACTTCCCGACCCCGCCGGTGGACCACTTCGCCGACCTGCGTGCCGAGATCTCCATGGAGCTGGACAAGAACGGCCTCCAGGTCGAGCGCCAGCACCACGAGGTCGGCACCGCCGGCCAGGCCGAGATCAACTACAAGTTCAACACGCTGCTCGCCGCGGCCGACGACCTGATGCTCTTCAAGTACATCGTGAAGAACGTCGCCTGGCGCAACGGCAAGACCGCGACCTTCATGCCGAAGCCGATCTTCGGTGACAACGGCTCGGGCATGCACGTCCACCAGTCCCTGTGGGCCGGTGGCTCCCCGCTGTTCTACGACGAGCAGGGCTACGCGGGCCTCTCGGACATGGCGCGCTACTACATCGGCGGCATCCTGAAGCACGCCCCGTCGCTGCTGGCGTTCACCAACCCGACGGTGAACTCGTACCACCGCCTGGTCCCCGGCTTCGAGGCCCCGGTCAACATGGTCTACTCGCAGCGCAACCGCTCCGCCGCGATGCGCATCCCGATCACGGGCTCCAACCCGAAGGCCAAGCGCGTCGAGTTCCGCGCCCCGGACCCGTCGTCCAACCCGTACCTCGCCTTCTCGGCCCTCCTGATGGCCGGCCTGGACGGCGTGAAGAACAAGATCGAGCCGCCGGAGCCGATCGACAAGGACCTGTACGAGCTGGCTCCCGAGGAGCACGCCAACGTCCAGCAGGTCCCGACCTCCCTCCCGGCCGTGCTCGACGCCCTCGAGGCGGACCACGAGTACCTCCTGGCGGGCGGCGTCTTCACGTCCGACCTCATCGAGACGTGGATCGACTTCAAGCGCACGCACGAGATCGCCCCGATCCAGCTGCGCCCGCACCCGCACGAGTTCGAGCTGTACTTCGACCTCTAGGCAGCAGGTGGCTCAGCGCCAGTTCTGAGCAGAGCGAGGGCCGCTACCCCATGACCGGGGTGGCGGCCCTCGCCCGTTCGTCCGTGGGGCGCGAACGGGGGCACCTGGCCGGGGCCGGACCGCGGCTCCCCGTCACGTCCTCACGCGGTGTCCACGATCTGGATCAGGTTTCCGCACGTGTCGTCCAGGACAGCGACCGTCACCGGCCCCGCCTCCATCGGCTCCTGGGTGAAGCGCACCCCGAGTCCGCGGAGCCGGGCGAACTCCGCGGGGACGTCGTCCACGGCGAAGGAGGCGGCCGGGATGCCGTCGTTGGCCAGGGACGTCTTGTACGGCTTGACCGCGGGGTGGCCGTCGGGCTCCAGGAGGAGCTCGGTGCCGTCGGGGTCGTCCGGTGAGACCACGGTCAGCCAGCGGTCCTTGCCGACCGGGACCTCCGCCTTCTTCAGGAAACCCAGTACGTCCGTGTAGAAGCGCAGGGCCTTCTCCTGGTCGTCGACGAAGACGCTGGTCAGATGGATCCTCATGATGCTCTCCCGTGCGTCGGGCCTGAGCCGTCGACTCTGCGTACGGCCCAGGCGCGGTCCCGTGTCCCGATCATGCGGTGCCGCGACAGGCACCAGCACCCGCACCGGGCCGGAGAGCTGTTCGGACGACCCGGAAGAAGGCACCCCGGGCGAGCCGGTCAGTGGCGCAGCGCCTGGCCCACCTCTGCCTTGACGTCGCCGTCGAGCTTGCGGTTGCTGCGGGCGGTGGCGTCCTTCGTCTTCTTGGAGGGCACGTCGTCGACCGTCACGACGACCGCGTCCTTGAGCTTGCCGTCGGCGTCCTTGAAGTTGATCTGCACGGCGTAGGACTGCTTCGAGCCGGTGCCGTTGGTCACGGTGACCTTCGAGGTGACCCGGCCGTCCTGGTCGGCGACCGGGGCGCCCGCCCTGACGTCGCCGCTCGCGTTCACGCCGTCCTTGAAACTGTTCAGCTTGTCCCCGGCGGCGGCCGTCGCCGACGCGACCACGTCGGCCCCCTGGGAGGCGACGGAGGCGGCCGCCGATGCCGCCTTCGACGCCGTGCTGGAAGCGCTGTCCCCGTCGTCCGAACATGCCGATGCCGTGAACGCCACTGTCACCGCCACCAGCACCGCGCCCGCGGCCCGTACGCCTCGCCTCGCCATCGTGCCTCCCAGCACTCGTCGGTCGCCCCAAGTCAAGGCGGCCGCACATGGGTACGCATGCGGTGTAGGCCGGACGGGTGAGGGGGTGGAGGCCGTGGGGTCGCGGGCAGGTCGTGAACCACCGAGGCTGAGGGGATGAGCGAGCAGGCCGCCCCCGGCGCACCGGTCCCGCCGCCCCCGAGGAGGCGGCGGCTGTGGCCGTGGGTGCTGCTGCTGATCGCCGTGCTGCTCGCACTCGGGGCGGGCGCGGTCTCCGCCGTGCTGGCCCGTGAGGTCTCGGCGGAGAGTTCCCGCACGGTACACATCCGGTACGAGGTCACCGGCGCCGCCGAGGACGTGACGCTGACCTACAGCACGTGGAAGGGCGAGGAGCTGTCGACCGGGCGGCTGACCCTGCGGAGCCTGCCGTGGGCCGGGGAGATGGACACCAAGGGCTTCATGAGCGGTGGTTCGTTCGTCGTCGGTCTCGGGAAGTCGGGCGGTGAGGTGACCTGTTCGGTGACGGTGGACGGCGGTACGCGGCGTACCGCCAGGGCTTCCGGCGCCTTCGCCACCGCTACGTGCAGCGGGTTCTGAGACGCGACGCGCTCCTGATGCCGGACGCGAGCGCGCCCCCGGTCTCTCCGGGGGCGCGGTCCCTGGCGGGCGGCGGCTGCGGGTCAGCGGCCGTAGCGGATGAGGGCGCGGACCATACGGCAGGTGGTGTCGGACGGCGGGTGGATGCCGAGACGATCGGCGGTCGTGCGTATCCGGGCGTTGCTCGCGCTCGACGGGTAGTACACACCCGTGTCGAGCAGGGCGATCGCCAGGCGCATCGCCTTCAGCCGGCGATTGTGGGAGACGTACCACTCACGGGGACGGCCGGCGGGGAGCGGCTTCTTCTGCAGGGGCGTGTGGAGCGGCTTGGTCGTGACTGCGGCTACGGCCATTGGCAACCTCCTGGCGCGGTGGTGGAACCCTCACGAACTACCCCTATTTTACTGCCCCCCACTGACAATCGCCCCTGGCCAGAGGGGTTTTCGGGCAGTCCATCGCGTACCTTTGACCCCATGGAGATCTGGATCAATCCCGCCTGTTCCAAGTGCCGCAGTGCCCTGACGCTGCTCGACGCGGAGGGCGCCGAGTACACCGTCCGCCGCTACCTGGAGGACGTGCCCTCGCCGGACGAGATCCGGGACGTGCTCGGGCGGCTGGGGCTGGAGCCGTGGGACATCACGCGGACTCAGGAGGCGGACGCGAAGGAGTTGGGACTCAAGGAGTGGCCGCGGGACGCGGACGCGCGGGAGCGCTGGATCACGGCCCTCGCCGAGCATCCGAAGCTCATCCAGCGGCCGATCATCACGGCACAGGACGGCACGGCCGTGGTCGGGCGCACGGACGAGGCGGTGCGGGACGCGCTGGGGCGCTGAGCGCCCCACCCCGGCCCCCGCGGGTCAGCTGCCCGCCTGCGCCTCGGCCTCCGCGAGCAGTTCCGTCAGCCGGAGCCCGAACCGCACGTCGCAGGGGTGCGCCTCCCCCGTACGCACGGATTCGATCAGTGCGTCCACCGCTGCGCCGAACGCCCCGGCGGCACCGTCCCAACGCGGCAGACCGACGATGCCGTGCTCACCCCTGAGCTCGATCGCCACCCCGGCCGCCGCCACCGGCGCCGCCAGCGTGAGCGTCACCGTGCTGGAGGCGCCGGAGGTGTGGCGCAGCACGAGGTGGTGGGTCCCGACGGGGCCGCGGACCGCGGTCAGCGCGGTGACGTCGCCGAGCACCGGGATGAGGACGGAGAGGGCGTGCGGGCCGACGTCCCACAGGCCGCCCTTCTCGCGGCGCCAGGGGGACGCGGCGTACTCGCTGTCCGCGCCCGGTGCCCACAGGGCGCCGATCCACTCGGCATGAGCGGTGAACCAACCGCCCGCAGCGCCCTGTTCGGCGATCCAGTCCGCGGTCTCCGGGGCGAATCGCAGGGTACAGAAGACAAGGGAGGCGACCCGGGCCCGCTCGACGGCCTCGGCCACCTCGCGGGCGCCCTCGACGGTCGTGGCCACCGGCTTGTCCATCAGCAGATGGCAGCCGGCCGCCGCGGCCCGGGCGGCCAGGGGTGCCTGGATGTCGGGCGGCAGAGCGAAGGCGACGGCGTCGCTCGCGGCGAACAGCTCGTCGAGCCCCGCATCGCCCGTGTACGCCTCGGTGCCGTGTGCGGCGGCCAGTTCCCCGGCCGCCTCGGCCCTCCGGCCCCACACCCCGCTCAGCACGGCGCCGGGGTGTGCGGCGAGGGCGGGGGCGTGGGTGATGCGGGCCCAGGGGCCCGTACCGACCAGGCCGATGCGCAGGGGGGTCACGGGTGTCGTCATGGGACCAGTGTGCCCGGTGCGTCGTCATGGGCGTTCGAATCCGGTGGCGGGGCGTGCGGGGAGGTCGTTATGTTGGCGGGGCCGGCCGCGGGACTCCGGTGCGACTTCCGGGACTTGCCTCTGAAGCAAATATTTCGCTGCTCGCGCCCTCATTCCCCGGCCGGCTTCCGCACGTGCGTACCGCCGCGCGGAACACCACGGGGGATTCATCATGACGACCGAGAACCGGGCCGGCCTCGTCGCCGCCGAGGACGTGCTCCTGTTCGTGAACGCGGCGGTCACCGCGACGGGCCAGCGCGAGTTCCACTCGGGGTCGTACCGGCAGCAGCTCTCGCTGGACTTCCTGCATGAGTACGTACGCGTGAACTACCGCCGGGTGTACGCCGCGTCGCTCGCCCTGGACATCAACGACCACAATGCCGTGCGCATCGTGCAAGGCCTGCTGGAGCACGCCGCCGACGCCTCGGCCGAGGAGAAGCGCACCGAGGGCCGGCTCATCGCCGCCCGGCTGGCCGGGCTGCCGCCGCAGCGGGTCTACCGGCTGTTCCGGGGGCTGCGCGCCGCCAAGGTCAACAACCGGCGCACCCGCGCGATCATGCGGGACTGGCTGGCCGCGCGGCCGGATGCGGCGCACGACGCGGTCAAGTACCGCCCGGGGCTGAAGGCCGCGGTCCGCCATGCCCATCTCCGGCTGAACGACGGCGATGCCGTGCCGGGCAGGGCACCGGGCGATCCGCGCGACACCGAGCTGGGAGCCTTCCTCTTCCGGCCGGGGAGGCTGCCGCGGTACCGGCACCGGCTGCTCGACGCCTGGCGCCGCGCCCACTACGAGCAGGGCGCCGTCGACGAGCTGCCGTTCACCGTCGCCGAGGGCTTCGCCGCCCGGCACGGTATGAAGCGCGAGGCGTTCCTGGAGCGGATGGTGCCCCGGATGACCCGGCTGGAGCGGCTGCGCACCCAGGGACAGCGCGGCGGGGCCGCCCCTGCGGAACTTCCGGCGGATGTCGGTCTGACCGTGATGCCCCTGACCCGGCTCGCGCTGTACGTCCTGACGTACGGCACGGAGTTGCGCGTACGTCACCGTGCCGAGCTGACCGCGGCCCTGCGCGCCGCTGCCCGCCGGGCGGTGGGCCCGCACGGCGGGAGCTGGGGGCGGGTCGCGGCCGTGCTCGACGACAGCTACTCGTCGTCCGGTTCGGGCGAGAAGCGGCGGCGTCCGCTCGCGGTCGCGCTTGCCTGCCACTTCCTGCTGGAGGCCCTCGCGGCACCCGGCGCGTACACCCCGCTGTGGACGACCGGTGCGAAGGACCCGCTGCTGGTGCGGCCGTGGGGGCCGACCCCGCTGGGCATCCGCATCCTGAACGCGCTGGAGCACGGCCCGGACCGGCTGGTCATCGTCTCGGACGGCTGGGACAACGCCCCGCCGGGGCTGGCCGGTGAGGTGCTGCGGGTCTGGCGGACCCGGCTCGATCCGGACCGGCGCACCGCGGTGGTCCACCTGAACCCTGTATACGACGCGGACGGTTTCGATGTCCGGCGGCTGTCGCCGAGCGTGCCGACGGCCGGGATCCGGGACGCGGAGGACCTGGCCGCGCTGGTGGAGATCGCGCAGTTCTCCGAGGGGCGTACCGGCCCCGCGGAGCTGTACGCGTATCTGGACCGGCAGGTCGCCCGGTTCGTCGGCAACTCGTGGGGAGGAGCGCGGTGACGAGGCTCGAAATGACCGGGCTGACCGCCCGCCCGGCACAGGTGTGGGGCGGCATCCGGCTGGTGCCGCTGGTGCGCGAGAGGCCCGTGGAAGGGCTGCGGCTGCACCAGGAGGTCTACACGGGGTACGGAGCCGGCACCGTGGAGGTGGGGCCGCGCACGCACTACACCTCGTACATCCCGCACGGGTTCGTCGCGGACTGGTCGGGTGAGGGGACGAACACCGCCGCGTACGGAACGCAGTTCGCGGCCCCGGGCGGGAGCGGCCCGCAGAGCATCCCGCCCAGGACGCTCACCCTGCCGCGCCACCGGCACCACCGCCTGGCCAAGCGGCAGGCCGGGAACCGGCTGCGCTTCCTGCCGCTGCACCTCGCGATGGAGGGCTATCTCGCGCTGCACTTCGGCGGGCCCTCGACCGCCTGGGAGGAGTGGTCCCGCCAGGCGCTGCGGGACGGGCTGTCGCCGCGTGCGGAGGACGCGTACCTGGGGTGGTCGGTGCGCGGGCTCGGCGACGCGTTGCGGGCGTTCGAGATCCATCCGGGCCAGTGCGGGGTGATGGTGTACACGGCCGACGCGCTCGCCGCCGCCTTCGTGGTGCCGCACCCCGACGACTACCGCCTTCTGCACCCGACGCTCATCGAGGACCTGTACGGGGAACTCGTCCACCAGTACGCGATGTACGGCGCTCCGGTGACGGACTTCGGGGCCCGGATCCCGGACGGGCCCCACACGCGGACGCTCGCCGGTCTGCGGACGGCCGCGCGCGGGCAGGAGCGGAAGTGGAGCGAGGCGCACGACACCCTCTTCGCGCGGGAGCTGCGGGACTCCCCGTACGGCTTCGACCGGGTGTACCGGATGGGTTCGTTCACGCTGTGGCGCTTCCTGCCGCCGTTCCTGCGCAACCGGGGCGGCCAGCACATCGGCGAGACGATCACCGACCACAAGGGCCAGGTCGCCTATCTGAAGACGTTCCGGCTGTCCGAGGCGCAGATCCGGCGTGGGCACCTGCTCCAGCGGCTCGCCGACGCGGACTGGCTGCTCTCCGCGGCGGCCAGGTCGCTGGGCACCGGCCAGGACGAGCTGCTGCGCCGGATCCGGTCCGCGGGCTTCGAGTCCCTGCTGCGGGACCGCAGCCGGTAGCCGGCACCCCACGGCCGGTCTGTCTTACACAGGAAACCTCGGTAACACGGGGTTCACATGAGGGCAACGGTCGGGAAATCGCGTCTTGCGAAGCTGCGCTGCATAGACCGCAGCACCCGCAAAGGATGGGCTTCCGTGACGTTCAAGGCTGAGTACATCTGGATCGACGGCACCGAGCCGACCGCCAAGCTCCGTTCCAAGACCAAGATCATGCCCGGTACCCCCTCGTCCGACGTGGCGGAGCTGCCCATCTGGGGCTTCGACGGGTCGAGCACCAACCAGGCCGAGGGCCACGCCTCCGACCGGGTGCTGAAGCCGGTCTTCACCTGCCCGGACCCGATCCGCGGCGGTGACGACGTCCTGGTCCTGTGCGAGGTCTTCAACATCGACATGACCCCGCACGAGTCCAACACGCGGGCCTCGCTGCGTCCGGTCGCCGAGCAGTTCGGTGCCCAGGAGCCGATCTTCGGCATCGAGCAGGAGTACACCTTCTTCGACGGCCACCGGCCGCTCGGCTTCCCCGAGGGCGGCTTCCCGGCCGCGCAGGGCGGCTACTACTGCGGCGTCGGCGCGGACGAGATCTTCGGCCGTGACATCGTCGAGAAGCACCTCGACAACTGTCTGAAGGCGGGCCTGGGCATCTCCGGCATCAACGCCGAGGTCATGCCCGGTCAGTGGGAGTTCCAGGTGGGCCCGCTGTCCCCGCTGGAGGTCTCCGACCAGCTGTGGATCGCCCGTTGGCTGCTCTACCGCACCGCTGAGGACTTCAACGTCTCCGCGACCCTCGACCCGAAGCCGGTCAAGGGTGACTGGAACGGCGCCGGTGCGCACACCAACTTCTCCACCAGGGCGATGCGTGAGGGTTACGACGCGATCATCACCGCGTGCGAGTCGCTGGGCGAGGGCTCGAAGCCGATGGACCACGTCAAGAACTACGGCGCCGGTATCGACGACCGCCTGACGGGCCTGCACGAGACCGCCCCGTGGAACGAGTACAGCTACGGCGTCTCCAACCGCGGCGCCTCGGTCCGTATCCCGTGGCAGGTCGAGCAGGACCGGAAGGGCTACATCGAGGACCGCCGTCCCAACGCCAACGTCGACCCGTACGTCGTCACGCGGCTGATCACCGACACCTGCTGCGCCGCGCTGGAGAAGGCCGACCAGGTCTGATCCGCAGGCGGCAACGGTCCGTACGAAGGGCGTCCACCGGTGGTCCGGTGGACGCCCCTCTGCGTACCCGGGGCTCTGTCAGTGCGGTGTGCCAGGCTGGTCGCATGCTCGACATCAAGATCGCGACCGAGAATCAGCAGTCACACACCCGCGTTTCGGATCAGGCGCTCAGCGACCTGGTGCACCGGATCGGTGTGACCGGCGACCGCTTCCTGGTCGTGCAACGGATACCGGACATCCCCGGCACGTTCATCCAGGTGTGGCACGAGGTGGGCGGGGCGTACGACGTGGAGCACCGCACCGGCAAGGCCGCCACCCATGTCCGCGCCCTCGTCGAGGCACCCGAGCAGGTCGCCGCACTGATGGCGCGCTGGGCCCGCCAGGAGCCCGGATGGGACACGGGCATCGCCTGGGAGAGCGCCGGCCTTCCGGAACCTGAGCCCGTACCGGAGATCGCGGACGGCATCCGTGAGCAGTTGGAGGAGCACGTACGGGAGGTGCTCCGCGGCGGGTACGGCAGTGTGGCGGATCTCTCCGAGTCGGCCGAGGACCACCTGGTGAAGGACGGCGTGCATCCGGTGACCCTCGCGCAGGCGCGGCAGTTGGTGGAGCGGCTGTGGCTGGAGCGTGTCGAGGAGCAGCAGGGGTGGGTGGGCGTGACCGATCCGGACCGGCTGGAGCAGGCCTTCGCCGAGCTGGACGGGCGGGGCATCACCGCCCGGGAGCACTTCACGTGCTGCCGGTCGTGCGGACTGACCGAGATACACGCGGAAGGACGCGACGATGCCCGGGGCTTCGTCTTCTTCCACCTGCAGGGCACGCAGAGCGCAGCGGCCGGGCACGGACTGACCCTGTACTACGGCGGGTTCGACGAGTCCTCGGAGACGACCGCGGCGGTGGGCCGGGAGGTCGCGGCGGTGCTGGGGGAGGCCGGGCTGACCGTGGAATGGGACGGTTCCCCGGACCGGGCCATCGAACTGACGGGCCTGGACTGGCGTAAACGGCTGGTGGGCTGAGGCCGGCCGCGGTTCCTGGCAAAGGGTCCGTATCGACGGGTGAGAGAGGTCTGCTCACCCGTCGTGTTCTCTGGTTCAATAGGGGACATGGCCAGCATCCAGCACACCTCGACAGGTCGCAGCGACCTCGAGCCGTTCTGGCCCTCCCGTCAGCATCACGACTTCGACCGGGTGTGTTGCCGCGCGTTGAACGCGCAGGCCCTCTAACACCGCTCACCCCGGTCTTCGGTCCGCGCGCACGAAGCAAGTCCGTCCACAGACGACTCCTCGCGCGAAAGAGCTGACCCTCATGGCGAACGCCCGTACCTTCTCCGCCGCAGCCGCTGCCACCGCAGCGCCGTCGACGACCGCTGCGACCGCTTCCGTCCGCCCCCTCTCCCCCAACCGTCACCGACTGCGAGCCGTGGCCCCGGACGAGGTCGTCCGGCCGGCCGACGTCTCCGCGTTCCTGACTCCGGGCGCCACCTGGCTGCCCGCGCCCCAGCACACCCTGCCGGCGCTGCCGGGCCGACCGCCCATGGTCGGATATCTGGTGCTCGTCCCCGCCGACCAGCAGCCCGCGATCGCGGCCGCGGCCGCCCAGTACGTGGTGCCGGAGGTGCTGGAGGACGCGGGGACGGGGCCGGTACGGATCGACTCCGTCCAGCGCACGGCCGCGGTGAACGGAAACACCCTCGACCTCACGTACCTGGAGTTCGAGCTGCTCGCCCATCTGGTGGCGCACCCCCACCGGGTGCACACCCGCGACCAGTTGGTGACCACGGTCTGGGGGTACGGGCATGTGGGCGACGGGCGCACCGTCGACGTCCACATCGCCCGGCTGCGCCGCAAGCTGGGCGTGGAGCACCGCCGGTCCATCCAGACGGTGCGGCGCGTCGGTTACAAGTACGCGCCCTGACCGCACACGAGGTGGGCCCCGGCTGCGGTTCGTACCGCGGCCGGGGCCCACCTCGCTCGTTCCGGCTCAGCCGTTCATCACCGGAGCCGCGACAGGAGCGGGCTCCGGCTCGCCGTGGTCCGGTTCCGGCAGTCGGGTCAGGCCGCGCGGGGTGCGCCAGTTCCGCTCGCCCAGCAGTGCCATCACGGAGGGCAGCAGGACCATGCGGACGATCGTGGCGTCCAGCAGTACCGCGACGGCCAGGCCGACACCCATCTGCTGCATGTCCTGCATCGACAGCGTTCCGAAGACCGAGAACACCGCGACCATGATCACGGCCGCCCCCGTCACCGCACCGGCCGTGCGCCGGATTCCCTCGTCGATCGCGGCCCGGGTGGAGAGGCCTCGGCCGTGGGCCTCACGGATCCTGGAGACCACGAAGACGTGGTAGTCCATCGAGAGCCCGAACAGGACGACGAGGACGAACAGCGGCATCCAGGACTCGATCGCGCCGACCCCTTCCGAACCGATCAGCGAGGCGCCCCAGCCGTGCTGGAACACGGCGGTCATCACACCGTAGGCGGCGGCCACGGAGAGCAGGTTGAGAAGGATCGAGGTCACGGCGATGACGTAACTGCGGAAACAGAACAGCATCAGCAGGAAGGTCACCGCGGTGATGAAGAGGAAGACGGGCGCGATGCCGCGCTTCAGCTGGTCGTTGAAGTCCACGGACCCGGCCACCTCACCGGTCACATGGGCCCGGGCGCCCGTGCCGTCGAACGCGGCCGGCAGCCGGTCCTCCCGCAGTTCGGTCAGGCCGGCCTCGCCCCCGGGCAGCGGTACCTCGATCTCCGCGACGTTCTGCGCCCGGTGGACGGTCACCCGGTCGAAGCCGGCGAGCGCCTTGCGTACGGCGGGGGCCTCGATGTTGTCGGCCTCGACGATCACCTGGGCCGGGGCCGGGCCGCCCGGGAAGGTGTCGTTGATGTGCCGGTAGGCGACGGACAGTGCGGAGTCCGACCCGAACTGCTTCTCCAGGCCGAGCGATTCGGTCTTCATGCCGAGGGCGGGCGCGGCGAGCACCAGCAGGACGACGACCGACGCGGCGGCGAAGAACTTCGGCTTGGCCAGGACGGGCCGCAGCAGCTTGCCGGCGATCCGGCCGCTCTCCTTCTTCCCCCGCTTGTTGCGCCGGTTCAGCAGCGGAACGCGTCCGGCGTCGATCCGGTCGCCCAGCCAGGAGAGCAGTGCGGGCAGGACCGTCACGGAGCCCATCATGGCGATGAAGACGACGAGGATCGTGGCGAGGGCGAAGCCCTTGAACAGCATCAGGCCGGACAGGAACATCCCGGCCATCGCGACCATGACGGTCAGGCCCGACACCAGCACGGACCGGCCGCTGGTCGCCGCGGCGATCCGCAGCGCCGTCTCGGCGTCGCGCCCCGCGGCCCGCTCGTCGCGTTCGCGGCGCAGGTAGAAGAGGCAGTAGTCGACGCCGACGGCGAAGCCCATCAGGAACATCACGGAGTACGTGGTCTGGAAGAGGTGCAGTTGGTGGCTGGCGAGCGAGAGGAGGCCGAAGGCGGCCATGCAGGCGGTCAGCGCGAGTCCTACGGGCAGCAGGGCCGCGACGACGGCCCCGAAGGCGACCAGCAGGATGCCGAGCGCCAGGGGCACGGCGGTGAATTCGGCCTTCTTGAAGTCCTCGGAGAGCAGGTCACCGAGCCACTTCCCGGCGCTGGCCTCGCCGAACTGGTGGACGGTGACGTCCTGACGGTTCTCCCGGACCCCTGCCACGGCGTCCAGGACGGGCTGCACCCGGTCCGCGGAGGTGGCCGCGTCCCCCTTCATCTCGAAGGTGATCAGCGCGTCCTTGCCGTCCTTGGACGGAACAGGAGCGGCGAGGTCCGTCACTTCGCCGGTCCGGCCGATGGCCGCGGAGAGCTCCTTCGCCGCCGTCCGCCAGCCGTCGGGCTCCGTCGACGACACCATGACCAGCTCGCCCGCCCGGTGGCCGAGGCCCGCGTCGGAGAGGATCTGTTCGGCTCGCGCCGAGTCGCCGGCGCCGTTCTCCGCGTCGGTCATCTCGACCATTCCCGACGCGCCGCCGATTCCCGCGGCGAGTACGACGAAGAGCAGCCAGCCGAGAATGGCCGTCTTGCGATGGTGTGCGCTCCACACACCGATACGTGCCGCGAGATTACGCCTCATGGCGTTCTTCGCCCCCTGATGTAGACGTCGGACCGGAAATCTAGGAAATCCGGGGCCGCCGCCCCAGCCGTCGAAGCCCCCACCCGGCGCGACGTAGGGCGAGGTCACGGGGGTGGTGCCAGGTACACCCCCGCCGGGTGGCGAAACGGCTGACGCCCACGGCCCCGGCCGGGTCAGACTGTGTGCGGACGGGGCCGGCACGACGGCCCGGCGAGTGCCGTCCGGATCGCCGGGCCGGACAGGCGCCCGGCCCGGCGAGGGAAAGAGGGACCATGCAAGCGATACGGGGACGGACAAGAGCCGCGCTGCTCGCCGCGGGGCGCGGGCTGGCGCTGTCGATCGCCTCGACGGCGGGTTCGATCACGCTGTTCGTCCTGACGGTGCTCTCCATCGCCTTCATCCTGCTGGGCATCGGCCTCGTCACCACTCCCTGGGTGCTGACGGCGGTCCGCATGCATGCCGATCAACGTCGGCTGCTGGCCGTCACCTGGTCGGACGTCCGCATCCCCGTCCGGTACCGGCCGCTGCCGAAGGATGTGCGCAGCGGGTTCACCGGCCAGGTGGAGCGGACCACGCTGATGCTGAAGGACCCGGCGACCTGGCGGGACATCCAGTGGCTGCTGGTCGACATGACCGCCGGGTACGTGGTGGCGGTCCTGGCGGCGGCACTGATGATCTACCCGGTGGAGGGTTTCGTCCTGGCGGCGGGACTGTGGCGGGTCTTCACGGACGACCGGTACTGGTACGCGTTCGTCCCCGTCGACAGCCAGGCGACGGGTCTGGCCGCAGCCGCGCTCGGCGTGGTGCTCTTCGCGACAGGTGTGGCCCTGAGCGAACGGCTGCTGCGGGCCCACTTCCTGCTCGCCCGTTCGGTGCTGGCCCCCACCCATGAGCAGGAACTGGCCCTGCGCATCGACCGGCTGACCGAGACCAGGTACGAGGCGGTCGACACCGCCGCCTCCGAACTGCGGCGCATCGAGCGGGATCTGCACGACGGGGCGCAGGCCCGGCTGGTCGCCATGGGTATGAACCTCGGCACCATCGAGGCACTGATCGAGAAGGACCCGGCGCAGGCGAAGAAGCTCCTGGCGATGGCCCGTGCGTCCTCGGCGGAGGCGTTGACCGAGCTGCGCGATCTCGTACGGGGCATACACCCGCCGGTTCTCGCCGAGCGCGGTCTGGGGGACGCGGTCAGGGCGCTGGCGCTGCGGATGCCGATCCCGTCGGAGGTGGACGTGGAACTTGGGGGCCGGGCCGAGGCACCGGTCGAGTCGGCGGCGTACTTCGCGGTCAGCGAGACCCTGACCAACGCGGCGAAGCACTCGGGCGCGGACCGGATATGGGTGGACCTGCACCATGTCGGGGGCATGCTGAGGATCTCGGTCACGGACAACGGGAAGGGCGGTGCGGTGACCGGAGGGGGCTCGGGCCTGAGCGGTATCGAACGCCGACTCGGTACATTCGACGGCATCATGGCCGTCAGCAGCCCCGCGGGCGGTCCCACCATGGTGACCATGGAGATCCCTTGCGAGTTGTCCTAGCCGAAGATCTCTTCCTGTTGCGCGACGGCCTGGTGCGCATGCTGGAGGCGTACGACTTCGAGATCGCGGCCGCCGTCGAGACGGGGCCCGAACTCACCCGGGCCCTTGCCGAGTTGGAGCCGGACGTCGCCGTGGTCGACGTCCGGCTTCCGCCGTCCCACACGGACGAGGGGCTGCAGTGCGCCCTCGCGGCACGGCGGGCCAGGCCGGGACTGCCGGTGCTCGTGCTCTCCCAGCACGTCGAGCAGTTGTACGCGCGCGAGCTGCTGGCGGACGGCAACGGGGCGATCGGCTATCTGCTCAAGGACCGGGTGTTCGACGCCGACCAGTTCATCGACGCGGTGCGCCGGGTCGCGGCGGGCGGCACCGCGATGGACCCGCAGGTGATCTCGCAGCTGCTGTCGCGACGCTCGCAGGACAAGCCGATGGGCGGGCTGACGCCGCGGGAGCGGGAGGTCATGGAGCTGATGGCCCAGGGCCGTTCGAACGCGGCGATCGCCTCGCAGATGGTGATCACCGAGCGGGCGGTGGCCAAGCACACCTCGAACATCTTCGGCAAACTCGGTCTGCCGCCCTCCGACGACGACAATCGCCGTGTGCTCGCCGTGCTCGCGTATCTGGACCAGGGGTAGCCGGGGCGGGGGGCGCGCATCCGGGCCGGGTCAGGGCCGGCCCGGATGCGCGGGTTACGGGCCGGTCAGGAGCCGGGCGGCGTGGTGGTGAGGTGCAGCGTGGTGGCCCCCAGGTGCGGCTTCGCCCTGGATTCGAGCACCCTCACCCGGACAGCGGTGGCGGTGACGGCCGCGGGGAGCGGCAGGATGCGCTCGTGCCCGATGGTGGTGCCTTCGGCGATCCGCTGCCAGGCCCCGTCGATCCGGGCCTCCACGGCGAACTTCTCGACCCGCTGGCCGTGGCGGATCTCCTCACGGACCGCCACCCGGTCGAAGGTGTACGGGCCGGGGCCCTGCTCGCGTACGTCGGCGCCGTAGATCCGGCGCACGTCGTTGCCGAACGCGGTGAGTGAGGTGATGTCCGCTTCGGCGATCCGGCCGTCGGGCGCGGGCGGCACGTTGAGCAGGAGCGAGGCGTTGCGGCCGACGCTCTTCTCGTACAGGTTCAGCAACTGCGCTGCGGTCTTGGGCTGTTCGTTCTCGTGGTAGAACCAGCCGGGCCGGTTGGAGACGTCGGCCTCGGCCGGATACCACTGGAGGTAGTTGACGTCCGGGCCGAGGAGCTTGGCGCGCGAGCCGATGTCGGCGTCCGTCGAGTCGTTGGGGAGGCTGCCGAGCCCTGTCCACGGGTCGTTCGTGTGAGGGGTGACGCTCCACTCGGTCTCCCGGGCAATGCCGCCCTCGTTGCCGACCCAGCGCACCCCCTGCGGGCCCTGGAAGACGACGGTGTTCGGCGAGAGCGCCTTGACCATGTCGAACCACTGCTTGACGTCGTACTTCTGCGTGATGCCGGAACCCGACCACGGGTTGGCGCCGTCGAGCCAGAGCTCCTCGACGGGGCCGTACTGGGTGAAGATCTCGTAGAGCTGGTTGAGGTAGTACGCGTCGTAGTCGTCGGCCCGCACCGTGAAGGTGGGCAGCTTGCCGCTCCTCACCCGGGCGGCGCGGTCGTCGCCGGGGACGAGGGTGGGGATCGTGCGCTCGGTGACGGCGCTGCCGTTGCCGAAGCGGCCCTGACCGGCGGGGGCTCGGTCGCCGTCCGCCAGCGCCATCCGCTCGGGCAGGCTCAGCGGTTTGCCCTCGGCCTGCTTGGCGCGGATCTTCTCGACCCATTCGGCATGCCAGGCGTGCGGGAGTTCGGCGCCGTCGGAGGGCGAGAGGTAGAGGCCGACCTTCAGGCCCGCCTTGCGGGCGGCCTTCACATAGGCGGCGACGACGTCGGGGCTGCCGGGGCTGAGGGCGACCGAGTGGTCGGTGTAACGGCTCGGGTAGAGAACGAAACCGTCGTGGTGCTTGACGGTGAGCATGACCTGCTCGACGCCGGCCGCCTTGTAGGCGCGCATCCACTGGTCGGCGTCGATGCTCTTCGGCGCGAAGAGCTTCTCGTCCTCCGTGCCGGAACCCCATTCACGGTCGGTGAAGGTGTTCATCCCGAAGTGCGTGAAGGCGGTGACCTCCCGCCGCTGCCAGGCGAGCTGTCCCGCGGTGGGGACGACGTTCGCCGCCTTCTCGATGATCCGTTCGGGGCTGTCGCACGCCTCGACCGCCATCTGCGACGCGGGTCTCACGGGCGCACTGCACGGCGCGGCGGCCGATGCGGACCGCTGGGGCGCGGACGGTTGCGCCGTGGCCTGTACGGGGACGAGCGCGGCGGCCGCCGCCAGGGCGATCGCGCTGAACACATGGGTGCGTCGTGCCATGGTTCCCTCTCCTTCACTACCACAAGTGGTCGGATCTCTTGGGTGCAGACGCGTGCATGGTGTCGCACGGAGCAGCCCACGGGAAGGGTGCGCACTAGATACGTCCTATGTCTCACCACGAAAGTCCAAGCATTGTCCGCCCGGTCAGCCGTTGAACCAAGCGGCCATATCGAGCCGGAAGGCGTCCTCGGCGGCCATGGTGCGCAGATCGGCCTCCATGGCGCGCACCCGCTCGGCCCCGAGAGCCCGCACCCACTCGGCGCGCAGCCGGTCGAAGCCCGCGGCGGACCGAACCAGCATGTCGATCCCACGCGGAGACAGCCGGACCAGCTTGCGGCGGCCGTCCTCGGGGTCGTCGAGGCGCTCGACGTATCCGAGGTTTTCGAGCTTCTCGACGGTCTTCCCGGCGGCTTGCTTGGACACCCCCAGCCGCCGGCCGATCTCACTGGCGGTCGACCCGCCCCGGCCCACCGCCTGAAGCGCGTACCCGTACGCGGGACTCATGTCGGGGTGGCCGTGCTCGGCGAGTTCACGGTGCAGCGCGTCGATGATCGAACGGAATCCGGCGAAGAGCAGAACGGGCAGCTCGAAGCCCGCTCCGGGCTCCGGGGAAGCGTCCGCGGGCACCCTCCCCTCCCGCTCAGCCATTGCGAAACCCGACAACCTGGTTTACCTTTTCGTCAATCACGTTGTCGAGTTTATCGCGAGAGGACTCCCATGCCCGCCACCGCCTTCCCCGGTCACACCCTTGAATCCGCCCCCGCCGCCGCCCGCCCCGCCATGGCCGCCGTGGCACAGAAGCAGGGGTACATGCCTGCCGCCGTCACCCGGCTCGCCTCGTCCCCGGAACTCCTCAACGGCTTCCTGAAGATGAGCGCGCTCTTCGAGTCGACGACCCTGGACCCGCTCGCCCGGGAGACCCTGATCATGACCGTGGCCGACCGCAACGGCTGCCATCTCTGCGTGGCCATGCACACCGCGAGGCTCACCGCTCTGGGTGCCGACGCCGGCACCATCGCCGCCCTGCGCGAGGGAAGCCTGCTGCCGGACGAACGACTGGAAGCGGTGCGGCAGTTCACTCTGGCCGTCATCGCGACGAGCGGGGCCGTCGACGAGCGCACGCTCCGGACGTTCCTGGCCCACGGGTACACCAGCCGCAATGCGCTGGAAGTGGTCCTGGGTATCGGCGCCTACACCATGTCGACCCTGGCCAACCGGCTGACGGATGCGCCGATCGACCCCCAACTGGCGGAGTTCGCCTGACACTTGCATCCCGCTCTGCTCAGGAATTCCGCCTCGCGTTGAACGGTCCGCGCGTCGGCCCCGTATGGAACGTCACGCTTCTCCCCCGCGAAGCCTGAGGAGTCCGAGGAGTTCCATGGGACGCACATCGCGCAAGAAACGCTCCACCCTGGCCAACCGGGCGATCATCGCCTCGACCGCACTGATCCTGGGCGGGGGCGGGCTGGCCGCGGTCAACGTCTACGCCTCCGCGGGCGAGGGCTCGTCCGGCTCCTCCCACGCCAGGAACTGGCAGCCGGCTCGCCAGGCCTCCACCATCGACTGCCCCGAAGTGGTCAACGAGATCCCCGAGGTGCCGGACCCTGCCCGCGCCGAGGTCGACCGTGAACTGGCCGCCATGGATACCCAGATCACCGATGCCTACCGGGAGTTCGCCGACCGCCGGGACAGGATGGCCCGGGATCCGCAACTCGCGCAGAATGCGGTGCTCGGCCCGTTGAAGGCTCGGCGCACCGCCAGTATCGACCGCATCGTGACCGCCATAGGACGGAGTGCGGAGCGCCCGGAGGGGCTCGGTTCGCTGGCCCCGTGCAGCCTGCGCGCGGACGACGAGCCGGACGCGCCGGACCCGAGCGACGACCCCGGGCAGGGCGACGGGAACGGCCAGGACGACGGCGCAGACGACCAGGGCCAGGACCAGGGCCAGGGCGATGGCCAGGACCAGGGCCAGGGCGATGGCCAGGACCAGGGCCAGGGTGATGGCCAGGGCGATGATCAGGGCCAGGACCAGGGCGGCAACGGGCCCGAGGACTCCGATTTCGTCGACATCCGGTCCGTCCAGCCGAACGTCGACAAGCCGGCCCGGCTCCGCGGCGCCTCGCGCGGCACCTTCACCACCGAGTGCGGCCGCAACCAGAACGGAAAGTTCAACCCGGACAACGTCATCGCAGCTCCCGGCGTCTCCAACGGCGCCCACCACATGCACGACTACGTCGGCAACCAGGCCACGGACGCCTTCTCCGGTGACGACGACCTCGCGGCCGGCGACACCACCTGTCGCAACCAGGGCGACAGGTCCACGTACTACTGGCCCGTGCTGCGTCTGCAGAACGGGGCGGCGGAGAACGACGCCGACGCCGACGGCGGGGGCAAGGACCAGAACATCGGGGAGATCCAGACCCCGTCGCAGGTCACACTGAAGTTCGTCGGGAACCCCACCGGGAAGGTCACGGCGATGCCGCGCTTCCTGCGCATCATCACCGGCGACGCCAAGGCGTTCACCAACGGCGACGCCAACGCCAACGCCTCCTGGAGCTGCACCGGGTTCGAGAACCGGCAGCTCGAGGACAAGTACCCGATCTGCCCCGAGGGCAGCCAGGTCGTCCGTTCCTTCGCCTTCCAGAGCTGCTGGGACGGGCAGAACACCGACAGCGCGAACCACCGCACCCATGTGGCGTTCGCGCAGGACGACGGGAGGTGCCCGAACGGTTTCCGGGCCGTCCCGCAGCTGGTCCAGCGGATCGTGTACGACGTGCCCCCGGGGCCCGGGTTCGCCGTCGACTCGTTCCCGGAGCAGTTGCACAAGCCCGTCACCGACCACGGTGACTTCATCAACGTCTTCGACGACAAGCTGATGCGGAAGGTGGTGAGCTGCATCAACGACGGGCGCAAGTGCCGCTGAAGGCCTACCGCCCCCGCACACCTGCGCGGTCAGCTCCCGTGGTGACCGGAGTCCCCTGCCTCGTTCCCCCCATTGCCGCCACTTCCCGAGTGGTGCGGCGAGGCGTTCTCCACCGTCCCCCCGAGCCGGCCGCGCAGTGCCGCGATCACCGTCGCGTCCGAGACGGCGACCCATCTGCGGCCGATCAGGTACGAGCCGCCGTAGTCGTTGGCCTCGTTGATCCACTCCCGCTGGCCGCGATCGGTCGCGAAGGTGGCCAGCACATAACGCCCGTCCTTCGTGGCGCAGTTGGCCTGGCGCAGCTCCTGTGCGTCGGTCTGGAGCCTCGGCTCGCAGTGCGCCTTCGCGGCGAGTTCCTCCAGCGTGCCGGTGGCGGTCGGCGGGGTTTCGTTCCCGTCGCCGCCACCGCTGCATGCCGTGAGCACGAGCGGGCTCGCGCAGCAGACCATGACGGCGGCCGCACGCCACGCGTCCCGTGCCGCCCTTCGCGTACCGCCCCGCTTCGTCATCCGGCCATCGTGCCGCTTCGGGCCGGGTTCCGGCAGCCGAATCCGAGAAGGGGCCGGGGCCGGCAGGAGGCCGCGCACGCCCGGGCGGGACGGGCCCGTTCCCTACCCGGAGTGACCATCGCACGATTCGCTCGTTCAGCTGAACGTGCTGCCACTGCCAGAGGTACCGCCAGCCGCCGCCCGGGTCGATGCGGAGCCGTCCGGCGCCGCGCTCGTCGAGCACTACCCGCGGCTGGCCCGGATCGGCTATCTCGTCCTGCCGCACTCACTGAGCCGCGACCGGCGCGTCCTCACGGCCCACGCCCTGGCCCAGCGGTCCCTGCAGGCGGCGCGCAGAGCCGGGGCCGCCGACGGCGGAGCCGTTCCGCTGCCGCGCCGCCCCGGTCGTACGGAGACGGCCGATCCGGGTTACGCCTACGTCCGGCGGCAGGTGCTGCGGGATGCGCTGGCGGCAGGGCGGCCGCTGCGCCTGCGACACCGTCCGCGCCGCGCCCAGTTCCCGGCCGTCCTCCCGCTGGCGTGGGGGCTCCGGCTGTTCCCGCACTCCGGTGGTGCGGATGAACTCGTTCTGGAGCAGCGACTGTCGGCGGTGAGCGGGGCGGCGCGGGCCGCGTTCGTCCTGCGGGGTCTGGAGGGACTGGCCGACGGGGAGGTCCGGCGGGTGCTTTGCGACGTCGGGGTGGCCGACCCGCATGCGGCGCTCATGGAGGCGGACGGGGTGCCGGCCGCCCACGCGCTGCTGGCATCACCCGGTTTCGACCCCTGTTCGCTCCAGGCCCGGCCGCCGGATCTGCCACGCCGCCGCAGGTACGTCCGGGCGGCGCTGGCCGGTGTCGCCGCTCTGCTCGTGTGCGGGGCGCTGCTGGGCCTGCCGGGCGAGGGCTGGGGCCGGGGCGACCCGTCCGCTCCCCTGTACACCCGCAATCCGGCCGCGGAGGAGGCCTTGGACCCAGGAGCGTTGCGGCGGGTGCCGGCGACGTACTGGCAGCGCTCGCCGCGTACCGACTTCACCGCCTGGCCCACCCGGGGCGACCGCACCGAGGACATCCGGCTGCTGCGGCGGGCGCTGCGGGTGTGGGCGCGGCCGGGCGGGAGCGTGCGGACGTCGGCGACGCCGCGGACGCCGGTCGGACCGCCGATGGGAACGGCGCAGCTGTTGTACGCGGGCGAGGTGGGCGCGTCCGCGGTGGTGCTCTTCTACGACGGACTGCGTGTCGTGCGGTACGCGGAGCCCCGTGACGCCGATCCGTCCGAGGGCGCGGCGCTCGACTTCGCCCGCGTGGACGGGGCGGACGCGACGTCGGCCGGCGCCCTGGTGGTGGCGCGGGCGGGTGGGTCGGTCCGCTATCTGACGGCGCCCTGGGTGCGGCAGGTGCGCGTACGGGATCTGCTCGCGCCGGCCCGTGAGCCGCGCACGCTGCACCGCTCCCCCGACGGCGTGACCGACCCGCCGGCCGGCCCGGCGACCGCACCCGGCTGCCGGTCCTGGTACGCGGTCGAACTGGCCGACGCCGAGGCGGTGCGGCTGGTGACGGACCTCGGTGAACTCGCCCCGGCCCGGCTGACCTCGGGCCCGCCGGCACGGCCGCACGACGTCTCGGGGCGCGCGGAGTACGAGAGCTGGGCGCGGACCGCCTGCCTGCTGGCGGCCGTGCGCTCGCACGGGGTGCGTGCGGTCAACTCCTGGGTGTACGCGTCTCAGCCGCTGCCCGAGGGAAACGGCACGGCCCAGTGGCTGTGCACCCGGGCCGAGACCTGGCGGGGCACGGGGAGCAGGGTCCTCGCCCAGTTCCAGGCCCCGTCCGGTCCGCCGTCCGGGAGCGGGCCGCCGGGGGTGGTCGCGGCGCGGGCCGAGGACGTGCCGGAGTGCGGGACGCGGGCACCGCGGGTGCTGGCGGGCGTGCTGTGGAAGTCGCGCGGCGGCCGGTGGTACGTACTCGCGGCGGGCAGCGAGCAGTTCGCATCGCTCACCACGTCCGGCGGGGTGACGGGCCGGGCGCGGGGGCGGCTGCTGGCGGTGCCGGCCGGGGCGGGCGACCGGGCCCAGTTGCACGGGCGGCTGGCGGACGGCCGCCGGATCGGGGCACTGCGCTGAGCTCAGCGGCGCGACGGCCGGCCGCCGGCTCGGGAATTCATGGCATGCATGCCCCTAGTCCCCGGCCGTACCGCTCAGTACATTGACAACATGTCTAACACGCAGCCAGCGGCCGTGGCCTCGGAACGGGCCCATCTCAAGGCCCGTCGGGTGTCCTTCGCATGGGACAGGACGCCCCTGCACTGGGTGCCGGGCGATCCGTTCACCACACACACCATCAACGTGCTCCACCTGCTGCTCCCGGCCGGGGAACGCTGGTTCATCCACGTGTACCGCCAGGTGCTCCCCTACATCCACGACGAGCAACTGCGGCAGGACGTCATCGGGTTCATCGGCCAGGAGGCGATGCACTCCCAGGCCCACGACGACGTGCTCCCGCACCTGAAGGACCTGGGCCTCGACCCGGCCCCGTACACCGCCCAGGTCGACTGGCTCTTCGAGAAGCTGCTCGGCGACCGGACGCTGCCGCCGGGCCGGGCGCGCAGATGGTGGCTGCTGGAGCGGGTGGCGACGATCGCGGCGATCGAGCACTACACCGCGTTCCTCGGCGACTGGATCCTGAACGCCGACGAGCTGGACCGGCGCGGCGCCGATCCCACGATGCTGGACCTGCTGCGCTGGCACGGCGCCGAGGAGGTCGAACACCGCTCGGTCGCCTTCGATGTGTTCATGCACGTCGACGGCGGGTACCGGCGGCGGGTACGGACCTGGGCGACGGCGTTCTCCGCACTGTTCTTCCTCTGGCAGCGCGGCGCCCGGTTCTTCATGGAGAACGACCCGAGCCTGCCGGCCGGCAAGGCGTCCTTCGGCCAGTTCTACCGCAGCGGCCGGCGCGGCACCCTGCCCAGCACCCCTGCGATGCTGCGGTCCATCCCGCGCTATCTGAGCCGTACGTACCACCCCTCCCAGGAGGGCAGCACGGCGCAGGCCGTCGACTACCTCGCCCACTCGCCCGCCGCGGTCGCGGCCGAGGCCCGTACGACGGAAGCCCGTTGACCATGCAGCGTCCCTTCCCCCTCCCGCGACTGCGTACCGTCGCCGTGCTGGCCGGAACCGCGCTGCTCGCCAGGCGGGCGATGCGCCGGCGCATCGAGAAGTCCCCGCTGTGGCCGCTGCCCGCGCTGGACGAACCCGTGTCCGGCCGGGCACAGCGCCGTTCCACCACCGGCCGGCGGCTGCTGGTCACCGAGCGGACCACCCCGGCGGACGGCGTCGTGCAGCTCCGGCTGGAGGGCCCGGACCTGCCGTCCTGGCAGCCCGGCGCGCATCTCGACCTGGTGCTGCCGTCCGGTCTGGTCCGCCAGTACTCGCTGTGCGGCGACCCGGCCGACCGCGGCACGTACACCGTGGCGACCCGGCTGGCCGAGGACGGCCGGGGTGGCTCGCGCGAGGTGCACGCCCTGCTCCACGAAGGCCAGGAGGTCGAGGTCCGCGGCCCTCGCAACCGCTTCCCGCTGGCCGACGCGCCCTCCTACCTCTTCGTCGCCGGGGGCATCGGCATCACGCCGGTCCTGCCGATGCTGCGCGCGCTGGCAGCGTCGGGGGCCGACTGGCGGCTGCTGTACGGGGGCCGCAGCCGGGCGACGATGCCGTTCCTGGCCGAGCTCGAGAAGCTCGGCGCCGACGGCGACCGGGTCACCGTCGTCCCTCAGGACGAGGCGGGTCACCCGGACATCGCGGCTGCCCTCGCGGACGCGGCCGAGGGCACGGCGGTCCACTGCTGCGGTCCGGAGCCCCTGATGGACGCGGTCGAGGCCGCGCTCCCGCCCGGCTGCACCCTGCACCTGGAGCGGTTCTCCGCACCGGGCCCGGACGCCGCCGGGTCGGCCCCCTTCGAGCTGGAGCTGCGCCGCTCGGGCCGCACCGTGCCGGTCGCGGCCGGCCAGTCGGTGCTCGCCGCAGTACGCGCCGAGGTGCCGCACGTCTCGTACTCCTGCGAGCAGGGCTTCTGCGGTACGTGCCGCCAGCGGGTCCTGGAGGGCGAGGTCGAGCACCGGGACGACCTGCTGACGGACGCGGAGCGGAAGGAGTCGATGCTGATCTGTGTGTCGCGGTGCCGCAGCGGGCGACTGGTGCTGGACCTGTAGTCGGGCACCGGACCCACCGGTCGGTACCCTGTTCCCCATGACGACCGGGGTGCGGCGCAGGATGGGCGTCGAGGAGCGCAGGCAGCAGTTGATCGGCGTCGCGCTGGAGTTGTTCAGTCACCGGTCCCCGGACGAGGTGTCGATCGACGAGATCGCCGCTGCGGCCGGGATCTCCCGACCTCTGGTCTACCACTACTTCCCGGGCAAGCAGAGCCTGTACGAGGCAGCGCTGCGGCGGGCGGCCGACGAGCTCGCGGCCCGCTTCCTGGAGCCGCGCGAAGGACCCCTGGGGGCCAGGCTGTTGCGGGTCATGGGGCGGTTCTTCGACTTCGTGGACGACCACGGTCCCGGGTTCGCGGCCCTCATGCGGGGCGGCCCGGCGGTGGGTTCCTCGACGGCGAACGCGATGATCGACGGGGTGCGCCAGGCGGCCTGCGAGCAGATCCTGGCCCATCTGGGCGTCGAGGAACCGCCGGCCCGGCTGGAGCTGGTCGTCAGGTCCTGGGTCTCGCTCGCCGAGTCGACTGCCCTGATGTGGCTGGACGGGCGGCGCATCCCGCGTACGGAGCTGGAGTTGCAGCTGGTGCACGACTTCGCGGCGCTGGCCGCCGTGAGCGCCGCGTACAACGAGGAGATGGCGGGCGTCGTGCTGCGGGTCCTCGCGCAGGAGCCGGCGGACGGGCCGTTCGGAGATCTGCTGGTGCGGCTCTCCTCACTGGCGCCCGCCGTGCCGGCCGTGCCGCCGCAGCGTCGGTGACTCAGCGCTTGCGGTAGGACGGGTCGAGGTCGCGGGTCTCGGCCGAGAGGTGGAGGGCCAGCCCCTCGGCCGGCCGGATGTGTGCGGCCAGCAGCTCCAGTACGGACTCGGTGAGCTGTGCCCGGATCTCGGGGGTCCGGCCCGGCAGCAGCGCGATGTCGATGTGCACGATCGCGTCGCCACTCGGCGCGTCCGCGACCACGGACTCCTCGACCCTGCGGAAGCGGGTCTTGCAGGCGGCGATCTTCGTGGTGACCGTCTCGGCGATCAGCGGGTGCAGGGCGCCCGCGAAGCCGGAGCGGTCGAACGTGCCGTCGAGTTCGGCGGAGTAGTCGACGGTGATCTGCGGCATGACGGTCTCCTGGCTGGCGCGGGACGATGGACACGGACGGCGATCGCCCCTACCTTTCCCCGGCCGGGGAGGGCGCACAAGCGCGATTCACTATGTGAGCAGTTCGCCGTGGAGTGCCTGGGCCAGGCCTGCCTCCGCACTGTCGGAGCGGCCCAGTTCGAAGGCGCGCCGGTAGGCGGCGTCGCCCACGGCCTCGCGGGCCCGGCGTTCGCAGGCCGCGCGCAGGGGGCCCAGTTCCGGGGTGCCTCGCTGGGGGTGGCCGACCATGCGCCAGTAGACCTGTCCCGTGCCGTACACCCGGGCGGCCAGCGCTCCTTCGCCCTGGGCGGCGATCGCGGCGGCCAGGAGGTCCAGGCCGAGCGCGATGCCGAATCTGTCGCGGAGCCTGCGCTTGCCCGCGAGCATGGACCGGGCATGCGCGGCGGCAGCCTCCGCGCGGTCCTGGAGCAGGGAGATCAGGGCCAGCTGGTAGTCGACGTAGCTCAGGGTCCAGCACTCGTCCCTGGCCTCGCAGGCCGCGCGCAGGACGACGGCCGCCTCGGCCGCCTCGTCCAGCCGGCCGAGGCCGGTGAGGGCGAAGACGGTGATCAGGTGGCAGCGCAGCCGGTACGCGGTTTCGAGCGGGGTGCCGGACCCGGTGGTGCGCAGGGCCCGGTCGGCCTCGCGCAGCCCCTTCTCCGGCTCCCCGGTCATCAGATGGGTGAGGCCTCGCAGATAGGCGGCGGCAAGGAGTCCCTCGTCGGTGCCGTCGTCCGCCGCCGCCCGTACACACTCCTCACCGATCCGTTCGGCGGCCGGGTAGTCGCCCTGGAGCAGGACGCAGATGCCGAGCACCCACAGGACACGGGTGCGGTGGGGGCCTGTGGAGGGCCCGGCGTCCAGGGCGCGCTGGGCGTAGCCCCGGTTCTGCGCGAGGTGGCCGCAGCAGCACCAGAAGAAGCCGATCCGGCCGGCCATCTCCTGGGCGGCGTCGGGGTCGTGGGCAAGGAGGTGGTCGAGGGCGGCGCACAGGTCGGCGTGCGATTCGGCGATCCGGTGGTACCAGTGGATCTGGTCGTCACCGGTCCAGCCCGCGTGGGCGGCCCGGGCCAGCTGGAGGAAGCAGGCGGCATGCCGGTCGGCGGCCGCACGTTCCTCGCCCAGTTCGGCGAGCCACATCCGGCCGTACTCGCGCAGCGTGTCCAGCATGCGGTGGCGTTCGCCGTCGCGGGCGACGACCGACTTGGCGACCAGGGCGCTCAGGGCCGCCGGGACCGCGTCGGCTGTGAGCGGTCCCCCGGCGCAGACGGCGGCGGCCGTGCGTTCGTCGAAGTCGCCGCGCAGTACGGCGAGCCGCGCCCAGAGCAGCCGTTCCAGCGGCGTGCACAGTTCGTGGGACCAGCCGATGGTGGTGCGCAGCGTGCGGTGGCGCGTTGGCCGGAGCGTGGCATCGGCGAACACGTCGAGGCGGGAGCCGAGCCGCCCGGCGATCTCCTGGGCGCTGTGGCGTCCGATGCCCGCGGCGGCGAGCTCGATGGCGAGGGGGATGCCGTCGAGGCGTCGGCAGATCTCGGCCGCGGCCGCGAGGGTGCCGGGCTCGTCGAGGGGCGTGCAGGGGGCGGCCGCGGCCGCGCGCTCGTGGAAGAGGGTGAGGGCGTCGGCCGTACCGTCGACGGGCAGCGGCTCCACGGCGACGGCCTGCTCGCCCCTGATGTCCAGGGGCTGTCTGCTGGTGGCGAGGACGGTGAGGCCGGGCGAGGTCGTGAGGATCTCGCCGAGGAGGTGCGCACAGGCGGGGCGCAGGTGTTCGCAGGAGTCCAGGACGAGCAGGATCTCTTTGTCGGCGAGCCATTCGCACAGGACGTCGATGGGCATCCGCAGGGTGTGGTCGCTGAGACCGACCGCGTCGGAGACGGTGGCCAGGAGCAGTTCGTCGTCGTGGAGCGGGGCGAGGTCGGCCCACCGGACGCCGTCGCGGTATCCGGGGCCCGCCCGTCCGGCGGCGCGGACCGCGAGCCGTGTCTTGCCGACCCCGCCGGTGCCGGTGAGGGTGACCAGCCGGCCGGTGGCGAGGGCGTGCTCGATCCGGCCGAGTTCCGCCTCGCGTCCGACGAAACTCGTGGTCTCCTCGGGAATGTTGCTCGCCATCGTCACCGTCGCTGACCAGGTGGAGCGGCCGGTCCCGGCCCCCTGCGCCCTCGTACGGCACCGGCAGGCGTTCGACGCCGGTGCCGTACGGGAAGGGGGGCCGGGACCGGCCGGGTGGAGTGGGAGAGCGCGCCCGGGAGTGTGGTGCTGCGGCTCTCCCCGGCGGCTGCCCACACGGTAGTCCCGATGCGGGTCAGCGCAGCGAGAACACCGCCACCGTGCGCCCCGGAACGGTGAAGCTTCCCGAACTCCTCTCGTACGTGGACCTCTTGACGGTAAGATCCGCGCCCGCCGCCTGGACGGGGTGCAGGGCGTAGTTCTTTCCGGCCAGGGAGGCGACCTTCTGGGTGGTGGCGCCGGGCGCCGCGTTGAGGACGACGACCAGCTTGCCGAGCCGCATGGTGATCACGCCGGGCGTCTCGTCCTTGCCGGAGAGCGGGAAGGAGAGCGTGGACTGCACCTGTCCGGCGGTGGAGAGATCGAAGTCCTTCTCCGTGGCGCGGATGGTCAGCAGGTCCTGGTACGCGGCCGAGGCGCCGTCGATCTGCGCGCAGCCGGGGCTGATCGCCGGGTCGGCGAGCAGGGGCTTGGCGTAGGACCACTTGGCCTTGTTGTCCGCGGCGGGCGGCAGTCCGCGGCCGAAGCCGTTGCCCGCGCGGCAGTCCCAGTGCAGGGCGTTGAACCAGTCGCCGCTGTCGAAGGAGTTGCGGTCCAGCGACTTGGAGCGCAGCAGGTCGGTGCCGGCCTGCGAGAGCGAGGGGCCCTGCGAGAGGGTCGCCGTCGCCATGGCGAGGACCTGCATGCGGGCCCGGTCTGCTGCCGAGGTGCCCGCCGGGAGCTTGAAGGCGAGCGCGTCGTACAGGGTCTCGTTGTCGTGGGCGTCGGAGTAGGCGAGGGCGTCACCGGGGACCGCGGCGTATCCGGCCGGGGCTCCGTTGTAGTCGACGCCGGAGCCCTTGACGGTGGCGCCGGAGGTGTCGGTGAAGGTGTAGTCGGCGAGGTTGCCGGTGAGTCCGACCTTGATCAGGTCCTGGTAGTGGAGCAACCGGGCCTTCTGCTCGGCCTCGGTGCCGTTGGCCGCCGAGGTGTTGGGGTCGGTGTAGAGACCGGTGGCGAAGCCCTGCACGCCCGGGTCCTCGTCGAACGGGGAGCCGCCGCGCACGGCGTCGCGGGCCCGGTCGGAGAAGGTGGCGATGCCGGTACCGGCCATGTTCTTCTGGGTGGCCTGGACGAAGCGGGCGTCGTCGGCGATCTCGCCGAAGTTCCACCCCTCTCCGTACAGGATGATCTTCTTGCCGTCGACGCCGTCCCTGGCCACGGTCAGCGCGTCGAGCGCCTTGCGGACGGCCAGGATGTTGGCCTTGGGGTGGTGGCCCATCAGGTCGAAACGGAAGCCGTCGACCTTGTACTCCTTGGCCCAGGTGACGACGGAGTCCACGACGAGCTTGCCCATCATGGTGTTCTCGGGCGCGGTGTTGGCGCAGCAGGTGGAGGTGGCGACGGTGCCGTCCTCCAGGAGGCGCTGGTAGTAGCCGGGCACGATCTTGTCGAGTACGGACTTGTCGTCCTGGCCCGAGGCGACGGTGTGGTTGTAGACGACGTCCATGACGGTCCGCAGACCGGCGCCGTTGAGGCCCTGCACCATCTGCCGGAACTCGACCGTGCGCCTGGTGCCGTCGGGGTCGGAGGCGTAACTGCCCTCGGGAACGGTGTAGTGCAGCGGGTCGTAACCCCAGTTGAAGGCGTCCTTCGCGGCGGCCTTCGCCACGCAGGCCTGCTGCTCCTCGGAGTCGGGGGCGTAGACGGAGAGGTCGCAGGCCGGCTTCTGCTGGTCCTTCTTCTTCTCGGGAATGGTGCCGATGTCGAAGGCGGGCAGCAGGTGGACGTAGTTGGTGCCGGAGCGGGCGAGTTCCTTGAGGTGCTTCATCCCGTCCGAGCGGGTGTCGGTGAAGGCGAGGTACTCACCGGGGTGCTTCGAGGTGGGGTCCGCGATCGAGAAGTCGCGGATCTGCAGTTCCTGGATCTGGGCGTCGCGCAGCGGCACCGCGGCGGGCTTGGCCAGCCCGCTCCAGCCCTTGGGCGCGAGGTCCCGGTCGTGGAGGTCGACCACGAGGCTCCGGGCGGAGTCGGTGGTCAGGGCGGTGGAGTAGGGGTCGGTGACCTTGTTGGTGACGAGCTTCTGGACGGTGGGTGCCCAGACGCTCACGGCGTACCGGTACGGCTTGCCGTTCCAGCTCCTGCTGCCGGTGACGGACCACACGCCGGTGCGGTCGTCGCGCCGCATCGGGACGGTCCTGCCGTCCAGTTCGAGCGAGACGGTCCGGGCGGTGGGCGCCCAGACGGACAGGGTGGGGCGGCCGTCACGGAAGACGGGGCCGAGCGAGGCGCCGCTCGCCTTCGCCCCGTAGACGTCGTCCAGCACACCGGCGCTCTGCACGCCGGTGGCTGCGAGGAGGGCGCCGTTGGCCGCGCGCTGGGTGGCGATCAGCTGGCCACGCAGGGCCTCGCGGACCCGGTCCCGGTCACGGGCGTCGACGGTGAAGGCCGGGTAGTCCTTGAGGTGCGGGTACTTCGCCTTCTGCGCGTCGGTCAGCGCGGACGGGCCGAGCCGCAGCCACTGGCCCTCGTCGGTCAGGGCGCCGTCGACGACGGAGATGCCGCCGTTCTGCGCGTAGACGAGCTGCTGGCTGGTGGCCCCGGTGGCCTTCACCTTCCACACGACGGTGTCGGAGTCGATCCACTGCGCCTCGGCCTTCGTGAGGTCGGGGGTGGGGACGCCGCCGGTCTGCGGGAGCAGGTAGCCGGCCTTGCCGCCGAGCATCCAGACCTCGTGGCCGTAGGTGGCGAGGTCGAGCGACTGGTCGCTGGGCAGGTCCTTCTCGTCACCGCGGTGCAGGATGTAGCTGAGCGCGGTGGCCCCGTCGGCGAGCGGGACCTCGAAGGTGAGGCCCGAGGCGTCCTTCTTCACCGGCTGGAGCGGCTTGGACCAGTCGGTGGGTTCCTTGGCTCCGGTCCAGGTGTGCAGTCCCCAGCCCTCGTAGTCGCCGTCGGCCCGGTAGTAGTGCAGGACGGCCTTGGTGGCGTCCGGGGCGGGGTAGGCGCCGTCGGGGGCGGTGTCGGCCTGGCCGTCCTTGCCCTGCTCGATCCAGACCTGCCCGGTCCGCGCGAGGTCGACGGTGCGCTCGGCGCCGTCGGCGGTGCCGGCCTTCTCCACGGTGTACGGGACCGCCGATGCCCCCTCGGGCACCTTGATCCAGGCGAAGGCGCCGTAGGCGTCCCGGCCGGCGAACGCGGCGGTGGTGTCGCCGGACTTGACCTGCCAGCCGTCGTAGTCGCCGTCCGCGCGCTTGTAGTGGACGACGGCGTAGTCGCGTTCGACGGCGACGGGCTTCGCCGGGGCGGGCGCCTGTCCTGCGGCCGACGCGGCGAGCGCACTCGCGGTGCGGCCGGTGCGGTCGACGACGACGGCCTTGTAGCGCAGCGGTGTTCCGGCGGCGACGGTGTCGCCGATGGTCTGGGTGACCTTGTACGGGGCGTGGTCGGCGGTGCCGAGGGTGGTCCACTTGCCGTTGCCGGTCTGGGCGGCGAACACGACCCGGTTGAGGGAGCCGCCGTCGACGTCGGCGGTGAGCTCGACGGTGCCGGTGGCGCCGGCGGCCGGCGCCTTCAGCGTGATCGAGGGCCTGGCCGCGGGGGCGTTCAGGGTCTTCGCGGCACGGAGCACGATGCTGGACAACGCCGGGACGGTGACGGTGATCTTCTTGTCGGCGCCGCTGCGGACCGTGCCGGAACCGCCGTACAGCGTACGGAAGTCCATTCCGGCGGACTCGGTGGACAGCTCGACGGTCTTGGCCGCGGTGCCGTTGTTGGTGGCGACGACGTACTCGTTGCTGCGCTCGGGGTCCGTGCGGGAGAAGGCGTAGACGGAGCCCTCGGAGTACCGCTCGGTCTGGACGCCGTCGCGCAGGGCCGGGTTCTCCGCGGTCAGCTCGGAGAGCGCGGCGATGGACCGGTAGAGCGGGTGGCTCGTGTCGTACGCGTCGGAGGCGTGCGTGCGGTCCGTGCCCAGTTCGTCGTCGTCGAGGTAGTCCGCGGTCTTCGAGGCGAACATGGTCTGCCGGGCGTCCTTGTCGCCGCCGGCGCCCGTGAAGCCCTGCTCGTCGCCGTAGTAGACGACGGGGTTCCCGCGGCTGAGGAACATCAGCTCGTTGGCGAGCCCCGCGCGCTTGACCAGTTCGGCGTCATCGGCCTTCGGGTTGTCCTGCTTCAGGAAGGTCCCGATGCGGCCCATGTCGTGGTTGCCGAGGAAGGTCACCTGCTCGTAGGCGTTGGCCTTGTCGGTGGTGTACCGGTAGTCGTCACCGAAGACGGCGGCGAGCTTCGAGGCCGGGGCGCCCTGGGAGGCGTACTGGCGGGCCGCTTCCTGGAAGGGGAAGTCGAGCGTCGCGTCCAGACGGCCCTGCGTGACGTAGGGCGAGGTGATCGCGGTGTCGGCGGAGTAGACCTCGCCGAACATGAAGAAGTCCTTGCGGCCGTGCCTGGCCGCGTAGGTGTCGAGCGCGGTCGCCCACTGGGTCCAGAAGTCCAGGTCGACGTGTTTGACGGTGTCGATCCGGAAACCGTCGATGTCGAAGTCGCGGACCCACTTCTCGTAGATCTTCTCCATGCCGGAGACGACCTCGGGCCGCTCGGTCCACAGGTCGTCGAGCCCGGAGAAGTCGCCGTAGGTGGTGGACTCGCCGGCATACGTCGAGTCACCGCGGTTGTGGTACATCGTCGGATCGTTGAGCCAGGACGGCGTCTTCCCGCCGGTGGTGACCGGCTTGTACGGGAAGGAGTCGGCGTCGGCCTTCGCCATGCCGGCGGCGTCGTCGAAGGGCCGGCCGTCGCGGTCGAGGTACGGGTAGGCGCCCTTGGGCTTGTAGCCGTAGGTCTTCTCGGCGTAGTCGACGGTGTCGGCGGTGTGGTTGGTGATGACGTCGAAGAAGACCTTCATGCCCTTGCGGTGGGCCCGCTCGATCAGCTTCGTCAGGTCGGCGTTGGTACCGAAGTGCGGGTCGACCTGGGTGAAGTCGGTGATCCAGTAGCCGTGGTAGCCGGCCGAGGCGTCCTTGCCGGTGCCCTGGACGGGCCGGTTCTTGAAGATCGGGGCGAGCCAGATGGCGGTGGTGCCGAGATCCTTGATGTAGTCGAGCCGGTCGGTCAGCCCCTTGAGGTCGCCGCCCTGGTAGAAGCCCTTGTCGGTGGGGTCGTACCCGGTCTCCAGCCGCGAACCGGTCAGCCCGCCCCTGTCGTTGCCGGTGTCGCCGTTGGCGAAGCGGTCGGGCATGACGAAGTAGAACTGCTCGCGGGTCAGGTCGTGCCGGGCGGGCTGGGCCGCCAGCCTGGCGTCCGACGGCGCGGCGGGCGGCCTGGCCGCGGCAGCGGGCAGCGCGGGCACGAGGGCCGCGCACAGGGCGGCCGCGACGACGGCGGGTGCCGTTCTTCGCGCGGGCACGCGCAGGGACGGACGTATCACTCGGGTTCTCCTCGGAGGGGGTGCGTGTGCAGGGCCGGACGGGCCGGTGAGGGCCCGTCCGGTGGGTGGGGCGGAGGGGGTCAGCTGCGCCAGACGTCGGCGGTCAGGGTGACCTTGCCGGAGGACGGCACCGTGGCTGTGCGGTTGGCGCCGCTCTCCCAGGTGACGTTGCCGCTCGCGTCCTTGCGGACGTACTTGTACTCGAACGTCGTACCGGCCGGCAGGCTCACGTCGAGCTTCCAGACGGGGTACGTGGCCGGGTCCAGCTTCGGCGCGGCCGCCGGGTTCCAGTTGCCGAGGGCGGACTGGTTGCCTGTGACGTAGATGTTCTGGCCGAGCTGGGTCGTGGCGTTGACGCCGAAGGAGGCTCCGGACGTGCCCGTGCCGGGGTCGGTCGGGTCCGTCGGGTCGGTGCCGCCTCCGGTGCACGTGCGGGCGCCGGTCTGGAGGGCGAGAGCCGTGTGGGCGCCGAGCGTGGCGGTGAACTGGCCGGAGCCGTTGACCGTGACGCCGTTGCCGGACTGGATGTCGCAGTAGTCGCCGGAGGGCAGCGAGGTCTGGAACGTACGGGTCAGCGAGGAGTTCTCGTGGTTGATGGCGACGTATGCCTTGGAGCCACGGCCGAAGGCGATCTGGTCGCCGCCGTTGTCCCACCAGTTGGTGACGGCCTCACCGCGGGCGGTGTTGCGGAAGCCGACCATGGAGGAGATCTCGCGCCAGGCGTGCTGGCACTTCCAGCCGTCGCTGAAGCAGGCGTTCACCGTGCCGCCGCTCGGCGGACCGGCGTCCTTGTCCGACCACTCGTATCCGGAGTGCACGTCGGGCGAGCCGTAGGGCCAGGCCAGCATGAACACGTTGGCGAGCGTGTAGCCGGCGCCGCTCTTGTAGTTCAGCGTCTCGCCGTTGCGCTCGGTGTCGTGGTTGTCGACGAAGACCGCGGCCTTCGAGGAGGACATGAAGCCCCAGCCCTCGCCGAAGTTCTTCAGGTTGGCGAGGTTCTCGCTGTTGAAGACCTGCTTGAGGCTGCGGGCGTAGCGGAACTCCTGGACGTCGCCGGTGCCGGCGTACTCGTCGGGCGAGACGGCCTCGCCGCCGCCGTAGATCGCCTCCTGCTTCCAGTAGACGCCGGAGTTGCTCAGCCGGGACTTGATGTTGGCGAGGTCGGCGGCGGGCATGTGCTTGGCCGCGTCTATGCGGAATCCGTCGACGCCGAGCGAGAGCAGGTCGTTGAGATAACCGGCGATCCTGCCGCGTACGTAGTCCTCACCGGTGTCCAGGTCGGCCAGGCCGACGAGTTCGCAGTTCTGGACGTTGGCACGGTCGCCGTAGTTGCTGATGTTCGACTGACAGTCGTTCATGTCGCTGACCGAGTAGAGGCCGGGGTAGTCGTACTTGCTGTACGAGGACCCGCCCGTGCCCGTGCCGGAACCGGCCGACATGTGGTTGATGACCGAGTCGGCGACGACCTTGACGCCCGCGCCGTGGCAGGTGCTCACCATGTTCGCGAACGAGGTGCGGTCGCCGAGCCGTCCGGCGATCTTGTAGCTCACCGGCTGGTACGAGGTCCACCACTGCCCGCCCTGGATGTGCTCCTGGGGCGGCGAGACCTGTACGTAGCCGTAGCCGGCCGGGCCGAGGGAGTCCGTGCACGCCTTGGCGACGGAGTCGAACTTCCACTCGAAGAGGACGGCGGTGACGTCCTTGGTGCCCGGAGCTGAGGCCTGCGCGTTCGTGGCGGGGACCACGAGGGCGGCGGCGCCCGCTATCAGGGCGAGCGCGGCAGACAGGGGTCTGCTGGCCATATTTTCCTCCTGCGGTGGGGGAAACACGGGTGACGGTACCGAGGCTTCGGGTCACCTCCGACCGGGCGGCCACGCCCTGGCCCGCACGCACCGGACCGCGTCCGCTCTCCGATCCGAGGTGACCCGAGGCCTCGCAGCCTCGTACGACAACGCGCCCTGCCCTCAAGGCTCCTGAATGTTCTTGCTGCAAGAATGCAAACCTTGCCGCGGGGAGACCGTACGAGCCCGTCAGGTTCCGGTCAACCCTTTGGACATCAGCTGCTCACATCCACGAAATACTGGAGATTTCTTCCTGCAAGGACTTACGCAAGACATTGCAACGCTGTTACGTTTCTCCCGACTCCGGTCCGGTCGGCCGGGGGTCCCGTTACCCGGGCCCCACGCGCCCGGCCGGCCGGGCCGGTCACGTACAAGAGGGGCACCTGGGGGTCACACTCCCCGCCGACCCGTCCGGGTCGATCCCCGGTGCCCCTCGTGTGCGTGGCAGGGCCTGTCCGCCGCCGCCGTACGGCCCCCTTTTCCCCAGCAGCGCCCCGCCCGTCATGATGGACGCCGAGCGGGGGGCTGCTCCACGCCCCCGGCCGACGACCGCGTTCGACGTCCTTGGGGGAATGTCATGGTGCGTACCGGGGTCTACCTCGCACATCCACGGCCCGGAAGCTTCAACCACGCGGTGTTCGACGCCGTGGTGCAGGAGCTCCGCGACCGGGGTTCCGACGTACGGGCGCACGACCTCTGCGCGGAGGGATTCGCACCCGGACTGACCGCCGACGAGACGGAGACGGTGCGGTCCGCCGCGGACACCCCGGATGCCCAGCTGGCGGCGCACCGGGCCGAGGTGGCCACGCTCGACGCCATGGTGTTCGTGCACCCCAACTGGTGGGGCATGCCGCCCGCGGTCCTCACGGGGTGGGTGCAGCGCGTGATGGTGCCGGGCGTCGCCTACAAGCTGGGTTCGTCGGACGGGGAGCCGCAGGGGCTGCTGAAGGCCGGCCGGGCCCTCGTCCTGAACACCTCCGACACTCCCGCCGAGCGCGAGGCGGCCGAGTTCGGTGATCCGCTGGACCGGATCTGGTCGGCATGTGTCCTGCCGTATGTGGGCGTGACCGACGTGCGCCGGGTCGTCTTCCGGACGGTCACCGACTCCTCCGACGAGACCCGGGCGTCCTGGCTGCGCGAAGCCCGTGAGCACGCCCGCGCGCTGCTGGCCTGATGTGCGCGGAGGGCTCCGCATACGGTCCGAAGAGGCCCGATTAGACTCCCGGCCCATGTGGCAAGGACAGCAGTCGCCCCCCGGACAGCCGAATCCGCAGGACACCTACGTCAGTTCGGCACCCGAACCGCCACGTCGCCGGAACCGCACCGCGATCACCGCGGTGGCGGCGTCCGCCGCCGTCGTCGTGGCCTGCGGCGTGACGGGCTTCCTCGTGCTCCGTGACGACGGGGACGACGGGAAGGACCGGGCCGACGCGAAGTCCTCCGCGTCGGCCTCGGTGAGCCCCGGCGGCACGGCCCGGTCCGCGGCCGAGGGCGGTTCGGGCCCGCTCGTCCCCGGCTGGAACACCGTGGTCAACGCCAAGCGCGGCATCACCTTCGACGTGCCCGCCTCCTGGGCGCGGCAGTCCGAGAGCTGGGTCAGCTACGTCGCGGAGGACGACGACCCCGAGGAGAAGCCGCTGGTCGCGATGATGGCCCCGGCGGTCCTCAAGGAGAAGTGGTGCACGTCCGACGACAACAAGAACGGCGACGAGGAGAACACCTCGCTCGCCTCGACCGGCACCACCGGGGAGAAGGGGGCGAAGAGTACCGCCGAGGCCGCCGAGGACACGGCGAAGACCTGGGTCTACGGCGCGTACACCCAGCCCGACAGAACCCGTCTCACCATCAGTGAGCCCCAGTCGTACCGGACGAAGGCCGGCGTCGAAGGCAGCCTCGTGACCGTCACATCGTCCGGGACACCGAAGAAGGGAAAGTGCGACACCGACGGCAAGGCGATGACGTTCGCCTTCAACAACGCGGCGGGCGACTTCGTGTCCTGGACCTACCTCGGGGCGCACGGGGTGCCCGACGAGGTGTCCGACACCACGATCCGTCAGATCCTCAGCACGGTCAGGCTCTTCAAGGAGGGTGACGGGGCGGGCTGAGGGCTGTGACCGGCCGCGCCCCGGCCCAGCAGGACGCGCGTCGGGGCCGGGTCCCCCCTCCGGACCCGGCCCCGATTCCACACCCGTTCAGGCGCTGCGCAGCGCCGCCGTCGAACCCCGTACCACCAACTCCGGCTGGAACACGTACTCCGTGCGCTGGACGGGGCTCCCGCCGATCTCCTCCAGCAGCGCGCCCACCGCGGCCGCCGCCATCGCCTGCACGGGCTGGCGCACCGTCGTCAGCGGCGGGTCGGTGAAGGCGATGAGCTGCGAGTCGTCGAAGCCCACCACGGACACATCACGCGGCACGTCGAGGCCGCGGTCCCGGGCGGCCCGCACGACGCCGAGCGCCATCAGGTCGCTTCCGCAGACGATGCCCGTGCATCCCTGGTCCAGCAGCGCACCGGCCGCCACCTGACCGCCCTCGACGCTGAACAGCGTGGAGCAGACCAGGTTCTCGGCGTCCTCGCGGTCCAGGCCCAGCAGGGAGACAGCGGCGTCCACGAAGCCGTCCCGCTTGCGGCGGGAGGGCACATAGCGCTGCGGTCCGATCGCCAGACCGACCCGGCGGTGGCCCAGCTCGGCGAGATGCCCCACGGCCATCCGCACGGCAGCGTTGTCATCGGGCGAGACGAACGGGGCACTGATGCGCTCGTTGTAGCCGTTGATCAGCACGAACGGCACGCCGCGGTCGGTCAGCGCGGCATAGCGCGCCGGGTCGGCCGAGGTGTCGGCGTGCAGTCCGGAGAGGAAAACGATCCCGCCGACGCCGCGTTCGACGAGCTGCTCGACGAGCTCGTCCTCGGTGGCGCCGCCCGGCAGCTGGGTGCAGAGCACCGGGGTGTAGCCGTGGCCCGCCAGGACCTGTTCGACGGACTGAGCGAACGCCGGGAAGATCGGGTTGGTGAGCTCGGGCGTCACCAGTCCGATCAGCCCGGCACTGCGCTGCCGCAGCCTCACGGGGCGCTCGTAGCCCAGGATGTCGAGCGCCGCGAGCACCCGCTGACGCGTGGTGTCCGCGACGCCCGGCTTGCCGTTGAGCACCCGGCTGACGGTCGCCTCGCTGACGGACGCCTGGCCGGCGATGTCCGAGAGCCGCAGCGCGCTGCCGGCCCTGGGCGGGGGGACGGTCACACCGTCCACCACACCGTGGTGTCCGCGGGCAGCTCGATCTCGGCACCGTCGGCGACGACCGGGGAGCTCGACAGCAGGACGGTGCCGCGCACGGGGACGCGGACCGGGACGCCCGTCGTGTTGACGGTGCAGACGAAGCCGGGACGGGCGAAGACCAGCACGCCCTCGGGGCCGTCCAGCCACTCCACCTCGGTTCCGGCGCCGAGCCCCGGGTGCACCCGGCGGGCGGCGATCGCGGCCCGGTACAGCTCCAGGGTGGAGCCGGCCGCGCCGGTCTGGGCCTCGATGCTCAGCTCGCCCCAGCCGGTGGGCTGCGGGAGCCAACTGCCGCCCGCGCCGAAGCCGTAGCTGCTGCCCTCCCGGGTCCACGGGATCGGGACGCGGCAGCCGTCGCGGAAGCCGTCCTGACCCTCGGCCCGGAAGAACGACGGGTCCTGGCGGGCCTCGTCCGGCAGGTCGGTGACGTCGGGCAGGCCGAGCTCCTCGCCCTGGTAGACGTACGCGGATCCGGGAAGCGCCAGCATCAGCAGGCTGGCCGCGCGGGCCCGGCGCAGGCCCAGTTCGCGGTCCCCCGCGGTGCGGATCTGGGTGCCGAGGCCGGCCGGGTTGGCGAAGCGGGTGGCGTGCCGGGTGACGTCGTGGTTGGAGAGCACCCAGGTGGTGGGGGCGCCGACCGGACGCATGGCGTTCAGCGAGGTGTCGATGACGGCGCGCAGCTCGGCGGCGTCCCAGGCGGTCGACAGGTACTGGAAGTTGAAAGCCTGGTGCATCTCGTCGGGGCGCACGTAGTTGGCGGTGCGCTCGACGGTCGGGGTCCAGGCCTCGGCCACCGCGATCCGGTCGCCCGGGTACTCGTCGAGGATGGTGCGCCAGCTGCGGTAGATCTCGTGCACCCCGTCCTGGTCGAAGAACGGCATGACATCGTTTCCGAGCAGCTTGAGCTGGTCGTGCGCGCCCAGGTCGGGCAGGCCCTCGGCCTTGACGAGACCGTGCGCGACGTCGACCCGGAAGCCGTCGACGCCCATGTCGAGCCAGAAGCGCAGGATCGAGCGGAACTCGTCGGCGACGGCCGGGTGTTCCCAGTTGAAGTCGGGCTGCTCGGGCGCGAAGAGGTGGAGGTACCACTCGCCGGGCGTGCCGTCCGCGTCCGCGGTCCGGGTCCAGGCCGGGCCGCCGAAGATGGACTCCCAGTCGTTGGGCGGGAGTTCGCCGGAGGCACCCTTGCCGGGGCGGAAGTGGTAGCGCTCGCGCAGTGCGGACCCGGGGCCCTCGGCGAGCGCCCGCTTGAACCACTCGTGCTGGTCGGAGGAGTGGTTGGGCACCAGGTCGACGATGATGCGCAGACCCAGGTCGTGGGCGTCCCGGATCAGGGCGTCGGCGTCCAGAAGTGTGCCGAACATGGGGTCGATGGCCCGGTAGTCGGCGACGTCGTAGCCCGCGTCGGCCTGCGGGGAGGCGTAGAAGGGGCTGAGCCACACCGCGTCGACGCCGAGGTCCCTGAGGTACGGGAGCCGGGCGGTGACGCCTGCGAGATCGCCCATGCCGTCGCCGTTGCCGTCGGCGAAGCTGCGCGGATAGACCTGGTAGATCACCGCGTCCTGCCACCAGCCGGTGCGATGGCCCGCGGCGTCGTCGGACGTGCCGGTGGAGGGGGCAGCGAGGTGCTGGGTCATGTCGTCCCTGGGGTGTCTGGGTGGGGGGCGGCGCCGGGACCGGGTCGGGATGCCGGCGCCACCGTGACTGGTGCGTGCGGGTCGTACGGCCGTGCGGTGAGACCTCAGCCCTTGACGGCTCCGGCGGACATGCCGGTGACGAGGTGCTTCTGCGCGAACAGGAAGACCAGGGCCGCGGGTATCGCGATGAGCACGGACGCGGCGGTCATCGGACCCCACTGGGCCCCGTACTGGTTGACGAACAGCTGCAGGCCGCCCGCCAGCGTGAGGTTCTCCTCGCCGACCATGAACGCGGAGGCGTACGCCACCTCGCCCCAGGCGGTGATGAACGAGTAGAACGCGGTGACGGCGAGGCCGGGCTTGGCCAGCGGCAGGATGAGCCGCCAGAACGTGCCGAACGGGGTGAGCCCGTCGACCTGGCCGGACTCGTCGATCTCGCGCGGGATGGTGTCGAAGAAGCCCTTCATCATCCAGGCGCAGAACGGCACCGAGATGGTGAGGTAGGTGATGACCAGACCGGCCGGCTTATTCAGCAGCCCCATGCCGGCCATGATGTTGTAGATCGGCACGATGAGGACGGCGACCGGGAACATCTGCGTGATCAGCAGTGTCCACATCAGTCCGCGCTTTCCGGGGAAGCGGAAGCGGCTGACGGCGTAGCCGGTGGAGGCGGAGACGATCACGCCGAGGAGCGTGGTGAGCCCCGCGACGACCACCGAGTTGCCGAACCAGGTCAGGAACTTCGTGTTCTGGAGCAGGTTCGTGTAGTTCTCGAACGTCGTCTCCTTGAAGAAGTCCGTGGTGGTCGCGAACGCGGCGGGCTTCAGCGAGGTGAGCAGGACCCAGAGAACGGGGAAGACCGCGATCACCGACGCGACGATGAGCGTCAGGTGCAGTGCGGTCGAGGCCAGCGGTGAACGTTCCCCGCGCAGCCGGACCTTGGGCGCGGAGTGCCGCGCGGCGGTGGTGGGTGCGGTGGTCACCAGTCGTCTCCCTGGGTGCGGAGGACTCGCCGGTACACGGCGGCGAAGAGCAGCAGGAGCACGAGGATCAGCACGCCCCACGTGGAGGACTGCGCGAAGTCGCGCGGGCTGATCTCGAAGGAGAACTTGTACGCCTGCGTCACCAGGATCTGGGTGGCGTCACCGGGTCCGCCCCGGGTCAGCAGGAAGATCACCGGGAACATGTTGAAGGTCCAGATGGTGGACAGCAGGATCACGGTCGTGGAGACCGGCCGCAGTCCGGGCAGCGTGATGTGGCGGAAGCGCTGCCAGGCGGTGGCGCCGTCCATCTCGGCGGCCTCGTAGTGCTCGCTGGGTATGGACTGCAGGCCGCCGAGGAGGGCGACCATCATGAACGGCACACCGAGCCACACGTTGACGGCGATGACGGAGATCTTCGCCCAGGTGGGGTCGTCGAGCCAGGCGATGCCGTCGAAGCCGCCGCCGGAGAGGATCTTGTTGAGCAGCCCGCGGTCCTCGTTGTAGAGGAAGCGCCAGGCGAAGACGGAGACGAAGCCGGGGATGGCCCAGGGCAGGATGAGGGCCATCCGGTAGGCGGAGCGCCCGGCGATCCTGCGGTTCAGGATGTTCGCGAGCGCCATGCCGAGGGCGAAGGTGATGGCCACGCAGGAGACCGTCCACACCAGGGTCCACCCGAGCGTGCCGAGGAACTGGTCACCGGTGAGCGCGTCGGCGTAGTTGTCCAGGCCCACGAACTCGTACGTGGCGGGCATGTGGTTGACACCGATGGACCGCGCGACGTTGCGCTCGTTGGCGTCGGTCAGCGACAGGTAGATGCCGCGGACCAGCGGATAACCGATGATCACGCCGATCACGACGACGACCGGGGCCACCATCGTCCAGGCGTACCAGTGCGTCGACAGAGCCCGCCGGAGCCTGCTCGGGGGCGGGGGGTTACCAGTACCGCGGCTCCGGCCGCGGGCGACGTCGTCGCCCGCGGCCTTCGCCACCGACTGGCTGGTGTGGACAGCCATCAGTCGGCCTGCCTTCCTGAGTTACTTCCAGCCCTTGAGGAGCTTGCGGTAGGAGTCGCCGGTCGTCTTGACGGCCTTCTCCGGGGAGGTCTGGCCGGTGAGGACCTTGGTGTACTCGGTGACGAGCGGCGCGAAGAGGCTGCCGGTCTCGGGGATCCAGGGGCGCTCGACGGCGCTCTCGACGACCGGCTTGAAGAAGCCGACGATCTCGTTGTCGACGACGGCCTCTTCGGCGTAGGCCGAGGTGCGGGTCGGCAGGAGGTTGAGCTCCTTGGTGACCTGGGCCTGCGTCTTCACGGAGGTCATGTAGTCGACGAAGGCGTAGGAGGCGTCGAGGTTCTTGGAGCCGGCGTAGACGGCCAGGTTGTGACCGCCCTGCGGGGCACCCTGCGCGGCGGAGCCGGCCGGGACCGGGGCGACGCCCAGGTTCGCCTTGTCCTTGAACTCCTTGCCGGCGTACGTGTCGGCGACGGCCCACGGGCCGTTGATCATCATCGCGACGTCGCCGTCCTTGAAGGACGACTGCATGTTCTCCCAGCCGTCCGTCGCGTCGGTCTTCGCGGCACCGGAGTCGACCAGGTCCTTGACGACCGTCATGGCCTTGGCGCCGGCGGCGTTGTCGATGGTGACGGCCTTGCTGGAGGCGTCGACCATGTCGCCGCCCTCGCCGTACAGGAAGGACAGGAACCAGTACGCGTCGTCGCCGCGCAGGTAGAGGCCGGTCTTGCCGGTCTTGTCCTTGATCTTCTTGGAGACGGTCTTCAGCTCGGCGATCGACTTCGGAACCTCGACGCCGGCCTCCTTGAAGATCTTCTTGTTGTAGAAGATGCCCATGGAGTCGATGACCTGCGGCACCGCGTACGTCTTGTCCTTGTACTTGGTGGACGCCGCGGCCTGCTTCAGGAAGTCGTCCTGCTTCACGAGAGCGGCGGTGCCGTCCAGCGGGGCGAGGTAGCCGAGGTCGGCGAACTCGGGCGTCCAGGCAACCTCGGAGCGGATGACGTCGGGAGCGCCGGAGCCGGACTGGGCCGCGTTCTTGAACTTGTTCTGGGCGTCACCGAAGGGCACGTTGACGTACTTGACGTCGACCTTCGGGTGCTCCTTCTCGAAGCCCTCGGCGATCTTCTTGAAGACCTTGTCCTCGCTGCCCGCGGTGGAGGTGTCCCACCACGTCACGGTGCCCGAGAGCTCGCCCGAGCTCTTGGAGGTGCCGTCGGAACTGTCGTCATCGCTGCCGCAGGCGGTCGCCGCGAGCGCCAGGGCCGCGACCAGGGCGGTGGCCGTTATGCCACGTCGCATCTGAACTCCTTCAACTGCCGTACCGCTCCGTCGCGGCGCCGGGTCGACGTGAACGTAACAAGGATGAAAGACGGCCGAAAGAGTTTGCGGAAGATTTCTGCAAGCTCCGGCGATCGTTACATTCGCGTGTCCTCACGGTTGCCGTCAAGCCTCTTGACGGAAGCGCCCCATCCCTGGCAGCGGCGGGCACACACCCCCGATTCCGCAGTGCGACGATCCGACCGCAACCAGCAAACCCGCCCCGCAAGACCTTGCAAGATGTTGCCGCCACCCCGGGCGCGCCATGCCCCGTACCCCGCCCGCGCAGGCCCCGGCGGGCGCTGTCGCCCGATTCCTGTGCATGGTGGGCAATCCGACCCACGCCCGGTACAGTCCAGTCCCATGACCGCACGGCTTGCCGATATCGCAATTCAGGCGGGGGTCAGCGAAGCGACGGTCAGCCGCGTACTGAACGGCAAGCCCGGTGTTGCCGCGACCACCCGTGAATCCGTCCTCGCGGCGCTCGACGTCCTCGGCTACGAACGGCCCGTCCGGCTGCGCCGGCGCAGCGCGGGTCTGGTCGGCCTGATCACGCCCGAGCTGGAGAACCCCATCTTCCCGGCGCTCGCCCAGGTCATCGGCCAGGCGCTGACGCGGCAGGGATACACCCCGGTGCTGGCGACGCAGACGCCCGGCGGTTCCACCGAGGACGAGCTCACGGAGATGCTCGTCGACAGGGGCGTCTCCGGCATCATCTTCGTCTCCGGTCTGCACGCCGACACCTCGGCCGACATGCAGCGCTATGAACAACTGCGCGCCCAGGGCGTCCCCTTCGTCCTCGTCAACGGCTTCTCCCCCAAGGTGCAGGCGCCGTTCATCTCGCCGGACGACCGGGCGGCGATGCGGCTCGCGGTGACGCACCTGGTGTCGCTGGGCCACACCCGGATCGGCCTGGCGGTCGGCCCCAAGCGTTTCGTGCCCGTACTCCGCAAGATCGAGGGCTTTCACGCCACGATGCAGGAGCAGTTGAACCTGACGGCGGACCAGGTAGAGGAGCTGATCCAGCACTCCCTGTACACCCTGGAGGGCGGTCAGGCCGCCGCCTCGGCGCTGATGGAACGCGGGTGCACGGCGGTGGTGTGCGCGAGCGACATGATGGCGCTCGGCGCCATCCGCGCCGCCCGCCGGCTCTCCCGGGACGTGCCGCGCGACCTCTCGGTGGTCGGCTACGACGACTCGCCGCTCATAGCGTTCACCGATCCGCCGCTGACCACGATCCGGCAGCCGGTCACGGCGATGGGGCAGGCCGCGGTGCGCACGCTCCTGGAGGAGATCGGCGGCACACCCGCCCCGCACAGCGAGTTCGTCTTCATGCCGGAACTGGTCGTGCGCGGATCGACAGCGGCAGGACCCGGCACCGGCGCGGCTGCCGCGGCCCCGGCCGTCCCAGGATCCCACGCGCGCCCGTAGCCCGCAGGACGTGCAACCCGCTCCCCACCGGAGGATCATCAGGCAGAGGGGGCGAATCTGGCAGACTCTGTGCCTATGGGTGAATTGAGCGTGAAACCACAGGAAGGCCGCACGGAGGCCACCCCGTCACCCATCGTGAACGAGGCGGCTCCCGAGGCGAATACGAAGCAGAACGGCGACTCCGGCCGGATCCGCAGACTGCTCGACCGCGGCCTGGCAGGTGTCCGCCCCCCACGGTCGCCCCGGAGGCCTCGCCTCTGGTTCGAGATCCTCCTGATCGCGGTCAGCTACTGGCTGTACTCGCTGGTGCGCAACGCCGTCCCCGAACAGAAGGCGGCAGCCCTCTCCAACGCCGACTGGCTCTGGTCGGTCGAGCGGTTCCTGGGCATCGCCGTGGAGCAGTCCGTCAACCACGCGGTCAACTCGGTGACATGGCTGATCGTGTCGATGAACTACTACTACGCGACCCTGCACTTCGTCGTCACCATCGGTGTGCTCGTATGGCTGTTCCGCCGCCACCCCGGCCGGTACGCACCGGCCCGTCTGGCGCTGTTCGCGACCACGGCCGTGGCGCTCCTCGGCTACTACCTGTATCCGCTGGCCCCGCCACGGCTGATGAACGGTGGGAACTTCATCGACACGGTCATGATCCACCAGACCTGGGGATCCATGGCTTCGGGCAACTTCAAACAGATGTCGAACCAGTACGCGGCGATGCCCTCGATGCACATCGGCTGGTCGCTGTGGTGCGGCCTGACCGTCTTCGCACTGGCCTCGGCCCCGTGGGCGCGCATCCTCGGCCTGCTCTACCCGACGGTCACCCTGGTCGTCATCGTGTCGACCGCGAACCACTTCTGGCTTGACGCGGTGGGCGGCATGGCGTGTCTGGCGTTCGGTTACGCGGTGTCGTACGCCTGGTACGGGGCGCTGCCGCACCACCTCCCGAAGCTGATCCCCCCGAAGCCGACCCACCGCACCCGCCTGGCAGCGGTGACGAGGCGCCCGCGTGCCCAGAAGGCAGCCACAGGCGGCAACTGACCAAGCCCCACCGGCGATCGACGAGCGCGGCCACATCAGCCCCTCCGGCGATCGACGAGCGCGGCCACATCAAACCCCTCCGGCGATCGAGAAGCGGGGCCACATCAAACCCCTCCGGCGATCGAGAAGCGGGGCCCGGCCAAATCAAGCCCCTCCGGCGATCGAGGAGCGGGGCCACATCAAGCCCCTCCGGCGATTGAGGAGCGGGGCCCGGGGCAGCGCCCCGAAAACCCCGACGCACCCGCACCCCGCCCCACCGCACCGCACCGCACCGCACCGCACCCACAAACGGCCCCGCAAGGGGCCCCCGCCCCACCTCACGCCCCGTAGAACCGCTCCTCCACCACCGCCCGCGCCCTCCGCGTCATGCGCCGGTAGTCGTCCAACATGTCCCCGACATGCCCGGGCTCGTACCCCAGATACCGCCCCACCGCGGTCAGCTCCCGCGGCCCGGACGGGAAGGTGTCGGCGGGCCTCCCCCGCACCAGCATCACCGCGTTGCGGACCCGCGTCGCCAGGACCCACGCCTCGTCCAGCGTCTGCGCGTCCTCCACCGGGATCAGTCCCGCCGCGCACGCCGCGGCCAGCGCCTCCCTCGTCCGGGTGGTGCGCAGCCCCGGCTCCGCCCAGCCGTGCTGCATCTGCATCAGCTGGACCGTCCACTCGACATCGCTCAGCCCGCCCCGCCCCAGCTTCGCGTGCAGCGTCGGGTCCGCGCCGCGGGGCATCCGCTCGGACTCCATCCGTGCCTTCAGCCGCCGGATCTCCCGGACCGCGTCCTCCCCCAGCCCCTCCATCGGATACCGCAGCGGGTCGATGAGCTCGATGAACTCGCGGCCGAGGTCGAGGTCGCCCGCCATCGGCTGGGCGCGCAACAGCGCCTGGCTCTCCCAGACCAGCGACCAGCGGCGGTAGTACGCCTCGTACGACTTCAGCGTGCGCACCAGCGGCCCGCTCTTGCCCTCGGGGCGCAGATCCGCGTCGATGAGCAGCGGCGGGTCGGCGGTGGGCAGCTGGAGCAGCCGGCGCATCTCGGCGACCACCCGGTTCGCGGCCCGGCTCGCCTCCTGCTCGTCGACGCCCTCCCGGGGGGCGTGGACGAACAGGACGTCCGCGTCGGAGCCGTAGGAGAGCTCCTGGCCGCCGAAGCGGCCCATGCCGATCACCGCGAACCGGGTGGGCAGGGTGTCCCCCCACTCCGCGCGGACTGCGGCGCGCAGCGCCCCGGCGATGGTGACGGCGTTCAGATCGGTGACGGCGCTGCCCACCCGGTCGACGAGCGCCCCGGGATCGGATTCGGCCGGGTTCTCCTCGGTGCCGTAGGAGCCGATGAGGTCCGCGGCCGTCGTACGGAACAGCTCGCGCCGCCGCACACCGCGCACCACCGCCACCGCCGACTCCGCGTCCTCCGCGCGCCCCACCGCCGCCAGCACCTCCTGCTCCAGGTGGTCCCGGCTCCGTGGTTTCAGCCCTTGCGGGTCGCCGAGGATCGCGACGGCCTCGGGCGCCCGGAGCAGCAGGTCGGGGGCGAGGCGCCCGGCCGACAGGACCCGGGCGAGGTTCTCCGCGGCCGCGCCCTCGTCCCGCAGGAGCCGCAGGTACCACGGCGTCTTGCCGAGGGCGTCGGACACCTGGCGGAAGCCGAGGAGTCCGGCATCCGGGTCGGCGGAGTCCGCGAACCAGCCGAGCAGCACCGGCAGCAGCGTGCGCTGGATGGCGGCCTTGCGCGACACCCCGGAGGACAGCGCCTCCAGATGCCGCAGGGCGGCCGCGGGATCCTCGTAGCCGAGGGCTTCGAGGCGGTGGGCGGCAGCCTTCGCGCTGAGCCGGGACTCGCCGGGGGCGAGCTGGGCGACGGCGTCGAGCAGCGGCCGGTAGAACAGCTTCTCGTGCAGCCGTCGCACCACGGAGGCATGCCGCCTCCAGGCCTGGTTCAGCTCGGCGATGGGGTCGGTACGCATGCCGAGGGAGCGTCCGAGCCGCCGCAGGTCCGGCTCGCCCACGGGGACCAGATGGGTGCGGCGCAGCCGGTAGAGCTGGATGCGGTGCTCCATGGCGCGCAGGAAGCGGTAGGCGTCGTCCAGCTGGGCGGCGTCGACCCGCCCCACGTAACCGCCCTCGGCGAGCGCGCCCAGTGCCTCCAGGGTGGATCCGCTGCGCAGTGCGGGATCGTTGCGGCCGTGCACGAGCTGGAGCAGCTGGACGGCGAACTCGACGTCCCGCAGTCCGCCGGGCCCGAGCTTGATCTCGCGGTCGACCCGGTCGGCGGGGATGGTGTCGATGACCCGGCGGCGCATCTTCTGGACGTCGGGCACGAAGTTCTCGCGGTCGGCGGCCTGCCAGACGAGGGGCGAGACGGCGTCGACGTAATCGGCACCGAGCTCGGAGTCACCGGCCACCGGCCGGGCCTTGAGGAGCGCCTGAAACTCCCAGGTCTTGGCCCAGCGCTGGTAGTAGGCGAGGTGCGAGCTGAGGGTGCGCACCAGCGGCCCGTTGCGGCCTTCGGGCCGGAGGTTGGCGTCGACGGGCCAGATGGTGCCCTCGACGGTCGTGTCGGAGCAGATCCGCATCAGGTGCGCGGCCAGCCGGGTGGCGGCCTGCATGGCCGCGCTCTCATCGGCGCTGTCGGCGGGCTCCGCCACGAAGATCACGTCGACGTCGGACACGTAGTTCAGCTCGTGGCCGCCGCACTTGCCCATCGCGATGACGGCCAGCCGGCACTGCGCGGCGTCGGCGGGGGCGGCCGTACGGGCGATGGCGAGCGCGGCCCGGAGCGTCGCGGTGGCCAGATCGGCCAGCTCGGCGGCGGCCTCGGCGACGTCCGTCGTACCGCACACATCGCGTGCCGCTATGGACAGCAGGCACCTGCGGTAGGCGATGCGGAGCGAGTCGGCGTCGTGGGCGCCGGCCAGTTCGCTCTCGAACTCGGGGACCCCGGGGTGCAGGTCGGCCGCCTCGTACGTGACGAGGGCCTGCCAGTCGCGCGGGTGCCGCGCCAGGTGGTCACCGAGGGCCTCGGACGCCCCGAGCACCCCGAGGAGCCGGTCCCGCAGGGGTTTGGCGGTGACGAGCGTGTCCAGCAGGACCTGCCGCTCGTCGGCCTCCTCCGCCTCGACGAGCCGGACGACCCCGCGCAGCGCCAGATCGGGGTCGGCGGTGGCCCCGAGGGCGTCGAGGAGGACCGGGTCGGAGCGTACGGAAGACAGTTCCGGCAGGTCGAGCAGTCGCTCGGCGGCGGACGGATCGGTGAAACCGTGCCGCAGCAGTCGGGTGAACGTGCTGCTCCTGCGCCCCGGCAACGTCGTCATTCCGCGCTCTCCTGCTCGCCGCCCGATCACCACCCAGTGGTACGAGCCTAGTCCCGCACCGATGAATGCGGAGCAGGTGCGCAGTCCGTACTCGGTAGGCAGGATCGCATTCAGGACCCGACCGGAAGGCCCGACCATGTCCGCATCCGAACCAGTCGCCGAGCTCGACCCCCGCTACAGCAGCCCCGGCGCGCTGCCCGGCCCCTGGGCCGGCGCGCAGCGGCTCCTGTCCGAAGCGGAGCTGTACTGGCTGAGCACGGTCCGCCCGGACGGCCGCCCGCACGTCACGCCGCTGATCGGCGTCTGGTGGCAGGGCGCGCTGCACTTCTGCACGGGCCCCGAGGAACGCAAGGCGCGCAATCTGGTGGCCAACGACGAGGTCGTCCTCACGACCGGGACGAATTCCTGGTCGGACGGGCTCGACGTGGTGGTCGAGGGCCGGGCGGAGCGGGTGACCGACGCCGGCAGGCTGGCCCGGCTGGCGGAGGCGTGGCGGACGAAGTACGGCCCGGACTGGCACTTCGACGTGGCCGACGGCGCGTTCGTGGGCTCGCAGGACAATCGGGCCGAGGTCTTCGCCGTGCCCCCGCGGACGGTTTTCGGCTTCGGCAAGGGTGAGCCGTTCACCCAGACCCGGTGGCGCTTCTTCTGAGTGGACGTCCCGAACGGGCCCGGCGTACGGGCCCGTTCGGGGTGTCGCTGCGGCCGTCCGGCCGGCTCAGCCCGGCAGGGTCCCGATCACGACGGTCGCGTACAGCTCGTCGGAAGTGACGACACGCGGGACGAGCCCGCTGCCGCCCACGGCCTCCTCGGCGCGCGCCGCCTGGCGTTCGCTGGTCTCGACCAGCAGACTGCCGCCCGGGGCGAGCCACTGCGGCGCCTCGGCGGCCACGCGTCGCATCACGTCGAGGCCGTCGCCACCTCCGTCGAGGGCCACCAGCGGTTCATGGACGCGCGCCTCGGCGGGCAGCAGGGCGACATCGTCCGTCGGTACGTACGGCACGTTGGCGAGGAGCACGTCGACGCGCCCGCGCAGGGAGCCGGGCAGGGGGCCGAAGAGGTCGCCCTCGTAGACCCGGCCCAGATCGCCGACGTTGCGCCGGGCGCAGCGGACCGCGGCGGGTTCGACGTCGGCTGCGTGCAGTTCGACCCGGTCCAGCGCGGCGGCGAGCGCGGCGCCGAGCGCGCCCGAACCGCAGCAGAGGTCGACCACCACGGCCGGGCTCGGGGCCAGCTCCGCGGCCTGGTGGATCAGGAACTCGGTGCGGCGGCGGGGGACGAAGACACCGGGGTCCACGGCGATGCGCAGGCCGCTGAACTCGGCCCAGCCGAGGACGTGTTCCAGGGGGTGTCCGGCAACGCGCCGTTCCACCATGGCGGTGAGTTCGGCGTGACCGGTCGCGGTGGCGGCGATCAGATCCGCTTCGTCCTCGGCGAATACGCAGCCGGCGGAGCGGAGGGTGGTGACGAGAGAGGAAAGTGCGAGCGGTGACAGCGGGACCGGCATGGAGCGGAGCCTTTCGGAAAACGCCGATGGGTGCTCCGCGTCCGGTTACGTCCGGTCGACCACGCGATCATATGAGGTGAGCACCCAGCCTGATACAGGGGTAATGGGTCCCACCTCCTTCGGTACGTCCCCGTGCGGGGATGCGAAACACTACCGCAGCCCGGCCCCTTGTCCGGTCCCGCCCGTGCCCCGCCCACGGATAATGGCGCCATGGAGCGCTCTGTGGGACTACGGGAACGCAAGAAGGAAGCCACCCGCCAGGCCGTGCACGAAGCGGCCTTGCGGCTGACCGTCGAGCACGGCTTCGACCAGCTCACGGTGGAGGCCGTGGCGGACGCGGCCGGGATCTCCCGCAGAACGTTCTCCAACTACTTCGCCGGCAAGGAGGACGCCCTGCTCCACGGCGAGGAGCAGCAGATCAGGGAACTCGTCAGGACCGTACGTGAGCGGCCCGCCGAGGAGGGCGCATGGCCGGCGCTGCGGGCGGCCATGACGCAGTTCGCCGAGCGCGTCGCACCCCCGGAACGCGAATGGGCCGTCCGCACCCGGCTGGCCATGCGTCACCCCTCCCTCCTGGCCCGCCAGCTCGCCAACCACGCGGCGATGGAGCGTGACTTGGCCGAGGCAGTGGCCGCCCGTCCGGCCCCTTCGGCGGAGCCGGTCCGCCCCCTGGTCCTCGCAACGGCGTTCCTCGCCTCGCTGCGGATCGCGATGCGCATGTGGATCGAGGAGGACCTGGCCCGGGAGCCCATCGACGTGATCGACGAGATCCTGGACGAGATGGGGCGCGGCTTCGCCTGAGCGGACCGGCGGGACGGCAGCTGGGGTGCCGCCCTGCCGGCTCATGCCTCGGTCGGCACGCAGAGCACCGGCACGGTCGACAGGTGGAGGAGCTTGTGCGGGGTGGAGCCGAGCAGCGCCCCGCGCATGGGGCTCTCGCCCCAGCTGCCCACCACGATGACGCGGGCCTCGTGGCGCGCGGCGGCCTCGATCAGGGCCTGCGCCGGACTCCGGTCGATCACCTCGACGGTGGCCGGCACGCCTGCTCGGTCGGCCGCCGCGACCGCGCGCTCGAGGCCCGAACGGCCGGCCTGGCGGACCGCGTCGTAGTGTGCCCGGTACTCCTCTCCGACGGGGCCGGGCGGCGCCGCGCCGTAGACCAGGACCAGCGGCTCGCCGTACGCGGCGGCCACCTCGATCGCGATGCTCAGGGCGCGTGCGGCACCGGGTGACTCGTCGTAGCCGAGTACCACGGACATGTCAGGACTCCTTGCCGTGCACGAGGCCGGGGTCGACCACGCCGCGGCGCTCGGCCCAGAAGAGGGAGGACCGGAACCGCCACACCACCATGAGCACCACACCGATCAGGCTGATGCCGATGCCGATGACGAGTGGCGGGCCGAGACCGAACCACGAGGTGCCGCTGTAGGAGTTGGCGGGGTCCGACATGTCGATGACGGACCGCACGAGCAGCCAGGTCAGAAGGCCGGCCCCGACCACCGGGCCGAGGCCGATGAGCAGGAAGCTCCGTACGCTCTCGGTGAGGTGGCGGCGGTAGTAGACCGCGCAGGCGACACCGGTCAGCGCGTAGTAGAAGGCGATCAGCAGGGACAGCGCCGTCAGTGAGTCGAACAGGGCGTTCTCGCTGATCTGGTTGACCACGAGATACCAGGCGACGGCGATGGCGGCCACCCACCAGGTGCTCACGTCAGGTGTCCGGAACCGCGGGTTGATACGGGCGAAGTGCGCCGGCAGCGCATGCCTGCGGGCCATCGACAGCGCGGTGCGGGAGGCGGGGATGATGGTGGTCTGGGTGGAGGCGAGCGCGGACGTCGCGACCGCGAGCAGCACGACCCAGTCCCAGCCGCCCATGACCTCGCGGGCGAGCAGGGCGAAGATGAACTCCTCCTCGTCGGCGTTCTCGGCCAGGTACGCCGTACCGGCGAACGCGACGACCGCGAAGCCGACGGACAGATACGTCACCAGCAGGATGACGGTCGACCACACACCCGCCTTGCCCGGGGCCGTCGCGGAGTTCTCGACCTCCTCGGTCAGGTTGACGGCGGATTCCCATCCCCAGTAGATGAACACGCCCAGGAGCAGGCCGCTGGTGAGGGCCGCCCCGCCCGCCCCGAAGGGGTTGAGCCACTCGGCCGAGGGACGGACGGACGCGAACGATGTCGTGCCCGCGTAGACGCGGTAGAGCGCGACGATGACGAAGACGATGAGGAAGGCCACCTGCGCCAGGATCAGGGCGTTCTGCACCTTGGCCGACAGCTCGGTACCGATGACGCACAGCCCCGTCATCACCAGGATCAGGATCACGGTGAGCAGTTGGCGCACGAAGGTGTTGTCGGCCCAGCTGTCGAGTCCCACGGCCAGCAGGCCGAAGCTGACGGCGACGTCCGCGAGCGAACCCACGACGAGCACACCGGTCATCGTGATGGCCCATCCCCCCAGCCACCCCGTCCACGGCCCCATGGCGCGGGTCACCCAGGAGAACGTCGTTCCGCAGTCCTGGTCGACCTTGTTCAGGTAGTAGAAGGCCGAGGCGATGAAGAGCATCGGCACGAAGGAGGCGAAGAGCACTCCGGGTGCGTAGATGCCGACCAGCGCGACGATCGGCCCGATGACGGCCGCCACGGAGTAGGCCGGGGAAGTGGCGTTCAGCCCGATGACGAGCGCATCGACGAAGCCGATCGCGTTGGCCTTCAGTGTCGCCGGCCGCTCCGGTTCGGCAAGGTCCTCTGCCATGTGCCCTCGCTACGGTCACGGGCCCGGGGACAAAGCGGAGTGGGCCTTTTTCAGGCTATTGAGGCGGTTCCGGTTGCGCACATCCGCCGCGCGCAGATGGCCCAGCGGATGTACGCATCACGGGTCACTGCTCGCGCATGCCCCACGGGGCGCCGTACTCGGTCAGCAGGTCGAGGAACGGCCGCGGGGGCAGGGCCTCGGGACCCAGCACCCCACTGCCGCCCCACGCGCCGCTCGCGAGGAGTTCGAGGGCGGCGACGGGATTGATCGCGGTCTGCCAGACGACGGCCTGGGAGCCGTACTCACGCATCGACCACTGGTTGTCGACGACGTGGTACAGGTACACCTCACGGGGCCGGCCGTCCTTGACACCCTTCACCCAGGTCCCCGCGCACGTCTTGCCGTGCATCCGTTCGCCGAGTCCGGCGGGGTCGGGCAGGCAGGCGGCGACCACGTCCCGGGGTGAGACCGCGGCCCGGCCCCGGTCGCTCTCCACGGACACGGGTTCGGTCCGGTCGAGCCCGAGCATGTGGAGGGTCCGGAGCACCCCGATGAACTCGTCGCCGAGCCCGTACTTGAAGGTGACCTTCCGGGCCTTCAGCCACCGCGGGACGAGCAGCACCTCCTCGTGCTCCACGTTGACGCACTCCACGGGCCCGATGCCGTCGGGGAAGTCGAAGACCTCCGGCTCGCTGAAGGGGGCCGTGGTGTACCAGCCCCGCTCCTGCTCGTACACGACCGGCGGGTTCAGGCACTCCTCGATGGTCGTCCAGATACTGAAGGACGGCGCGAAGTCGTAGCCGTCCACCGTCAGATTCGCTCCGTCACGGATCCCGATCTCGTCGATCTCGTCGAAGAGCTCGTCGGAGGCGTACCGGGCGAACACATCGGACAGGCCGGGCTCCACACCCATGCCCAAGAGCGCGAGACGCCCTGCGGCCTCCCACTCCGCAGCCCGTTCGAACTGCGCGTCCCCGAGCTTGACCCCGCACTCCTCGTACGGACGGGTCGGGTGCGGCCGGGACAGGGACATGGCCATGTCGAGGTAGTGGGCGCCGTGGGCGAGGGCCGACTCGAACAGCGGCAGCACGAAACGGGGGTCGGTGGCGTTGAGCAGGACGTCGCAGCGGTGCTCGTCGAGCGCTTCCAGCACCGCCGCCCGGTCGGAGGCGTCCAGCCGGACGGCGTCGAACCGGTTCCGCCGCTCCCCCAGGGCCGTGACGGCACCCTCGGCCCGTCCGAGGTCGTAGTCGGCGACGGTCATGTGCTCGAAGAACGGCCGGCGGGCCGCGATCCTCGTGATCGCCGTGCCCACACCCCCCGCTCCGACCAGGAGGACACGCATGGGGCCACCACTCCTTCTCCGTCACGCCGGGGCATCACCGGCTCAGCCGTCCGATCCGGTGGAGGGCGGACGCTAACAGCCGTAGGGCCCCGGGGTCGCGCAACCGGCCGGGCGGTGTCCGGAACACCGCACCGCTGGAGCCGTTCAGTGCGGCTGCCCCTCGATCAGCGGGCAGTGGGTCCGGGTGTAGATCGTGGGCATGCAGCGGTTGCAGTGGATGCACTGCGAGCGGGTCGCGGCGTCGCGCCCGATGCGGTGCAGCAGGTCCGGCTCGCGCAGCAGGGCACGGGCCATCGCGACGTACTCGAATCCCTCCGCCATGGCACGGTCCATGCCCTGCCGGTCGGTGACCCCGCCGAGGAGGATCAGCGGAAGCCCGAGCTCGGCGCGGAACTGCCGGGCGGATTCGAGCAGGTACAGGGGCCGGTAGGGGTACGTACGGAACACCCCCCGCCCCACCGCCCGGATCGCGAGGCGCTGCGGCAGGGGGAAGTTGGCCGCGAACTCGGCGACCGGGGCTCCGCCGCGGAACAGGTACATCGGGTTCAGCAGGGAGCTTCCCGCCGTCAGTTCGAGGGCGTCGACGCTGCCGTCCTCCTCCAGCCAGCGGGCGACCTGGAGGCTGTCGTCCACGGTGAGCCCGCCGGGCGCCCCGTCCTTCATGTTCAGCTTGGCGGTGATGGCGAGCCGGTCGCCCAGCGCGTCGCGCACCGCCCGGGTGACGCCCAGCGCGACGGCGGCGCGGGCGCGCAGCGAGCCGCCGAAGGCATCGGTGCGGCGGTTCAGCCGGGGACTGAGGAAGGCGCTGGCCAGGTAGTTGTGGCCGAGGTGGACCTCCACCGCGTCGAACCCGGCCTCGGCCGCCAGCAGGGCGGCTTCGGCATGGGCCCTGATGACACGGTCGATGTCCTCGGCGGTGGCCGCCCTGTTGCGGCGCATGCTCAATGCGTTGAACCCCGCCATGGGGGCGAGGGAGGCCAGCCCGTTGGACCGGCCGTCGGCCACCGGGCCCGCGTGGCCCAACTGGGCACTGACGGCGGCACCGGTCTCGTGCACCGCCTCCGTCAGTCGTCGCAGCCCGGGCAGCGCCTCGGGCCGCATCCACAGCTGACGCCGCTCGGTGCGCCCCTCCGGCGCCACCGCACAGTAGGCGACTGTGGTCATGGCGACCCCGCCCGCGGAAGGGCGCAGGTGGTAGTCGATGAGCTCCTGGGTGACCAGCGCGTCGGGGGTGGCCCCCTCGAAGGTCGCGGCCTTGATGACCCGGTTGCGCAACCGGAGCGGCCCGAGCCGGGCGGGCGCCAGCACATCCGGGACGCCGCGGGGCGCCTCCCCTGTCAGCTCTCCCGTTCCCGGTCCATCCGCCATGGCGCGGAGCATCGCAGACAACTGACGAATAGTCAGTACGACTGCACCCCATGATGCGACTCCGGGCCGACGGTACGAGACCGTCGGCCCGGAGCCATGTCCTCACACGCACAGGCGCCGGCGGCGCCTACAGCACCGGCAGCAGCGCCTTCAGCTCGAAGGCGGTGACCTCGCTGCGGTACTCCTCCCACTCCTGCTTCTTGTTGCGCAGGAAGAAGTCGAAGACGTGCTCGCCGAGCGTCTCGGCGACCAGTTCGCTCTTCTCCATCAGTGCGATCGCCTCGCCGAGGTTCTGCGGCAGCGGCTCGATGCCCATCGCGCGGCGCTCCGCGTCGGACAGGGCCCAGACGTCGTCGTCGGCACCGGCCGGGAGTTCGTAGCCCTCCTCGATGCCCTTGAGGCCCGCGGCGAGGAGCACCGCGTACGTCAGGTAGGGGTTGGCGCCGGAGTCGATGGAGCGGACCTCGACGCGGGCCGAGCCGGTCTTGCCGGGCTTGTACATCGGGACGCGGATCAGCGCGGAGCGGTTGTTGTGGCCCCAGCAGATGTACGAGGGGGCCTCGCCGCCGGCGCCCGCGGCGCGGGAGGAGCCGCCCCAGATGCGCTTGTAGGAGTTGACCCACTGGTTGGTGACGGCGGAGATCTCCGCGGCGTGCTTGAGCAGGCCCGCGATGAAGGAGCGGCCGACCTTGGAGAGCTGGTACTCGGCGCCGGACTCGTAGAACGCGTTGCGGTCGCCCTCGAAGAGGGAGAGGTGGGTGTGCATGCCGGAGCCGGGGTACTCCGAGAACGGCTTCGGCATGAAGGTCGCCTGCACGCCCTGCTCCAGCGCGACCTGCTTCATGACCAGGCGGAAGGTCATGATGTTGTCGGCGGTGGAGAGCGCGTCCGCGTACCGCAGGTCGATCTCCTGCTGGCCCGGGGCGCCCTCGTGGTGGCTGAACTCGACCGAGATGCCCATGGACTCGAGCATGGTGATCGCCTGGCGGCGGAAGTCCATGCCGACGTTCTGCGGAGTGTGGTCGAAGTAGCCGGAGCTGTCGGCGGGAGTGGGGCGGGTGCCGTCGACCGGCTTGTTCTTCAGCAGGAAGAACTCGATCTCCGGGTGGGTGTAGAAGGTGAAACCCAGGTCGGAGGTCTTGGCCAGGATGCGCTTGAGCACGTAACGCGGGTCGGCGAAGGAGGGCGAGCCGTCCGGCATGAGGATGTCGCAGAACATCCGGGCCGTGCCGGGAGCCTCCGCGCGCCAGGGCAGGATCTGGAACGTGCCCGGGTCCGGCTTGGCGATCATGTCCGACTCGTACACCCGGGCGAAGCCCTCGATGGCGGAGCCGTCGAAGCCGATTCCCTCGTCAAACGCCTGTTCCAGCTCGGCGGGGGCCACGGCCACGGACTTGAGGTAACCGAGCACGTCGGTGAACCACAGCCGTACGAACCGGATGTCGCGCTCCTCAAGCGTCCTGAGGACGAATTCCTGCTGCTTGTCCATAGCCACATCCTTGCAGTTCAGACGGTCCGTGCACCACCGCCCGGGGTAAGGGGGAAGGTCCAGTATCACGACCCCGGATTTCACCCAGATTACGCACCCGACGTGAGATGGAGCACTCGGCCACCCACTACGATCGTCGGCCATGGTGCGTATGGGGTGCGACGGCCTCGCGACTGCCCCGCGCGCACCGGTTCCCGACCCCGTTCCGTCATCTCATCGCCCCTTCGCAGAAGGACCTACGACATGAGCTTCGACCGCAGGACCCGCATAGAGCAGATGCGCAAGGCCGACCGCGCGCGTGACCGCCGCACCCGCGTGCTGGTCATAGGCGTCAGCGCCGTCGTCGTCGCAGGTCTCGTCAGTTTCGGCGCCTACACGCTGGTCGACAGGTCCGAGGCGTCGGCCGACCAGAAGGCCGCTGACGCCAAGAACGCCGAGCAGTCCGCCGCGGAGAAGAAGGAGCTGGCCGACGGCCCGATCCAGGGCGAGAAATCGTGGGACGCGAAGAAGCTGACGCGCAACCACGTCACCGAGACCGTCTCGTACCCGATGAGGCCGCCGGTCGGCGGTGACCACAGCCCCGTCTGGATGAACTGCGACGGCGAGGTATACAAGAAGGCGATCCCTGACATGAACGCCGTGCACGCCCTGGAGCACGGTTCGGTGTGGGTGACGTACTCGGACAAGGCCTCGGCCGCCGATGTGGACAAGCTCTCCGAGCGGGTCGCGAAGACCCCGTACTCCCTGATGAGCCCGTACAAGGACCAGGCGGGCACCATCATGCTGAGCGCCTGGGGCAAGCAGGTCACGGTGGACGGTGCCGATGACCGGCGGGTGGCGCAGTTCTTCGCCAAGTACGTGCAGGGTCCGCAGACGCCCGAGCCGGGTGCCGCGTGCACCGGCGGACTGGCGGCTCCGTGACGGTGACGGAGGCGGCGGAGCCGGACGAAGCGGGGGAGGCGACGGATCGCACCCGGCGGATCCGGTGGGCGGCGGGTTCCGCCGTCGCGCTCGCGCTGCTGTTCGCGGGGGCGGCGACCGTCGCCGCCGCGCGGGGAGGCGGGGCGGGACATCACGCGGCGGCCCCCGCCGCGCGGGCCCCGGCAACGGATTCGGCGGACGCCGGGTTCGCGCGGGACATGGCCGTTCACCACCAGCAGGCCGTGGAGATGTCGTTCATCGTGCGCGACCGCACCGACGACGAGGACGTGCGCCGGCTCGCGTACGACATCGCCAACACGCAGGCCAACCAGCGGGGCATGCTGCTCGGCTGGCTGGATCTGTGGGAACTGCCGAAGGCGTCCGCCGGGCAGGAGCCGATGGCCTGGATGACCGCCGGGCACCACGCGGGCCACGACATGGCCGGGATGCCGGGCATGGACGGCGGTTACGAGGCCCATGACGGCTCCCTCATGCCCGGCATGGCTACCCGTACCGAGCTCGGACAGCTCCGCACAGCCCGTGGCAGGCAGGCCGAGATCCTGTACCTCCAGCTGATGACCGACCACCACAAGGGCGGTGTCGACATGGCCCGCGGCTGTGCGGAGCTGTGCACCGTGAAGGTCGAGAAGCGGCTGGCCCGGGGCATGGTCGAGGGCCAGCGGTCCGAGCTGGAGGCCATGGCCGGGATGCTGGCGGAACGGGGCGCCGCACCCCGCCCCGGAAAGGTGCCCTGAGGGGCCCGGGGGCCGTTCTTCCCGGTCGCACCCGAATGGGTGAGAGCGGTCGCGTGCCCCGGGCGAGCCCTCGACGATGGGTTCGCTCGGGGTCGTACGCGAGTGCCCATCGGCACGCAGGAGGAAACCCCCATGACCACCGCCAAGGACATCATGCACACCGGCGCCACCTGGATCCCGGCGCACGAGACCCTCGACCGCGCCGCTCAGCTGATGCGCGACCACAACGTCGGCGCGCTGCCCATCTCGGAGAACGGGCAGCAGGACCGGATGGTCGGCATCCTCACGGACCGCGACATCGTGGTCGCCTGTGTGGCGATGGGCCGGGACCCGTCGAAGATGACCGCCGGCGACCTCGCCCAGGGCACGCCGCGCTGGATCGACGCGGGGGCCGAGGTGGAGGCGGTGCTGGAGGAGATGCAGACCCACCGGATCCGCCGGCTGCCCGTGGTCGAGAACAAGAAGCTGGTCGGCATGATCAGCGAGGCGGATCTGGCCCAGCACCTCTCCGACGACCAGATCGCCGCCTGGGCGGAGAAGGTCTACTCCCGCAACTGACCGGCACGCCGTGCGACCGGACGGCCCGCCATCTCCGCCGCGCGGGGGTGACGGGCCATCGCCGTGCGGATACCCAGCGCGGGTAATCTGTCCGCTATGTCCGTTCAGCTCACCCGCCGCGCCGCGCTCGGCGCCTCGATCGCCCTTGCCGGTACGGGAATTCTCGTCGGCCGTGCCGGCCCCGGCGCCGCCGCGGACCACTCCGCCATGGACCACCCCGCGCCCTCCGGAACCCCCGCCCCGGAGGGGTACGTCTCCCCCGACGGGCCGGAGGTCGCCGCGGCCGAGCAGCGGCGGGGCGTCGGCCCCGAGCGCTGGGCCGCCCTGACCGCGACCCCGTCCCGGCTCGACCTGGGCGGCGGCCACACCGTCACCTCGTGGGCGTACGGGGACCGGCTGCCCGGGCAGGAGATCCGGGTCACCGCAGGTGACACGCTCACCCTCGCCCTCGCCAACCACCTGCCGCAGCCGACCTCCCTGCACTGGCACGGGCTCGCCCTGCGCAACGACATGGACGGGGTGCCCGGGCTGACCCAGCGGGCCATCGGGGCGGGGGCGGACTTCACGTACCGTTTCGCGGTGCCCGACCCCGGCACGTACTGGCTCCACCCGCACTCGGGCGTCCAGCTGGACCGCGGGCTCTACGCACCGCTGATCGTCGAGGACCCGAACGAGCCCTTGTCGTACGACAGGGAATGGGTCGTCGTCCTGGACGACTGGGTCGACGGCGTGGACGGTTCCACCCCCGACGCGGTGCTGCGGGAACTCACCGGGGGCAGGGGGCACAGCGGGCACGCGATGCCGGCGCCGCCCGCAGCCGAAGAGGGTGGCAGCGGGCCCTCACGGATGCTGAAGGGCGCCTCCAGTGCCCTGCTGGGCGGCGACCCCGGGGACGTGGACTATCCGTACTACCTGGTCAACGGCCGCGTGCCCGAGGACCCGTCCGTCTTCACCGCTCGGCCGGGCGACCGGATCCGGCTGCGGATCATCAACGCGGGCGGCGACACCGCCTTCCGCGTCGCGCTCGGCGGCCACCGCATGACGGTGACGCACACCGACGGATTCCCGGTCCGGCACACCGCGACGGACACCCTGCTGCTCGGGATGGGCGAGCGGTACGACGTGCTGGTCACCGCCGGGGACGGGGTGTTCCCGCTGACCGCCCTGGCCGAGGGGAAGAAGGCCTCGGCGATGGCCCTGCTGCGGACCGGGAGCGGCGCGGCGCCCGGCGCGTCCGTGCGGCCGAAGGAGCTCGACGGCGAACTGGTGACGGCCGGCCGGCTGTCCCCGGACGCGTCCGTGGCCCTGCCGGCGCGCGCGCCCGACCGTACGGTGATGATGCGGCTGACGGGTTCCATGAAGGCGTACGACTGGGCCTTCGACCGGAAGCCCTACACCGCCGACCAGCGCCATCCGGTCAAGGCCGGCGAGCGGGTCCGGCTGGAGTTCCGGAACCCGACCGCGATGTGGCACCCCATCCATCTGCACGGACACACCTTCGCGCTGGCCGGGGGCGCGGCCGGGGCCCGTAAGGACACCGCGATCGTGCTGCCCCGCCAGACGCTGACCGTCGACTTCGACGCGGACAACCCGGGTCTGTGGATGCTCCACTGCCACAACCTGTACCACTCGGAGGCGGGCATGATGACCGTCCTCGGCTACCGCCGCTGACCGGTCTCCCGGGGGCCGCGCCGCTTTCCGCGCGGCCCGCCAGGACATTGCGTCAGTCAGACGATTACACTGGGCGGCGTGCCTCAACTACGCCTCGCACTGAATCAGATCGACTCGACCGTCGGTGACCTCGCCGGCAACACCGAGTCGATCCTCCACTGGACCCGGCACTCCGCCGAACAGGGCGCCCACCTGGTGGCGTTCCCCGAGATGGTGCTGACCGGATACCCCGTCGAGGACCTGGCCCTGCGGTCATCCTTCGTCGAGGCGTCGCGGGAGGCGCTGCGTGCGCTCGCCGCCCGCCTGGACGCGGAGGGCTTCGGGGAACTCCCGGTCGTCGTCGGCTACCTCGACCGTTCCGAGTCCGCCGCGGCCCGTTACGGCCAGCCCGCCGGCTCGCCGCGGAACGCCGCCGCGGTGCTGCACCGCGGGCAGATCGCGCTGAACTTCGCCAAGCACCACCTGCCCAACTACGGCGTCTTCGACGAGTTCCGGTACTTCGTGCCGGGCGACTCGATGCCCGTCGTGCGGGTGCACGGCATCGACGTGGCGCTCGCGATCTGCGAGGACCTCTGGCAGGACGGCGGCCGGGTGCCGGCCGCGCGCGCCGCCGGGGCCGGGCTGCTGCTGTCGATCAACGCCTCTCCCTACGAGCGGGACAAGGACGACACCCGGCTGGAGCTGGTCCGCAAGCGGGCCCAGGAGGCCGGCTGCACGACCGCGTACCTCGCGATGATCGGCGGTCAGGACGAGCTGGTCTTCGACGGTGACTCGATCGTCGTCGACAAGGACGGCGAAGTGATCGCCCGCGCCCCGCAGTTCGCCGAGGGCAGCGTGATCCTGGACCTCGAACTGCCGGCCGCCTCACCCGAGGCGCCGTCCGGCGTGGTGAACGACGGGCTGCGGATCGACCACGTGGTCCTCTCCGAGGAGCCGCTGCCGGCCTACGAGGCGGAGCTGGCCGGAGGGTACGCCGACCGGCTCGACGCCGACGAGGAGCTGTACTCGGCGCTCGTCGTGGGCCTGCGGGCGTACGCGGCGAAGAACGGCTTCAGCAGTGTGCTGGTCGGGCTCTCCGGCGGGATCGACTCGGCGCTCGTCGCGGCGATCGCCTGCGACGCCCTGGGGGCCCAGCACGTGTACGGCATCTCGATGCCGTCCAAGTACTCCTCGGACCACTCCAAGGGCGACGCGGCCGAGCTGGCGCGGCGTACCGGGCTGAACTTCCGGACCGTACCGATCGAGCCGATGTTCGACGCGTACATGGGGTCGCTGGGTCTCACCGGCCTCGCCGAGGAGAACCTGCAGTCGCGGCTGCGCGGCACGATGCTGATGGCCGTGTCCAACCAGGAGGGCCAGATCGTCCTGGCTCCGGGCAACAAGTCGGAGCTGGCGGTCGGTTACTCGACGCTGTACGGGGACTCCGTCGGTGCGTACGGACCGATCAAGGACGTCTACAAGACGTCGGTCTTCCGGCTGGCGAAGTGGCGCAACCGGGCAGCGGAGGAGCGCGGACAGACGCCGCCGATCCCGGAGGCCTCCATCACCAAGCCGCCCAGCGCGGAGCTGCGGCCGGGCCAGGTCGACACGGACTCGCTGCCCGACTACGACGTACTGGACCGGATCCTGGAGATGTACGTCGACCGGGACCAGGGGCTCGACGCGATCGTCGCGGCCGGGTTCGACGCGGCGCTGGTGGCGAAGACGCTGCGGATGGTGGACACGGCCGAGTACAAGCGGCGGCAGTATCCGCCGGGCACGAAGATCTCGCCCAAGGGTTTCGGCAAGGACCGGCGGCTGCCGATCACGAACCGGTGGCGCGAGTCCGGCTGACGCCGGGGGGCGTGGTGACTGCGGGCCCGTCCGGCGGAGGTCTTGTCCTCAAGCGCCGGACGGGCTCGTTCGTGCCGGGCAGCATACGGATCCGACGGGCCGTGGTGCGCCGTGGTGCGCCGTGGTGTCCTCAAGCGCCGGACGGGCTCGTTCGTGCCGGGCAGCGTGCGGATCCGACGGGCCGTGGTGCGCCGTGGTGCCCTCAAGCGCTGAACCGGCTCGTTCGTGCCGGGCAGCGTGCGGATCCGACGGGCCGTGGTGTCCTCAGTCGCCGGACGGGCTTGATGTGACCGGACTCCTCTCGGGCACCGTCACCGCCCGGGCCACCACCCGCGACGGGGTCCGGTCGCGGTCCAGTACGCCCGCCGTGACCGCGACGGCGAGTCCCGCCACTGTCAGTGCCGCGCCGACCAGCGCCGGGGAGGTCCAGCCCCAGCCTGCCGCGATGGCCACGCCGCCCAGCCATGCGCCGCCCGCGTTGGCCAGGTTGAAGGCGGAGTGGTTGGAGGCGGACGCCAGGGTAGGCGCGTCCTTGGCCTTGTTCATGACGAGCATCTGCAACGGCGTGGTCGTCATGAATCCGACCCCGCCGAGCAGCACCACCATCACCAGCGCGGCCCACTGCACATGGGCGACGAAGGGGAAGACCACCAGCACGACGGCGAGAGCGCTCAGTGACCCGTACAGCGTGGGGCGCAGGGCCCGGTCCGTGAGCGGGCCCGCGGCGAGTGCGCCCAGCGTCATGCCGATACCGAAGAGCGCCAGGACCAGGGTCACCGAGGACTCGCCGAAGCCCATCGCCTCGGTCGTCATCGCCGAGAGGTAGGAGTACACGGCGAAGACGCCGGCGAAGCCGAAGACGGCGGTCAGCAGTCCGAGCAGGACCTGGCGGTTGCCCAGGGCCCGCAGTTCGTGGCGGACGTGCTGCTGTGCCTCGGCCGGGATCCGGGGGACGAGGCGGGCGAGCGCGGCCATCGCGCAGAGACCGATGCCCGCGACCACGAGGAAGGTGGCCCGCCAGCCGAGGTGCTGGCCGAGCAGGGTGGCGGCGGGGACGCCGACGACATTGGCGATGGTCAGGCCGAGGAACATCGTCGCCACGGCCCGTGCCTGGCGCCCCTCGGCGACCAGCCGGGTGGCGACGACCGCGCCGACTCCGAAGAACGCGCCGTGCGGCAGCCCGGCCAGCAGCCGTCCCGCGATCAGCCAGCCGAAGCCGGGGGCGAGCGCGGAGGCGAGGTTGCCGACGGTGAAGAGCGCCATCAGCAGCAGGAGCATCCGCTTGCGCGGAATGCGTGAGCCGACGGCGGTGAGCAGCGGGGCACCGAGCACCACACCGATCGCGTACGCCGACACGAGGTAGCCCGCGGTGGGGACGGAGGTGCCCAGATCGTCCGCGACGTCGGGCAGCAGGCCCATCATCACGAATTCCGTAGTACCGATGCCGAAGGCGCTCACAGCGAGTGCGAGCAGAGCCAGAGGCATGAGGAGAGACCTTTCCGAAGTGGGCCCGTACGCTCCGGCCGGGCCCGGGTGGGGCCTCGGGGAACGCGAGGGGCAGGGGGGAACGCGGCCGTACGTGCGCCGGCGCGGGCCGGCCGGGGCCGGATCGCACGGTGACGGACCGGCTTCCTCGCCGGCGACCTTGTTCCCGTTCGGAACAAATTCTCTCAGACGTTTTATGCCCGGAGGTGAACGGGCCGTTGCGTCACAGTTTGACGCGGGCGGCGATCGGGAGATGGTCGCTGTCCGTGGCCGGAAGCGTCCATGACGACATGGGCTCGACGCCCTTCACCATGATCTGGTCGATCCGGGCCATCGGGAACGACGCGGGCCAGCTGAATCCGAACCCGTCACCGGCCGCGCCCTGGGTGGAGCGCATCTGGGAGGTCACCGCGTGGAGCGAGCGGTCGTTCATGGTTCCGTTGAGGTCGCCGAGCAGCGCTACACGTTCCAGCCGTTCATGGGAGATGGCCTCGCCGAGGGCGTCCGCGCTCTGGTCCCGCTGGTTGGCGGTGAATCCGGCGTGCAGCTTGACCCGTACCGAGGGCAGGTGCGCGACGTAGACGGCGACCGGGCCCCCGGGGGTGGCGACGGTGGTCCGCATGGCGCGGACCCAGCCCATCTTGATGTCGACGGGGCGGGTGTCGCTGAGGGGGTACTTGCTCCACACGCCGACGGTCCCCTGTACCGCGTGGTACCTGAAGCGTCCGGCGAGCGCCGACTCGTACGCCGCGACCTTGCCGCTGGGGAGCTCCTGCAGGGCGACGACGTCGGCGCCCGAACCGGCGACCTGCTGGGCCGTGCCGGTGGGGTCGGGGTTGTCCGCGTTGACGTTGTGGGTGGCCACGGTGAGATCGCCGCCGGTCCCCGACTTGTCGGTGAGCAGCCCTCCGAAGACGTTGAACCAGACCAGGACCGGCAGCAGCAGGGCGATCAGTGCGGTCGCCGAGCGGCGCACCAGGCCGAGGATCAGCAGCAGCGGGACGAACACCGCGCACCACGGCAGGAACGTCTCGGTGAGGCTGCCCAGGTTGCCGATGATGTTCGGGATCTGGGCGTGGAGAAGCATCACGAGGGTCAGCAGGACCGAGCAACCGGCCAGAACGATCCCGCGCCGCCAGATGCCGGGGTCCCGGACAAGTCTGTCGCGCAGGTCCCGGAAGCGAGATCCGGTGCGCTGCGGTCCCGCGCCGCCGTTCCCGGTGTCCGCCCTGTACGCCTGCACCATTGCGCTGTCCTCACTGCCTTGCCGTACACATCGCCGCGCCCACGACCCTAGGGGATGCGGGATGCCTTTCCGGCCGTCGGCGACGGCCGTACTGCCACGAGGACGACCTGAGCGGTGCGAAGGGTTCCGGTCACAGGGGGTCTGTGAGGGCTTGTGACAGAACGATCACACTCCCCCGGGCCCGGGCGAGTCAGCCGTGACCTGCGCCTTCACCGGGCCCGGCGGCCGGGCGCGGCCCGAGGCCCTCGACCAGCAGGCGGATGATGCGGTCGGCGAGATCCACGGGCAGCGGCGCCTCGGGCCGGTGAATGGTGCGTACGAGCATGGGGCCGAGGAAGAGGTCGTCCATCAGCTCCACGTCGGTGTCCCCGCGGAGCTCGCCCGCCTCGACGGCACGGCCGACGGCGGCGAGCATCGCGGCCCGTCGGGGGGCGATCACGGTGCGCTGGTACTCGCTCCACAGCTTGGGGTGGCTCTTCATCTGCGCGAAGACGTTGTGCAGAAGCACCGAGGAGCGCTGGGCGAGTCCGCGGGTGCGCATGGACTCCAGCAGGATGCGCAGGTCGCCCAGGCCGCCGGTGCCGGAGACGTCGGGTTCCGGCGGCTCGATCTCGCGCAGGACGTCGACGAAGAGCTCCTCCTTGCCGCTCCAGCGCCGGTAGATCGTGGCCTTGCCGACCCCGGCGGTGCGGGCGATCCGTTCGATGGACAGGCCGGCGAGTGGCTCGCCGGCCTCCAGGAGCTCGACGACGGCGTCCAGGATGGCCCGCTCGGCTGCGGCGCTGCGCGGCCGGCCGCGGCGGGGCTCCTGATCGTCTCCGGGGCGGGGCTGGTGGTCCCGGCCGTCGTGGGCCCGCGGGCCCGGGTCCGGGCCGTCGCCGGGCTGCCGGTCCTGCTCCCCGGGGACCCGGTCGTCCCGGTCCGATGCCTGAGCCTGCACGTGGAACCACCTTTCACCACCGCGATTCTCGCCGACGCGCCGGGCCCTCGGCCGCCGCAGGGCCGGGCGGGGGCCTCGGGCCTCACCGTCAGGCGTCCGCGGGCACCGGCCGCTCCTCCTGCCGGGTCGCCTGCTCCGCGGCCGGCCGGCCGGGCAGGAACACGGCGACCACGATCGCCCCGATCAGGGCGACGCACGCCGAGCCGACGGCCGTGACGTGCATGGCGCCCATGAACGCGTCATGCGCGGCGGCCACCAGCGGGGTACCCGCCGGGCCCATCTTCTCCGCGACACCGAGCGTCGCCTCGATCGACTCCCCCGCCACGTCCCTGGCAGCGGCGGGGACGGCGTCGAGGTGCCCCTCGATGTCGCCCCGGTAGACGGCGGACAGGACCGAGCCGAGGACGGCGATGCCGAGGGCCCCGCCGACCTGCCGGAACGTGTTGTTGACGGCCGAGCCCGAACCGGCCTTCTCCCGGGGCAGCGCCTGCATCACGGCGACGGTGACCGGAGGCATCACATGGGCCATGCCCGTGCCCTGGACGAAGAAGACCACGCACATCACCCAGACCGGGGTCGTGGCGTCGAACAGGGCGAACGCCGCCAGTCCCGCGGCCACCATCAGCATGCCGACCGTGCACACGGCACGGGCACCGAACCGGTCGACCACGAACCGGGCCCGCGGGGAGAAGATCATCTGCGCGACGGCCAGCGGCAGGATCAGCAGCCCGGACTGCAGGGCGCTCCAGCCGCGCACGCTCTGCATGTAGAAGGCGGAGAAGAACGTCACGCCCATCAGCGCGAAGAAGACCAGCGCGATGGCGGCGACGGCAGCGGAGAAGGCCGGCTTCCTGAAGTACGAGATGTCGATGGCCGGGCTGCTGCTGCGCTTCTCGTGAAGGACGAACACGACCAGGACGGCCAGACCGCCGATGACCGGAAGGAGCACGGAGACGTCGGTGAAATCGGCGAGTTCGCCGCCGCGGATGATCCCGTACACCAGCAGCACCAGGCCGATGACGGAGAGCACCACGCCGATCGGGTCGAGGCGGCCCGGCTTCGGATCCCTGGAGTCCGGCACCAGCACCGCCATGGCGATCAGGGCGACGACCACCACGGGCACGTTGACCAGGAAGATCGAACCCCACCAGAAGTGTTCGAGGAGCAGGCCGCCGGTGATCGGGCCGATCGCGATGCCGAGGCCGACGCTGCCGGCCCAGATGCCGATGGCCTTGGGCTGTTCGTCACGCTCGAAGACGTTCATCAGGACGGCGAGGGTGGCCGGCATCACGAAGGCGGCACCGAAGCCCATCACGGCGCGCCAGGCGATCAGCTCGCCGGGCGATCCCGCCATGGCCGCGAGCGCCGAACCCAGGCCGAACAGGACGATGCCGAAGAGCAGGACCTTCTTGCGGCCGACGCGGTCGCCGAGCAGGCCCGCGGTGAAGAGCAGTCCGGCGAAGACGAGCGTGTAGGAGTTGATCGCCCACTCCAGCTCGCTCTGGGTGGCCCCCAGACCCGTGGGTGAGGGGGAGGCGATCGTCTTGACGGCGACGTTGAGGATCGAGTTGTCCAGCACCACGATGAGCAGGCTGAACATCAGAACGGCGAGGATCGCCCAGCGGCGGCGGTGGACCGCCTCGGGAACGTGGGACACGGCGGCGGGAGCGCCGGACGGTATGGACATGGCCAGACCGTATCTCCATTTCAATACGAGACCGTCTCGTATTGGAAAGTCTTTACCAGCGGCTGTGACACCCGGTGCCGTCCGTGCGGCGGGCCCACTTCCCGTGAACGGCTCCGGGATGCCACCATGGAGGGGATCCGGGGACGCCGTCAGGGCGCCTCGAGATGACGAAGGAGCCGTTGGCAATGTCGCTTCAGGCTGCGCACAACCAGTCCCCCACTTCCCCCGCGGGAGCCCCCTCCGACAGCAGCAAGGCGCTGTACGGAGGCAAGAGCAACCGCCGCGTCACCGTCCACGACATCGCCGCCGCCACCGCACGCGGCGAGAAGTGGCCCATGCTCACCGCCTATGACGCGATGACCGCGTCCGTCTTCGACGAGGCCGGGATCCCGGTCATGCTCGTCGGTGACTCCATGGGCAACTGTCACCTCGGCTACGAGACCACCGTGCCCGTCACGATGGACGAGATCGCCATCCTCTCCGCCGCCGTCGTCCGGGGCACCAAGCGCGCCCTGGTCGTCGCCGACCTGCCCTTCGGGGCCTACCAGGAGAGCCCGGTCCAGGCCCTGCGCAACGCCACCCGGCTGATCAAGGAGTCCGGGGTCGGTGCGGTCAAGCTGGAGGGCGGCGAACGGAGCCATGAGCAGATCAAGCTCCTGGTCGACGCCGGTATCCCGGTGATGGCCCACATCGGCCTGACCCCGCAGTCCGTCAACGCGATGGGCTACCGGGTGCAGGGCCGCGGCGAGGAGGCCGCCCAGCAGATGCTGCGCGACGCCAAGGCCGTGCAGGACGCGGGCGCGTTCGCTGTCGTCCTGGAGCTCGTACCGGCCGAACTGGCCGCCGAGGTCACCCGCACCCTGCACATTCCGACCGTGGGCATCGGGGCCGGTCCCGACACCGACGCGCAGGTGCTGGTCTACACCGACATGGTCGGTCTGACCGGCGGCAAGGTGCCGCGCTTCACCAAGCAGTACGCCGACCTGCGCCAGATCCTCGGCGACGCCGCGAAGGCGTACGCGGACGAGGTCGTCGGCGGCACCTTCCCGGCGCCGGAGCACACGTTCCACTAGAAGGTCACCGACCACTGCCGCACCACCGACAGCCCGCCGACTTCCCCCATCGGCGGGCTGTCGCCCTGCTGTCGGCGGACTGTCGGTGGGTTGTCGGTGGCGGCTGGTCTGATGGTGGACATGACGCGAATCGACAAGAACCCCAGGAACGGCACGAACGCCGTCGAGGTACGGGGGCTGGTCAAGCACTACGGCTCGACCAAGGCTCTGGACGGCGTGGACCTCGACGTGCGCGAGGGCACCGTCCTCGGCGTGCTCGGCCCCAACGGCGCCGGAAAGACCACCCTCGTCCGCGTGTTGTCCACCCTGATCCAGCCCGACGCCGGGCACGCGGTCGTGGCGGGCTACGACGTGGTGAAGCAGCCCCGCGCGCTGCGCCGCACCATCGGGCTGACCGGGCAGTACGCCTCGGTCGACGAGAAGCTCTCCGGCTGGGAGAACCTCTACATGATCGGGCGGCTGCTCGACCTGCCGCGCAAGAAGGCCCGTTCGCGCGCCGACGAGCTGCTGGAGCGCTTCTCGCTCACGGACGCGGCGAAGAAGGCCGCGATGGAGTACTCCGGCGGAATGCGCCGCCGGCTGGACCTCGCTGCCTCCATGATCGGCAGCCCGGCCGTCCTCTATCTGGACGAGCCGACGACGGGGCTCGACCCCCGTACCCGTAACGAGGTCTGGGACGAGGTGCAGCGGATGGTCGCGGAGGGGGCGACCGTGCTGCTCACCACCCAGTACATGGAAGAGGCCGAACAGCTCGCCGACGAGCTCACCGTCATCGACAAGGGGAAGATCATCGCGCGGGGCGGTGTCGACGAGCTGAAGGCCAAGGTCGGCGGCCGCACCCTGCAGATCCGTCCCTCCGACCCGGCCGAGCTGGCCGCGATGGCGCAGGCGATCCGGGAGGCCGGTCTCGACGGTGTCGCGGGTGCGCAGGCCGTCCCGGACGAGGGGCTGCTGTACGTACCGATCCTCAGCGACGAGCAGCTGACCGCCGTCATCGGTCTGCTCGGCACCCGGGGCTTCTCGCTGGCGCACGTCGCCACCGCGCTGCCCAGCCTGGACGAGGTGTTCCTCGCCATCACCGGCGACAAGGCCACCGTCACCGAGACGATTCCCCAGGAGGTCGCGGCATGAGCACGACGACTCTGAAGCCCGCCCCCACCGACGCGGTCGCGGCCGCACCGGCCACGAAGGTCCACGACGAGGGCCGCATCGGACTGCGGAACAACCTGCGCCACATCGGGGCGCTGGTGCGGCGCAACCTGCTCCAGATCAAGAAGGATCCGGAGTCGATGTTCGACGCGCTCCTGATGCCGGTGATCTTCGTCCTGCTGTTCGTGTACGTCTTCGGCGGCGCCGTCGGCGGCAGCATGGGCGGCGGCCGGCAGGAGTACCTGAACTACCTGATTCCCGGCCTGATGGCGATGATGGGCATGAACATCGCCATGGCGGTCGGCTCCGGTGTCAACGACGACTTCCGCAAGGGGGTCATGGACCGGTTCCGCACGATGCCGATCGCCCGCTCCTCGGTCCTCATCGCGAAGATCGTGGTCGAGCTCGGCCGGATGATGGTCGCCACGCTCATCCTGCTGGGGATGGGCTTCGCGCTCGGTCTGGAGCTCCACGGGTCGGTGCTCGGGCTGATCGGGGCCATCGCGCTGGCGGCTGCCTTCGGCGCTGCCATCATGTGGATCTTCATCCTGCTCGGACTGGCCATGAAGACGGCCCAGGCCGTCCAGGGGATGGGGATGATCGTGATGATGCCGCTCCAGTTCGGTTCCTCGATCTTCACCCCGCCCACGACGATGCCCGGCTGGCTCCAGACCTTCACCGACTACAACCCGCTCTCCAACCTGGCCGATGCGGCCCGCGGTCTGATGATGGGCGGCCCGCTCGGCGACTCGGTCTGGCTGACGCTCGGCTGGACCGTGGTCATCACGGCGGTCATGGCCCCGCTCGCGGTGTCCAAGTTCCGCAAGAAGTCCTGACCGGAAGGGTTCGGACCCACTCAGTGCCGGTACGCGTCCACGAGGGCGGTGGCCTCCTCCACGGAGAGGCCGCCGCCCTCGGCGTACGCGGCCTCGTAGGCGGTGTCCCCGAGCACTGCGCGGATCAGTGCCTCGGCGCGGGCGAAGTTCTCCCGCTCCATCGACGTCAGGAAGTGCCCCTGGGGCAGCAGCACCCGGCCGGCCGCCAGCAGTCGCGCACCCAGCCGCGCCCCGTCCTCTCCACCGAGACCGCCCAGGGACCACGCCACGGTGACCAGGTTGATGACGGCCATCTGCGGGGCCACCATCTGGGTCAGCGGATCAGCCAGACGCGCCAGCGCCGTCCGGCCCCGGTCCAGGGCGTCGGTGTACTCCCCGTCCTGGTTGTCCAGCCAGGCCAGCCCGCCCTGCACGAACCCCTCGAATATCGCCATGGTCTGGGACTTGAACTCTTCGAGCAGTTCGAGGAACTGCTCGCGCGCCTCACCGGTCCGCCCGGAGCGGCCCAGCCACAGCGCCAGGAAGAGCCGGGCCGCCGGCCGCGCCTCGTGCCCGGCGTGCCGCTCGTCCGCGATCACCTCGCGCAGGATCACCTCGCCCTCCGCGCCGCGGCCGAGCTCGGTGAGGGCGGAGGCGTACCGGGTGCGGAGCACCGACACCTGCGCCAGTGCGCCGAGTTTCTCCGCGTAGCCGATCGCGTCCTGGTAGTCCTCGGCCGCCTGCGGATAGTCACCCGCCTTCTCGTTCGCCTCCCCGCGTGAGGAGAGCGCCTCGGCCATGCCCCAGTCGTCGCCGAGACGGCTGAAGATCTCCAGGCTCTCCGCGGCGTCCTCGTGGGCCCCGCCCGCCCAGTCGGGGCGGTTGGCCAGCACGTTGGCGCGCATCTGGAGCGCCGCGGCGAGCTCCCACTCGAAGGCGAACTCCCTTGCGGCGCGGACCGTTTCGTTCAGGAGCTCGCGCAGGTCCGCGACGCCCCCGGTCAGCATGACGGCGAAGAACCAGAGCGAGGCGGGGCTCCGGCAGGTCTGCGGCTGCCCGGCCCGGTAGGTGGATGCGATCCCCCGCAGCCGCGCCATGCTGGCTTCGTTCGTCCACTCGTCCATCGCGTGGTCCATGCTGACCAGCTGGACCAGCCCCACCTGACGCCGCGCCTCCTGGAGCAGTTCGGGCCCCATGGGCGGCGGCGCGTCGGTGCAGCGTTCGTGGATCGAGGGCGCGGGCTGCACGGGCGGGGCGAACGGGTCGGGGCCGAGGGCCGCGGCGGCGTCGGCCCAGTGCAGGGCGTCGCCGCGCAGGTTGCGGATCTGCCAGTACCAGGAGAGCGAGATCACCAGGCACAGCGCCTCCTGCTCGTCGCGCGCGGCGACGGCGTGCCGCAGTGCGGTGCGCAGGTTCTCGTACTCCTGCTGGAAGAGCTCGATGGCGGCGCGCTGGCCGGCACCGCGGAGCAGGGGGTCGGTGGTACGGGCCAGCTCCCGGAAGTGCACGAGGTGCTGGCGCTGGACCCAGTCCCGCTCCCCCGCCTCCTCGAGCCGTTCCGCCGCGTACTCGCCGACGGTCTCCAGGAGCCGGTAGCGCATCCCGCCGTCCGCCGCCGGTGCGGCGACGACCAGGGACTTGTCGACGAGGGAGCCGAGCAGCCCGGCGACGTCCCGCGCCTGCCGCGGCCCGTCCGCACAGACCGCCTCGGCCGCTTCCAGGGTGCAGCCGCCGGCGAACACGGACAGCCGGCGCAGGGTGGTGCGTTCGTCCTCGGCCAGGAGGTCCCAGGACCAGTCGACGACGGCCCGCAGGGTCTGCTGGCGCGGGAGCACGGTGCGGCTGCCGTTGGTCAGCAGCCGGAACCGGTCGTCGAGCCGGTCGGCGATCTGCTGCGGGGTGAGCATGCGCAGCCGGGCCGCGGCGAGTTCGATGGCGAGCGGCAGGCCGTCCAGACGCCGGCAGATCTCGGCGGTGGCGGCCGCCGTCGCCCTGTCCGCGTCGACGCGGAAACCGGGCAGTGCGGCGGCGCCGCGCTCGGCCAGCAGCCGCAGTGCCGTCGGATCGGGCAGCGGCTCCACGGGGCGGACGAACTCGCCGGGAACGCCGAGGGGTTCTCGGCTGGTGGCGAGGACGGTGAGCTCCGGGCAGCGGGCCAGCAGATGGTCGGCGAGGGCCGCGGCTGCCTCGATGACGTGTTCGCAGTTGTCGAGGAGCAGCAGCATGCGGCGCCGGGAGCAGTGTTCGGTGAGCCGGGACAGTGGTTCGTCCGCCCCTCGTTCGGCGGCCCGGAGCTCCTCGGCACCCGCGCCCCGCAGCACGGTCTCACGGGCACCCAGTGCGCCGAGGACCGCCTCCGGTACCGCTCGGGGGTCGTCGACGGGCGCGAGTTCGGCCAGCCAGACGCCGTCCGGCCAGGCCGCGGCGTCGAAGGATTCCGCGGTCTCCTGGGAGAGCCGGGTCTTGCCGGCCCCGCCGGGTCCGAGCAGGGTGACGAGCCGGGCCCGGGTGAGGTCGTCGCGCAGGGCGTCGATGTCGCGCTCGCGTCCGACGAAGCTGGTGAGCCTGGCCCGGAGGTTGCCCTGCCGGACGGCCGGCGCGGCGGGCCGGGGGGCCGGCCGCGGGGCGGGGGGTGCCGGCTCCTGGCGGAGCAGTTGGGCGTGCAGCCCGCTCAGCTCGGGCCCGGGGCCGGTACCGAGCCGGTCGGCGAGCACGGTGCGCACCTCGTCGTACGCGGCCAGTGCCTGGGCCGTACGCCCGGCGTCACGCAGGGCCCGCAGCCGCAGCGCCTGGAGCGGCTCGTCGATGGGGTGCTCCTCGCAGAGCGCGGCCAGCTCCGGCAGCACCTCGGCGGCCCGGCCGAGCGCGAGCGCCGCGGTGAGCCGGGTCCGCCGGGCGTCGAGGCGGCGGGCGGTCCAGCGGGCCGCGACGGCGTGCCGGTCGGGGAGATCCGCCAGAGCCGGGCCCCGCCAGAGGCCGAGCGCATCGTCGAGGACGCTCAGCGCCTTCGCCGGATCGCCGGCCTCCAGGGCCCGCGCCCCTTCCCCGGCGAGGTGTTCGAAGCGGTACAGGTCGACCGCGTCCGGTTCGGCGGCCAGCCGGTAGCCGTTGTCCGCGGAGACGACCGCCGCGTGGCCGAGCGCCCGTCTGAGCCGGCCCACGAGTGCCTGCAGGGCTCCGGGCGCGTCGGCGGGCGGATCGCCGTCCCACACCTCGTCGACGAGCACCGCGAAGGGCACCGTACGGCCGGTGCGGAGCGCGAGCACCGCGAGCAGCGCGCGCAGCCGCGGCCCGCCGATGGCGACGGCCGTGCCGTCGTCGCGGAGTGCCTGGGTGGTACCGAGGATGCCGTAGCGCACGCGCCCATTGTCCGTGACGGGGGCGGGGCCATCCACAGCCGCCCGGCCGTACCCGCTCGCCCCGCCCGTACTGGTGCCCGTCATACCCCCACCCTTCCTGGAACCACCGGCCCGACGCGAGACGTTTTCGGCGTGTCGCCTGTACGGTCGGGGCTCGCCGCCCGCCCGCTCCCCGCAGCCACCAGGAGCCGCCGATGTCCTCCGCAACAGCCCGCAGCGACCGGCGGATCAGCCCGGTCTTCCTCGGCATCGCCGCCGTGACGGCAGTGTCAGGCTGGGCGGTGTGGACGGACTTCGCCGAGCAGCCCGGCTTCGCCACCTTCCTGTTCGTCACGGCGGCCTGGGTCGTGTCGCTCTGCCTGCACGAGTACGCCCACGCCCGCACGGCACTGCACAGCGGTGACATCTCCATCGGCGCGAAGGGCTACCTGACCCTGAACCCTCTGCTCTACACGCACGCGCTGCTGAGCATCGTGCTGCCCGTGCTGTTCGTGATCATGGGTGGCATCGGGCTGCCCGGCGGTGCGGTCTTCATCGAGCGGGGCCGGATCCGCGGCCGCTGGCGGCACAGCCTGATCTCGGCGGCGGGCCCGCTGACGAACGTCCTGTTCGCGCTCGTGTGCACCGCGCCGTTCTGGCTGGACGCGCTGGACGGCGTCCCGGTCGCCTTCCGGTACGCGCTGGGCTTCCTGGCGCTGCTCCAGGTGACGGCCGCGATCCTGAACTCCGTACCGGTGCCGGGGCTGGACGGCTACGGGGTGATCGAGCCGTGGCTCTCGCACCGGGTCCGCAGGGCGGTGGAGCCGGTCGCGCCGTTCGGACTGATCGCGGTGTTCGCCCTGCTGTGGGTCCCCGAGGTCAACGAGGCCTTCTTCGACGCGGTCGACGCGCTGCTGCGGTCGCTGGGCGTCAGTGAGTTCGAGACGTACTGCGGTCTCGACGCCTACCGGTTCTGGCAGACGCAGAACCCGGTCTGCGCGATGAACGGGTAGGAGCCTGAGGGACAGCCCTCAGGTGCCCTGGGCGTTCACGGCGCGGTGCCGGCGCACGTAGTAGAAGGCCATGTTGGACGAGAGCCCGACCAGCAGGATCCATACGATCCCGAGGAGCCAGCTGCCCTGCACGAAGGAGATCACGGCGGCTGCGACGGCCAGGACGCAGACGGCGACGGCGTAGAGAGCGAGGCGGGGCATGGGGGTGGCTCCTGTCGGGGGGTGATGCGCGGTCCCGTCCAGTGTCCCCCATGCCCCCGGCCGCCGGGAGCAGGGTGCGGGTGGCCGGCTCAGACGTCGGTGGTGCGCAGCCCGGCGTGTGCCTTGTAGCGGCGGTTGACCGAGATCAGGTTGGCGACGAGCGACTCGACCTGGTGGGCGTTGCGCAGCCGGCCTGCGAAGATGCCGCGCATGCCCGGGATCCGGCCGGCCAGTGCCTGGACGATGTCGGTGTCGGCGCGGGCCTCGCCCAGCACCAGGACGTCGGTGTCGATCTCCTCGATCGCCTCGTCCTGGAGGAGCACCGCCGAGAGGTGGTGGAAGGCGGCGGTGACGCGGCTGTCCGGCAGCAGGGCGGCGGCCTGCTCGGCGGCGCTGCCCTCCTCGGGCTTCAGGGCGTAGGCGCCCTTCTTGTCGAAGCCGAGCGGGTTGACGCAGTCGATGACGAGCTTGCCCGCGAGTTCGTCGCGCAGGGACTCCAGGGTCCCCGCGTGCCCGTCCCACGGCACGGCGACGATCACGACGTCGCTCTCGCGTGCGCAGGCGGCGTTGTCCGCACCGCGGACCCCGTGCCCCAGCTCGTCGGCGGCACTCCGTGCGCGGTCCGCGGCACGGGAGCCGATGATCACGCTCTGTCCGGCGCGGGCGAACCGGTAGGCGAGTCCGCGGCCCTGCGGTCCGGTGCCGCCGAGGACGCCGATGGTCAGGCCGGAGACGTCGGGGAGGTCCCAGGGGTCCTTGGCGGGGGGCTTGGGAGCGCTGCCGCTGTCATTCGTAGTCATGCCCCCGACACTACTGCCAGGTACGGGGGCGGGACGGTGTGTCCTCGGCCAGGGGGACAGGCCTTCGTACGGGTCCCCGTACGGATGGCTCCACCACCGTTCGCCGGTGCGGGGCCCCGGTGTGGTGCATGATGCCGGGCCATGGATGCCGTACGTGTGGCGCTGCTGCGTGAGGTGCTGGCCGGGACTCAGTGGCCGTCGGCCACCAGGCGGTTCGCCGGGACGTTGCGCTCGTCCGTCGTTCCGCACGGCGGGGGGCTGCTGCTGGTGGGAACCGAGGTGTACGAGCCGTGGCATCTGGCGGCCCATCTGGTCGACGAGTCCACCTGGTCGGGGCTGCCCGAGCTGACGCCCACGCTGGTGCGCCACCGGGTGGAGCCGGGCGATCCGGCGCACCTGGCCGTGGGGCTCGGCCGGATCGAGGCGGCCGGGCGGGGCGAGACGCTGCTCGTGGTGGTGCCGGAGCGGCCGGGCGAGGGCCTGCTGGAGCGGGTGCACGATGCCCGCCGGGCGGGGGCGACGGTCCTGTCGCTGGACAACGGTGATCCGGAGGTGCGGGGGCTGGCCCACGAGGCGCTCTCCGTGACGGGCGGCGACGATGTGGACCTCGACACGGTCCAGCACCTGGTCAGCGCTGCGGCGGGGGAGAACGTCGCGCCCGTGCAGCGCGGGCGGAGGCGGTTCCGGGACCGGCTGTCCCGGCTCGCCGACCAGCTGACCGCGCCGCCGCCGGCGCGATGGTGACCCGCAGGACCGACCGGCCCCGGCTCCCCCGCCCGTAATGTATTTGCCCCGGGCACGCACCGGGACGGACCATGTCTCCTCGTGACCTCTCGCACCTCCCTCGCCGCCAGGCTGACCGCACTGCTTCCCGACCTCTCTCCCTGGCGTTCCTCGGCGGACTTCCGCCTGCTGTGGGTGCAGGGGATCGTCACCTACTTCGGCAGCTTCATGGCGCTGATCGCGCTGCCCCTCCAGATCAAGGACCTCACCGGGTCCCCGCTCGCGGTCGGTGCGATGGGTGCGGTCGAGCTGGTGCCCCTGATCGTGTTCGGGCTCTACGGCGGTGCCCTCGCCGACGCGGCCGACCGCCGCAAGGTCATCCTGGCCACCGAGGCGGGGCTCGGTCTGCTCGCGCTCGTCCTCCTGGTGAACGCGGCCCTGCCGGACCCGATGCTGTGGCCGCTGTACGTGGTGGCCGGTGGCGTCTCCGCGCTGGCCGGGCTCCAGCGGCCCGCGCTGGACTCGCTGATGGCCCGCATCGTGCCGCACGACCAGCTGGGCGCCGCCGCCGCGCTGAACTCGCTGCGCTGGCAGGCCGGCGCGATCATGGGCCCGGCGCTGGCGGGCCTGGTGGTGGCCTATGCCGGGCACGCCACGGCGTACGGGGTCACGGTGGTCACCTTCGCCGTCTCCGTCCTGCTGTGCCGCAGGCTCGCGCCCGCACCGCCCGCGGAGAAGGGGATGAAGCCGTCGCTGCGAGGCATCGCGGAGGGGGCGCGTTACGCGTGGAGCCGGCCGGTGCTGCTCGGGACGTACGCGATAGACATGGCCGCGATGTTCCTCGCCTTCCCGAACACGATCTTTCCGTTCCTCAGCGACGAGCTGGACGCCGAGTGGTCGCTGGGACTGATGTACGCGGCGGGCTCGGTCGGATCCCTCGTCCTCGGCCTGACCAGCGGCTGGACCTCACGCGTGCGTCGGCACGGACTGTTCGTGGTTTTCGGTGCGGCCGTCTGGGGGCTGGCCGTCGCGGCGGCCGGCTGGTTCGGCAACGTATGGCTGGTGCTGATCTGCCTGACGGTCGCCGGCGCGGGCGACATGCTCAGCGGCCTCGGCCGTTCGACCATCTGGAACCAGACGATCCCGGAGGAGCTGCGCGGCCGGCTCGCGGGCATCGAGGTGCTGTCCTACAGCGTCGGCCCCCAGCTGGGCCAGGTCCGGGCCGGCGGCATGGCCGGGTGGACGGGGACCCGGACCGCGGTCTGGAGCGGGGGTGTCGCCTGTGTCGCCTCGGTGGCGCTGCTGGCGGCGGCCCTGCCCAAGCTCCTGACGTACGACTCGGAGACGGACGAGGACGCGCTGCGCAGGCGGGCGCGGAGCGAGGAGACCCTGCGGGCGGCGCCGACGGGCTGAGCCCGGGGCCGCGGGCCCCGGGCTCGCCCCGGCCGGCCGCGCTGCCTCTCAGCCCGCCGCGTCCTCGTCAGGCCCCGGGCGGTCGTGCCATTTGGGGTCGGTCTCCCACTCCAGATTCCGCTCCTGCGCGGTCTCCATCGCACGCTGCGCCTCCTGGCGGGAGGCGTACGGGCCGAAGCGGTCCTTGGCCGGGCACTCCGGGCCCTCCTCGACCTTTTTGTGCTCCAGGCAGTAGAACCACTCGCCCGGCTTGCCGACCGTGCGCTTCTTGAACAGGGCCATCTCCGGCTCCTTTCCTCGCTGCCATGGTGCCCCAGACACAGGCTCTAGACTCGCTGGCATGTCTGGCCAGTCGCTGCTTGTACCAGGGGAGCTCACTCCCGTCCGTTCCGTGCCCGGAAACATCCGGCGCCCCGAGTATGTGGGCAAGCCCGCCCCGACGCCGTACAGCGGCCCGGAGGTCCAGGACGCCGACACCGTCGAGCGCATGCGCATCGCGGGACGCATCGCCGCCCAGGCCATGGCCGAGGCCGCGAAGCACATCGCCCCGGGTGTCACGACGGACGAACTCGACCGGGTCGCCCACGAGTTCATGTGCGACCACGGCGCCTACCCGTCGACCCTGGGTTACCGGGGCTTCCCCAAGTCGCTCTGCACCTCGCTCAACGAGGTGATCTGCCACGGCATCCCGGACTCCACGGTGCTGCGCGACGGCGACATCGTGAACCTCGACGTGACGGCGTACATCAACGGGGTGCACGGCGACAACAACGCCACCTACCTCTGCGGTGACGTGGACGAGGAGTCGCGGCTCCTCGTGGAGCGCACCGAGGAGTCGCTGAAACGGGCGATCAAGGCAGTGCGGCCGGGCCGCCAGGTCAACGTCATCGGGCGCGTCATCGAGTCGTACGCGAAGCGCTTCGGGTACGGAGTGGTGCGGGACTTCACCGGGCACGGGATCAATTCCTCGTTCCACTCCGGGCTGATCATTCCGCATTACGACAGCCCGCACGCCACGACCGTGATGCAGCCCGGCATGACGTTCACCATCGAGCCGATGCTGACGCTCGGGTCCCACGACTACGACATGTGGGACGACGGCTGGACCGTGGTCACGAAGGACCGCAAGCGCACGGCGCAGTTCGAGCACACGCTCGTGGTGACGGAGACGGGCGCGGAGATCCTGACCCTCCCGTAACCCCCTGACCTCTTCGTTCGACGGCCGCCCCGCCGGGGCGGCCGTTTCCGTTCCCGTCGCCGTTCTTACCGACAGACCGTCGGGAAGCAATTGACTTAGGTAAACCTAAGCAGGAAGATCGACGCATCGGCAGCCGCCCGGCCCGCAGCGTCGGCGGGCCGAGATCTCCGTCTCTTCCCGGACTTCCCGTCCCCCTCGGTCCCCGGAGGCCCGCCTTGGACGCAACCGCCACCGCCACACCCTTCTCGACGCTGATCCGCACCGCTTCGCACGAGCAGCACACCGAGGCGGAGACCTCGACGTTCATGAGCGATCTGCTCGGCGGGCACCTGGGCGTGGACGCCTACACGCGCTACACCGAGCAGCTGTGGTTCGTGTACCGGGCGCTGGAGGACGGGGCCGAGGCGCTCACCGACGACCCGGTGGCCGGGCCGTTCATCCAGCCCGAGCTGATGCGCACCGCCGAGCTGGAGCGCGATCTGTCCCACCTGCGGGGTGCGGACTGGCGCGACGGCCTGGAGCCCCTCCCCGCCACGGCCGCGTACGCCGCACGGGTCACCGAGTGCGCCCGCACCTGGCCCGCCGGTTACATCGCCCACCACTACACCCGCTACCTGGGCGACCTGTCGGGCGGTCAGATCATCCGCGACAAGGCGGAGAAGACATGGGGCTTCGCGCGCAAGGGGGACGGGGTGCGGTTCTACGTCTTCGAGGAGATAGCCAACCCCGCCTCCTTCAAGCGGGGTTACCGCGAGCTGCTGGACGCGGTGAACGCGGACGATCTGGAGAAGCAGCGGATCGTGGACGAGTGCAAGCGGGCGTTCGCGCTGAACACCGCCGTCTTCCGCGAGCTGGGCGAGGTGTTCCCGCTCAGCGCGTAGCCCCCGGCGGGGTGCCCGGCCCGGGGCGCCCCGCCGCTTCGTTCCGGCCTCGACGTACCGGACGAGTGCTCCGCCCACCGCCCACCTCGCACCGCGGCAGCGGTGCTCGTTCGCGGGACGGGCCCCGTTCCGCCGTTGCGGGCCCGGGTCCCGGCGGGCGGTCAGCCGCGGAGTGCCAGGACGACCCGGCCGCCGATCTCCACCGCGCCGTCGGGCGCGGGCGCCGTGAGGATCTGGGAGCCGCGGCCCTGCCTGATGTTCAGCGCGCGGCCCAGCCGGTCGCTGAGCAGGAGCGCCGCCGCGCCCGTCGCCTCGTCCTCCGCGATGCCGTCGTCCCTGCGGGGGAACGCCCGCGCCCGCACGCGGCCCGCGGCCTCCTCCTCCCACGCCCAGGCGTAGAGCCACCCCTCGCCGGGCGGCGGTGCCGGCAACGCCTCGACCTCGGCGACCGAGCCGTACTGCTGAAGCGTGCGCGGCGGCGCCCACTCGGGGCGGGCGGTGATCCAGCTGAACTCCCCGTCCTGGCGGGCGAAGACCTCCCCCACCCCCAGCTCAAGGATCTCCAGGTCGAGCAGCCAGGCGGCGCCGACCACGGGATGTCCGGCGAACGGCAGGCGGAGTCCCGGTGTGTAGATGTCCAGATGCCCGCGCTCGGGGTCGTCCACGAAAACGGTCTCGCTGAAGCCGAGCCGTCGTGCGAGCTCCTGCCGGGACGCCTCGTCGGGGTGGTGGCGTCCTTCTCGCACGACTCCGAGGGTGTTGCCGTGCCGGCCGTCGGGCCCGCAGAACACGCGCAGTACGTCGATGCCGGCGGGTACGTCGTAGTCATTCACGTGCGCATTCAAACACCGCCCCGAGAGCCGGTCCCGCGAGAGGGCCGGTGCTCGGCGTGGTCCACCGCAGTCGGCCGAGATGTTCCGCATCCGCGGACCGCGGTGCCCCGCGTCGTTCCGGAAAAGATGTTCTTGACCAGCGCTTGACCTGTTGAGGGCTCGTTCATGGGTCGACTGTGATTCTTCCGTTCCTGTGCGTCCCCAGTGAGAGCTGAATCACTGCACACGTGGGTACGAGCCAGGTAAGCCTCGGTTAAGTTAGGTCCGCCTCACCCACCTTTGTCCGACCCTTTCCTCACTTCTCCTTCGTCCCCAAGTGGAGCCCGCATGCGAGCCGTTCGTTTCTCCGTCGTCACCGCTGCCGCCACCGTGGCCGCTCTGACCGCTGTCACGGGCTGCGCCGAGAAGAGCGACGGCAAGGGCGAGGGCGCCGTCCAGGTCGTCGCCAAGGACGACTCCTGCGACGTCTCGAAGACGAAGCTGCCGGCCGGGCACGTCGAGCTGGCCGTGGAGAACAAGGGATCCAAGGTCACCGAGGTCTACGTGCTGTTCCCGGACGACCGCATCGTCGCCGAGCGCGAGAACATCGGCCCGGGCACCAAGGCCACCATCACCGCCGAGATCAAGGCCGGTTCGTACGAGATCGCCTGCAAGCCCGGCATGAAGGGCCACGGCATCCGGCAGAAGGTCGAGGTCAGCGGCGGCAAGGCGGCCAAGCGCAGCCCCGAGATGGACAAGGCCGTCGCCGCCTACCGCACCTACGTCCAGGCGCAGGCCGACGAGACGCTGCCGAAGGTCAAGGTCTTCACGGACGCCGTCGCCGCCGGGGACATCGAGGCCGCGAAGAAGGCGTACGCCGACTCCCGTATCGGCTGGGAGCGTACCGAGCCGGTCGCGGAGTCCTTCGGTGACATCGACCCGAAGGTCGACGTCCGCGAGGACGGCCTGGAGGACGGCCAGAAGTGGACGGGCTGGCACCGCCTGGAGAAGGCTCTGTGGCAGGACAAGAAGCTGGGTGCCGAGGAGAAGGCCCTCGCGCCCGTCCTTTACAAGGACCTGCTCGACTGGCAGAAGCGGGTCGGCACGGCGGAGATCACCCCGACCTCGATGGCCAACGGCGCCAAGGAGCTCCTCGACGAGGTGGCGACCGGCAAGGTCACCGGTGAGGAGGAGCGCTACAGCCACACCGACCTGGTCGACTTCAAGGCCAACGTCGAGGGCGCGGAGAAGTCCTACCAGCTGCTGAAGTCGATCGCCACGAAGAACGACGCGGCCCTGACCTCCACCCTGGACAAGCGGTTCGCGGCACTGAACACGCTGCTGGACAAGTACCGCACGGACAAGAGCTCCTACGTGTTCACGTCGTACGAGAAGGTCGGCAAGGCGGACCGCAAGGAGCTGTCCGACGCGGTCAACGCGCTGGCCGAACCCCTCTCGCGGCTCGCCGCCGCGGTGACGAAGTAACCGGCCGGACGGAGGCTCCGGGCATGTCCGAGCAGAATCGCCAGACACCCGACGACCGCGCCGAGGACTCGGGGGGTGCGCCGTCGCGGCGGGCTCTGCTGGGCTGGGGCGGCGCCGGGCTCGCGCTCGGCGCGGCGGTGGCCGGTGGCGCCGTGGCCGCGGTGCGGTCCGGGGACACCCCCGTGACGGCCGCGGACAGCGGTGCGGCCGTGCCGTTCCACGGTGCGCACCAGGCCGGGATCGCCACGGCCGTCCAGGACCGGCTGCACTTCGCCGCGTTCGACGTGACGACGAAGGACCGGGCGGAACTGGTCGCGCTGCTCAAGGAGTGGACGCGGGCCGCCGAGCGGATGACGGCGGGCCACGCGGTCGGCGACGGCGCCTACGGGGGCCCGGCCGAGGCGCCGCCGGACGACACCGGCGAGGCCCTGGGCCTCAAGCCGTCCCGGCTGACGCTGACGATCGGCTTCGGCCCCTCGCTGTTCGCCAAGGGGCGGTTCGGTCTGGAGGACAGGCGCCCGGAGGCCCTGGTCGACCTGCCGAAGTTCCCGGGCGACAACCTCGACAAGGCCCGCAGCGGCGGCGACCTCTGCGTCCAGGCGTGTGCGGACGACCCGCAGGTCGCGGTGCACGCCATCCGTAACCTCGCCCGGATCGGCATGGGCCGCACCGCGATCCGCTGGTCGCAGCTGGGCTTCGGCAAGACGTCCTCGACGACGCCCGACGCCCAGACCCCGCGCAACATGCTGGGTTTCAAGGACGGCACCCGCAACATCGCCGGCACCGACACCGCCGCCCTCGACCGGCACGTGTGGGCCGGCGCGAAGGACGGTTCCGACTGGATGACCGGGGGGTCCTACCTGGTCGCCCGGCGCATCCGGATGCACATCGAGACCTGGGACCGGACCGGACTGCAGGAGCAGGAGGACGTCTTCGGCCGCGACAAGGGCGAGGGCGCCCCGGTCGGCAAGGCGAAGGAGCGCGACGAGCCCTTCCTGAAGGCGATGCTGCCGACCGCTCACGTACGGCTCGCGCACCCCGACACCAACGACGGGGCGACGATCCTGCGGCGCGGCTACTCCTTCACCGACGGGACGGACGGCCTGGGCCGGCTCGACGCCGGGCTGTTCTTCCTCGCCTACCAGCGCGACACCCGCAAGGCGTTCGTCCCGCTGCAACGGCGGCTGGCGGCACACGACGCACTCAACGAGTACATCCAGCACGTGGGTTCGGCGCACTTCGCCGTCCCGCCGGGCGTCCGCGACAAGGACGACTGGTGGGGCCGGGCGCTGTTCTCGTAACGGGACTCGAAGCGGAAAGGGAACCGAAACGTGTTCAGCAACTTCCTGATCGGCCTGCGCGAGGGCCTCGAGGCCAGCCTGGTCGTCTGCATTCTCATCGCGTACCTGGTGAAGACCGGGAACCGTCACAAGCTGCTGCCGATCTGGGCCGGGGTCGGCATCGCGGTCGTCGTCAGCCTCGCCTTCGGCGCCGGTCTCGAATTCGGTTCGCAGGAGATGACGTTCAAGGCCCAGGAGGCGCTGGGGGGCTCGCTTTCCATCGTCTCGGTGGGCCTGGTCACCTGGATGGTCTTCTGGATGCGGCGTACCGCACGGCACCTGAAGAAGGAACTGCACGGAAAGCTCGACGCGGCGCTCGCGATGGGCACCGGCGCCCTGGTCGCCACGGCGCTGCTCGCGGTGGGCCGCGAAGGGCTGGAGACCTCGCTGTTCGTGTGGCGTGCGGTGCATGCGGCGGACGACGGCTGGCACCCGATGATCGGCGCGCTGCTCGGGATCCTCACGGCCGTGGTGCTGGGCTGGCTGTTCTACCGCGGCGCGTTGAAGATCAACCTGGCGAAGTTCTTCACCTGGACGGGCGGCATGCTGGTGGTCGTCGCGGCGGGTGTGCTCGCCTACGGCGTCCACGACCTGCAGGAGGCCGAGTTCCTCGGCGGCCTGCAGAACCGGGCGTTCGACATCAGCGCCACGATTCCGCCGGACAGCTGGTACGGCACGCTGCTGAAGGGGACGTTCAACTTCCAGCCCGATCCGACCGTTCTCCAGATCACGGTGTGGGCGCTCTATCTGATCCCCACACTCGCGCTGTTCCTGTCCCCGGTAGGGTTCGGACGGTCAGAGGGCCCCTCAGCGGGTGCGACGGATCAGAAGGCGCGGAAAGCAACGGATGAGAAGCCTGAGGCCGGTTCGGCCGGCGACGGTGCTCGCGGCAGCGACGGTGCTGAGCATGACGGCGAGCGGGTGCGTGACGGTGCACGGCGAGCTGGAAGTCGTCCGGGCGGCGACGCGGTCTGAGGCCGCGCAGGCCCTGGAGGACTTCACCACCGCGTACAACGCGGCGGACAAGGCCTACGATCCCGCGCTGGACGCGGACCAGGTCACCGGCGCACTGGGCGCGGTCAACCAGGCGGGTCTGCGCGCCCGGCAGAAGAACAACCCGAACGGCAACGCGAACCACCGGCCGCTGGAACTGACCGACGCGAACTACGTCATCCCGAAGAAGGCCGGCTGGCCGAGGTGGTTCCTCGCGGACACGGACTCCAACCGTGATCAGGACAGCGGGAAGCAGGACACCCGCTGGCTGTTCGTGTTCGTCAAGTCCGGGCCCGGCACCGGGTGGAAGGCCGCCTACCTGTCGGTCACCACACCGTCCCAGCTTCCCGACTTCGCGAAGGACGGCGAGGGGCGGGCCCTCCCGGTGACGGCGGACAGCGCCGAACTGGCCGTGGCCCCGAAGGACTTGGGTGCGCAGTACACGGCGTACCTGCAGAAGGGCACCCCCGACGTGTTCGCCCCCGGAACGTCCACCTCGATCTGGCGCAAGGCGCGGCTGAACACCCGGCGCGCCGGGTTCTCGTACCAGTACATCGACCAGCCGCTGAACAGCGGGGTGTTCGGCCCGCTCGGCCTGGAGACGGCCGACGGCGGGGCGCTGGTCTTCTTCAGCAGCAAGCACTTCGAACGGCAGACCGCGGCGAAGGGGCTGCGTCCGGCCGTCTCCCCCGACGTCGCGGCACTGATGACCGGCGAGGTGCGGAGCACGCTGACGAAGGAACGGATCTCCGGCCAGCTGGTGTACGTCCCGAAGAAGGGTGCCGGCACGGGCAGGGTGATCATGCTCAACCGGGTGCCGGGCCTGACGTCGGCAAAGGGGTCCTAGGGCGTGTTTCGAAAGTAGCGCCGTCCGCCCGGAGGGCGGGTCCGGCGGCGTCTGGTGCGTGCGATCGCAAGGCGGAGGGGCGCCCCGATACTGGGCGTATCGGGGTGCTCCCGACAACGCGGCGAGCGTGCGTGCCAGACGTCGCCGGACAGGCGGGACTTTCGAAACACGCCCTAGGTGTATTGACCCGCAGGGCCGTCGCGCGCTTCCTGGTGGATCAGCGCGCGACGTCGGATGCGGTGCATCGCAGGGCGGAGCGGCGCCCGCATACGGGACCAGGCGTCTCGACAACGCGGCGAGGTGCCGTAGCTGTCGTCGTGCGCCCGCCAGGGGGACAGCCCTTGGGCAGCCGAGCGGGCCTGGGGCTCACGCTCGCCCCAGGCCCTTCCCTCACCCTTGGTCCCTGCGCCGCGGCCCCGGCTACCGGCCCAGCGGCCAGGCCACCGACTCGTGGTCGACGTCGCTCTGCTCCGCGGAGCCCACGAACCGCGCACACGCGTCCGTCAGGGTCTCCAGCAGGGTCAGCGGATCCGGCAGCGGATTCTCCGGCCCCCGCACCCAGGCGACGTCCAGCTCACCCGGGAGCATGGCCGGCGGCAGCAGCACATAGCTGCCGCGGCAGTGCCACCGCAGTCCGGGGTGCTCGTCCATCGTCTCCGGGTGGCAGTCCAGCTCGCACGGCCACCACTCGTCCTCGTCCTCCGGCGTACCGCGCGTGGCGGTGAAGAAGAGCATCCGGTCGTCGCCGGACCGGGCCACCGGGCCCACGTCGATACCGGCGGCGAGGAGCCGCTCCAGCGCCTGCGCGCCGGCCGACAGCGGGACGTCGAGGACGTCGTGGATCATGCCGGTCGCGGTGATGAAATTGGCCTGCGGCTGGCTGCGGGCCCAGCGCTCGATCTGGGAGCGGTCGGTCGTGGACTGCGTCTGCCAGGCGAAGGAGATGGGGTGCCGGGCGGGGGTGGGACAGCCGACGCGTTCGCACGAACATCGGTAGCCGACCGGATGGGCGGCGGGCGAGATCGGCATCCCGGCCTCGGCGACGGCCAGGAGCAGCGCCTCCCGTGCGCTGCCGTCGGCATCGCCCTGCTGCGGTTTGTGCCGTCGGCGCAGCCAGTGGGAAATCCTGCTCTCCGAGCCGCGACCACGGCTGAAATCGGCGCCCATCTATCCCCTTACCTCAAGCGTTGCCCCTGCCCATGGTCCCACCATCCTGCGCTTCGGGTGGCCAGAGTCCGGAAGCGGGGTGCGGCGACCGATCCCCTTAGGTGACCGACATCCCGCGTATTGTCATGAAATGGCAGATGAATTTCAGGTGATCGGAGGCCCGGAAGGGGGTGGCCGCCGCCCTCACGGGGGACGAAGCGGTCACACGTCACACAGCTGTACGGAACCACCCGATCGGTCCACTGTGCCCGCGGCCCCGGACGGCGCACCATGGGCTCACGCACACACCCGTGCGACGCACCGGCCGCAGCGGCCACCAATGCCGCCGCGACGATTCGTGAGGAGCCCTCGTTGCCTCGTGAAGCCACACCCCGCCGCTACCTGATGTGTGCCCCGGCCCACTTCAAGGTGACGTACTCCATCAACCCGTGGATGGACCCGACCAAGCCCGTCGACCTCCCGCTGGCGCAGACGCAGTGGGAGGACCTGCTGGGCCGCTACCGCGCCCTCGGCCACACGGTCGAGCTGCTCGCACCGCGCCCTGACCTGCCGGACATGGTCTTCGCCGCCAACGGGGCCACCGTCATCGACGGCCGGGTGCTGGGCGCCCGGTTCGCGTACCAGGAGCGGTTCCCGGAGGCGGCCGCCCACCGCGACTGGTTCCGTGACCACGGCTTCGCCGAGATCCACGAGCCCGTCCACGTCAACGAGGGCGAGGGCGACTTCGCGGTGACCTCCTCGTACATCCTGGCGGGGCGCGGCTTCCGGTCCAGCCCGCTCTCGCACGACGAGGCGCAGGAGTTCTTCGGACGGCCGGTGATCGGCCTCGATCTGGTCGATCCGCGCTACTACCACCTGGACACCGCGCTGAGCGTCCTCGACGACGCGGGCGACGAGATCATGTACTACCCCGGCGCCTTCTCGCCGGGCAGCAGGGCCGTGCTGGCCCGGCTCTTCCCGGACGCGCTGATCACCGGCGAGGCGGACGCCGCCGCGTTCGGCCTGAACGCGGTGAGCGACGGGCTCCACGTCCTGCTGCCGCAGGCCGCCACGGGCCTGTTCGACCCGCTGCGCGACCGCGGCTTCGAACCGGTGCCGATGGATCTGGGCGAGCTGCTCAAGGGTGGTGGCAGCGTGAAGTGCTGCACCCAGGAGCTGCGGCCCTAGGGCGTGTCCTGCGGGGGCGGCCAGGCGTCGCCCCAGTCGGTGTCCCGGGCGGCGCGGTACAGCTCGCCGTGCCGCTTGGTGACCGTGGCGCGTTGCAGCGCCTCGTCCCGGGTGCAGAGCTCCAGCAGCACCTGGCCCTTGCGGATCTGCGGCCGGCGCGTGACCCGCGCGTCCACGGGGAGCGGGGTGAAGCGGGTGGCGACGACGTAGCTGAACTTCTCGTCCTCGTACGGCAGCGAGCCGCCCTTCACCTGCCGGTGCAGCGAGGAGCGGCTGACCCGGGCCGAGAAGTGGCACCAGTCCGTGCCCGGCTCGATGGGACAGACGTCGCTGTGCGGGCAGGGCGCGGCGACGGTGAGGCCGGCGGCGATCAGCCGGTCGCGGGCCTCGATGATCCGGGTGTAGCCGTCGGGGGTGCCGGGCTCGACGATCACGACGGCCTGCGCCGCGCGGGCCGCGGCATCGACGAGCGCGGTGCGGGCCTCGGGCGTGAGCTCGTTGAGCACGTACGAGACGGTCACCAAATCGGTGTCCTCCAGGGCCAGGTCCTCACCGATCCGGGCCCGCTGCCACTGGGTGGCACGCAGCCCCGGGATGCCGGAGGCCGTGGCCAGTTCCCGGCCCAGCGCCAGGGCCGGCTCGGCCCAGTCCAGGACGGTGGTCCGCGGCCCCTCCCAGGCCCCGGCGACCGCCCAGCTCGCCGCTCCGGTGCCGCCGCCGACGTCCGTGTGCGTGGCCGGCGCCCAGTGGGGGGCGGCGTCGCGCAGGGCGTCGAGGGCGGACCGTACCGCCTCGAACGTCGCGGGCATCCGGTACGCGGCGTACGCGGCGACGTCCGAGCGGTCGCGGAGCAGCGGGGCGCCCGTGGGAGTGGTTCCGCGGTAGTTGGCGATGAGCCGGTCGACGGCCTGCGTGGCCTGCTTGGGCGGCAGCCCGTCGAGGAGTCCGGCCAGGGCCGCACGCAGCGTTTCCGCGGTGGGGAGGGTGACGTTCACCGAGGAAGTGTAGGCGGTCACGAAGGGGTCCGGACTCCGTGCCGAATCGGGACGGAACGGCGACGGAACCGAACACCGGAACCGTACCGGCCAGTTGCTACGCTGACCGGCGCGAGGTCGGGGATTGCTCATCGGGGGGACCATGAGACTGAAGTTGGCGCGCCTGGCTCCGGTCGGCGGTGGGTCCACGAGGCAGCGGGTCGTGCGCCTGGCTCTGGTCGGCGGAGTGCTGGTGCTCGCCCTGCTGCTCCTGCTCGCCACCTGCGGTGGGGCGGGCAAGAAGGACGACGCCGGGCCGAAGAAGCCGGTGAAGAAGAGCGCGGGCCCGGCCACGCAGCTGACCGTCCCCGCGGCGTACACGACGCGGCGCGGCTGGGAGCTCGCGGACACCTCTCCCGACTACGCGCTCTCCCGGACCACCGGACGGCTCGCCTATCTGGTGCGGACGGCCGAGGGCGAGTACCGGCTGCGGACCATCGACTCGGAGACCGGACGGGCCGGCTGGAGCGGGGATGCCTGGCGCCCGCCGGCGGCGGCACACTTCCCGAAGCTGCTCACCGTCTCCGTGGACGACCAGGAGTACTTCGTGACCTGGTCGTACGGGAAGGTCGGCCAGGAGGCACCCGCGCCCGCCGACCGGATCGTCTCCCTCGACGTGTACACCGTGGAGGACGGCGGCCGGCAGCGCGTCGACGTGCCGTGGGCCACGGCCCCGACCGTCACCGCCACCGGCCCCGGCATCGTGATCGGCAACGGCGGGGCCACCAGTGTGGTGGTGGACCCGGCGACCGGCAGGACCACCAAGGTCCCCGCCAAGGCTCTCAAGTACCCGAAGGGCTGCGCGTCCTGCAAGCAGCTCACCGAGGTGCGCGGGCTGACCTCGAAGGGCCTGCTGGTGAGCGGGGCACGCGAGTTCTGGGTGCAGGGCGGCTGGTTCAGCCGGAACGTGGCGCCCAAGGGCGCAGACCGCCGGAGCGGCATCCCGGCGTCCGTGGCCCCCGGGGTGGTGCTGGCCAAGTGGCAGCTCGCCAAGGGCGCGAAGCTCGCCGCGACCCACGACCTGTGGACGGTGCACGACACGGAGACCGGCAAGGCGCTGGTCTCCGTGCGGTGCCACAAGCCGGCGATCGCGCCGGGCCAGTACCCGCAGGCGGTCGTCTCACCTTCGGGCGGCTATCTGGCGGCCGGGAACCTCGCGTTCGATCTGGAAGCCGGCAAGGGGTACTGCTTCGAGGACACCGAGGGGTCCAGGACGCTGGCCCTGGCGTCCGTGACCGACGACGGAACGGCCTACGGGGCGACGAACGTACGCAACGCGGCAGATGCGCTGGCCGGCGACGGCTTCCCGGTCAGGGCCGACCTCTCCACGGGGTCGACGGAGCTGCTGTCGCCGAACGCCCGGATGCCCGGCGCGGAAGGCGCCGAGGGGGTCGGGCTGTTCCGCTGGACCGACGACAGGGACCGGCTGCACCTGATCGGGTACCCGCGGGCGGACTGAGCGCGGCCGTGGCCTCAGGGCCGCGCGGCCACCTGCTGCCAGGGCCGGCACAGCCCCAGGAAGCACGCCATCGCGCCCACCGCGCACACCAGCTGGACGACGGCCATCGGCACGGCCGTGGCCTCCCCCGCGATCCCCACGAGCGGCGAGGCCACGGCGCCGATCAGGAACGAGGACGTACCGAGCAGCGCGGAGGCGGACCCGGCAGCGTGCTTGGTACGCATCAGTGCCTGGGCGTTGGTGTTCGGCATGGCCAGGCCCATCGCCGACATCAGCACGAAGAGTCCGGTCGCCACCGGTACGAGTCCGACGTCCCCGAAGACCCCGGACGTCATCAGCAGCAGCGCCGTCGCGGCCAGGACGATGACCGCGAGCCCGAAACCGAGTGCCTTGTCGAGACTGACCCGGCCGACGAGGATCTTGCCGTTGATCTGGCCCACGGCGATCAGCCCGACCGAGTTGATGCCGAAGAGAAGGCTGAAGGTCTGCGGGGAGGCGCCGTAGATCTCCTGGACGACGAACGGCGAGGCACTCACGTACGCGAACAGGGCGGCGAAGGCGAGACTGCCCGCGATCATGTAGCCGCTGAAGACGCGGTCGGCGAGCAGACCGCGCATGGTGCGCAGCGCGTCGCCGATGCCGCCGGTGTGGCGCATGGCGGGCGGCAGGGTCTCCTTCAGCCACTTCCAGACGACGAGGGTGAGCAGGACGCCGACGAGGGTGAGGACGGCGAAGATGCCCCGCCAGTCGGTGATCCGCAGGACCTGTCCGCCGATGACCGGGGCGATGACGGGGGCGACGCCGGAGATCAGCATCAGCGTCGAGAAGAACCTGGCCATCTCCACGCCGTCGTACATGTCGCGCACGACGGCCCGGGCGATGACGATGCCGGCGGCGCCCGCGAGGCCCTGGAGCAGACGGAAGCCGATGAGGAGTTCGGCGGTCGGGGCGAAGACGCAGATCGCGGTGGCGAGCACGTAGACGATCATCCCGAGGAGCAACGGGCGGCGCCTGCCCCAGCGGTCGCTCATCGGGCCGACGACGACCTGCCCGAGTGCCATCCCGGTGAGGCAGGCGGTCAGGGTGAGCTGGACCGTCGCGGCGGGTGCGTGCAGCGCGTCGGTGACGGCGGGGAGTGCCGGGAGGTACATGTCCATGGACAGCGGCGGCAACGCGGTCAGTCCGCCGAGGACCAGGGTGACGAGGAGTCCGGTGCGCCGGGCGGCCGCGGTGACGGTGGGGGCGGGTGGAGGGGTGCTGGGGTGAAGCCCGGCCCCGGTGTCGGTCGTGGGTATCTGCTGGGCCCGGCTGACGCCGCTCTCCGGCATTCTCATCTCCATAGTTGTTGAATCCGCCTCTATGCTCTCAGCTCAGCCGGAATGGTCGACACCTTTTTGGGAGCGTGCATGAGCAGGACTGTCCGTTGGGGCGTGCTGGCGACAGGTGGAATCGCGGCGACTTTCACCGCTGACCTGCAGGCGATGCCCGATGCGGAGGTGGTGGCCGTGGCCTCCCGTACGGACGCCTCGGCGAACGCCTTCGCGGAGCGGTTCGGGATACCGCGCGCGTACGGAAGCTGGGCCGGGCTCGTCGCGGACGAGGAGGTCGACGTGGTGTACGTGGCCACCCCGCACTCCGCGCACCGGGAGGCGACCGCCCTGGCCCTGGAGGCCGGGAAGCACGTGCTGTGCGAGAAGGCGTTCACGATCAACGAGCGCGAGGCCCGGGAGCTGGTGAAGCTCGCCCGGGACCGTGGCCTCTTCCTGATGGAAGCGATGTGGACGTACTGCAATCCGGTCATCCGGCGGATGACGGAGCTGGTGCGCGACGGGGCGATCGGCGAGATCCGCACCGTGCAGGCCGACTTCGGCTTCGCGGGTGACTTCGGCGCCGGGCACCGGCTGCGCGATCCCGCGCTGGGTGGCGGCGCCCTGCTGGACCTCGGGGTCTATCCGGTGTCGTTCGCACAGCTGCTGCTGGGTGAACCCGACCGGGTGCAGGCCGATGCGCTGCTGTCGCCGGAGGGCGTCGACCTGAACACCGGCATGCTGCTGAGCTGGGAATCGGGGGCCAACGCACTGCTGTCCTGCTCGCTCGTCGGGCACCACCCGACGGCCGCCACGGTGATCGGGACGGCCGGCCGGATCGATTTCCCGGAGGGCTTCTTCTTCCCGAAGCGCTTCGTGCTCCACCGGGACGGTCAGGAGCCGGAGGAGATCACCTCCGGTCCGGGCCCGCAGGGTCTGACGGGAATGCAGTTCGAGGCGGCCGAGGTGATGCGGGCGGTCCGGGCGGGCGAGACGGAGTCCCCGCTGGTGCCGCTGGACGGTTCGCTCGCGGTGATGCGGACGCTCGACGCGGTACGTGAGCGCATCGGCGTCCGCTACCCCATGGACGGCGTGGTGGCGTAGCCCCCGCCCTCCTGCCGTCCTGCCGCGCCCGCCGTCCCGCCTCCGGATCAGGCGGGGGTCAGGCCCTGGTTGCCCACCTCGGTGACGAAGGAGGCGGCCGTCGTCACGGGGGCGCCGGGTGTGGTGACGGCGGACACCGTGCGGTAGTCGGCGCGCGCCTGGCGCTCCTGGAGCGTGACCAGGGCATACCCGCGGCGTCCGTTGTAGTACTTCATGTGCGGGTTGGCGGTCGTGAGGTTCGTCCAGTTGGCCGGCTTCTCCGAGCCGTTCTTGCCGCTGGTGACGGAGGTGGCGACGATCTCGGTGCCGACGGTGCGGGAGGCGGGGTTGTCGAAGTCCCGCTTCAGATCGAAGGCGTAGCCGACGTGCACGTCGCCGGTCAGCACCATGAGGTTGTCCACCCCGGTGGCCTCGGCCCCTCTCAGGATGCGGTCCCGGGATGCCGGGTAGCCGTCCCAGGAGTCCATGGAGAGCTTGTAGGCATCGGTCGGCACGTCGCGCCGCTGGGCGAAGGTGACCTGCTGGGGGACGACGTTCCAGGTGGCCTTCGAGTGGCGCCAGCCGTCGATCAGCCAGCGCTCCTGGGCGGCGCCGGTCAGGGTGCGCGAGGGGTCCTCGGACTCGGGCCCGGGGGTCTGCCAGCCGTCGCCGTACGCCTGGTCGCTGCGGTACTGGCGGGTGTCGAGGATGTCGAACTGGGCGAGCCGGCCGAACTGCAGGCGCCGGTAGAGCCTCATGTCCGGGCCGTCCGGCTGCTGAGGGGCGCGCAGGGGCTGGTTCTCCCAGTACGCGCGGTAGGCGGCGGCCCGGCGGATCAGGAACTCCTCGGGCGGCACACTGTTCTCGGGGGTCTCGCCCGCGTAGTTGTTCTCCGTCTCGTGGTCGTCCCAGGTGACGACGAAGGGGTGCGCGGCGTGGGCGGCGCGCAGGTCCGGGTCGGACTTGTAGAGGGCGTACCGCAGCCGGTAGTCCTCCAGCGTGGTCGTCTCCCGGTCGAAGAGGGCGGGCAGGGTGCGGTCGGTGTAGTTGCGGGCCCCGCCGGTCGCGGAGACGGCGTACTCGTAGAGGTAGTCGCCGAGGTGGAAGACGACGTCGACGTCCTCCTGGGCGAGGTGCTTGTACGCGGTGAAGTAGCCGTCGTGGTAGGCCTGGCAGGAGACGGCGGCCAGGCTCAGTTCCCGCTTGTGGGCGCCGGGGGCGGGCGCGGTGCGGGTCCGGCCGACGGGGCTGGTCCATTGCCCTGCGCGGAAGCGGTAGTACAGGACGCGGTCCGGGGCGAGGCCCTTGACCTCCACGTGGACGCTGTGGTGGAACTCCGGGTGGGCGGTGGTGGTGCCGCGCCGGACGATGTGCCGGAAACGCTCGTCGCGGGCCAGCTCCCAGCGCACCTCGACGCGGGCGGCGGGCAGTCCGCTGTCCGGCTCGAACGGGCGGGGCGCGAGCCTCGTCCACAGGAGGACGGATTCGGGCAGCGGGTCACCGGAGGCGACGCCGAGGGTGAACGGGTCCTCGCCGATCTGCCGGGCATCGAGCTCCGCGGCGCTCGCCGCTCCCGCGGCCGGCAGACCGACGGAGAACGCGAGTGCGGCGGCGGCGCCGGTAACGGTGAGAAAGCGCCGGCGGCCCGTGTGCCGGACTGCGTCGCGCAGCTCCTGCTGGTGCGATGAGTGCGTCATCTGTCCCTCCCCTGACTGGTGTTGTGGGGGAAGTCCACCGGGCCGGCACATCGAGCGGTTGGCGTGCTCGCGTCGCACGGGCGTCGCCCGGATGAGGAATGCGGCAGGAATGGATCCCCAGGGGCAAACTCCGCGTACGCGGCAAATCCATGATCATCAACTTCTCGCGCAACGGCCCGGAAAACGCCGGGGCTGCTCCGGGAATCACTCCTCGGGACGCGAACACCCCGCGCAGCCGTACCTTTTGGCGCCGCCCGCCCCCTCCGGAAGGCACTCCGCCGGACGGCTGGGCGTACGCTGCCGCACCATGAGCAACAAACTGTTGAACTCCGCGACGAAGACGGCTGTGGTCACGGGCGCGGGCACCGGAATCGGCCGTGCCGTGGCTCTCGCGCTGAGCGGCGCCGGCTGGGCGGTGGCGCTGGCGGGCCGCCGCCCCGAGCCGCTCACCGAGACCGCCGCACTGGCCGGGCCGGACGCCCGGGTGATCACCGTGCCCGCCGACGTGTCGCGCCCCGAGGACGTGGACGCCCTGTTCTCCTCCGTACGGGAGTGCTTCGGCCGCCTCGATCTGCTCTTCAACAACGCGGGCACCTTCGGGCCGGGTGCCGTGCCCGTCGAGGACCTCTCGTACGAGGCATGGCGCACGGTGGTCGACGTGAACCTGACGGGGGCGTTCCTGTGCGCGCAGGCGGCGTACCGGCAGATGAAGCAGCAGGACCCGCAGGGCGGGCGGATCATCAACAACGGCTCGGTATCCGCCCACGCGCCGCGCCCGCACTCGGTCGCCTACACCGCGACGAAGCACGCCATGACCGGCCTGACGAAGTCGCTGTCGCTGGACGGGCGTCCGTACCGGATCGCCTGCGGACAGATCGACATCGGCAACGCCGCGACCGAGATGACCGAGCGGATGCGGACCGGGACACTCCAGGCCAACGGCGAGCTGGCCGTGGAGCCGGTGATGGCGGCCGCGGACGTGGCACGGACGGTCGTCCACATGGCGGAGCTGCCGCTGGAGGCGAACATCCCGTCCGTCACCGTGATGGCGACGGCGATGCCCTACGTGGGCCGGGGCTGACGGAACCGGGCGAGGGGGCGGCACAACCCACGCCACCATCCGGGAATGGTCGCGGGCCCGGCTCGGTTGTGCCGCACATGACTGATCTTCCCCAGCCCGCGGTCCTGCGCTACACAGCCTTCTCCGCCGACCCCGCGGGCGGAAATCCGGCCGGGGTCGTGCTGGACGCCTCCGCGATGGACGACGCGTCCATGCTCGCCGTCGCGGCCGAGCTCGGGTACAGCGAGTCGGCGTTCCTGACCGGCCGCACCGAAGCGTCGCAGCCCGGAGCGCACGGTTACGCGATCCGCTACTTCAGCCCCAAGGCCGAGGTCCCGTTCTGCGGGCACGCCACCGTGGCCACGGCCCTGGCCCTGGCGGAGCGCGACGGCCCCGGGGACCTGGAGTTCGCCACGGCGGCGGGCCCGGTTCCGGTCACCGTCGTCCGCGAGGGGACCGAACTGCGGGCGACCCTCACGAGCGTGGAGCCGCACGTCATGGACGCCGCCCCGAAGGACGTCGAGGAGGCACTGGCCGCCCTGGACTGGCCGGCCGCCGATCTCGACCCGTCCCTGCCGCCCCGGATCGCCTACGCGGGCGCCCGGCATCTGGTGCTGGCCGCCGCGAGCCGTGAGCGGCTGGCCACGCTCTCCTACGACTTCGCGCGGCTCGAAGCCCTGATGCACCGGCTGGACCTCACCACCGTCCAGCTCGTGTGGCGCGCTTCGGAGACCGTCTTCCACGTCCGCGACCCGTTCCCGGTCGGCGGTGTGGTCGAGGACCCGGCGACGGGCGCGGCGGCGGCCGCCTTCGGCGCGTACCTGCGCACCCTGGCCCTGGTCCCGGACACCGCCGCGCTGACCCTGCACCAGGGGGAGGACATGGGCCGTCCCGGCACGCTGACCGTCACCCTGCGCGCGGGCGACGCACGGGTGCGGGTGAGCGGGACGGGGACCCGCATCCCGGACCCGGCGAGCGCCTGACCGAGGGCCGGCGTCAGCGGCTGAGGAACTCGCGGTACCAGGGGGCGTGCTGCGCGAAGGACGTCTTGAAGTCCGGGCCCGGGGCGCAGCCGAAGTCCTGCACGAGCCTTCCGTCGGCGAACCAGTGGTCCAGGGTCAGCATGTCGAAGTGGTGCGTGGCGTACGGGACGCCGGCCAGCCGGGTCCGTGCCTCGTCCAGGCCGATCTCCGTGCCCGCCCAGGGCAGTTCGAGTTCACCGAGCACCGTGGACAGCAGGTCCGAGCAGGTCACCGGCTCGGGGTGGTTGACGTGGTAGACGCCGGACGGCGGCTTCGGGGCGAGCGCGGCCCCGAGCAGTGCGCGCCCCAGGGTCTCCACGTCGATCAGCGAGTGGCGGGCGTCGCACCCGGCCGGCGCCGCCGACAGGTACCTCAGCAGGGCGACCAGGCCGGGGATCGCCCACCGGTCGCCCGCCCCGTGCACGATGTGCGGGCGCAGGACGGCTCCCCCGGCTGCCAGGACGTGCTGCTCGGCGGCGACCCGGGTCAGGCTGGTGGCGGAGACGGGGGCGGGGTCGGCCACGCCGGGGAGCAGCGCGGTGAAGGGCCCGCGGCCGTAGACGGACGCGGTGCTCAGCTGGACGATCCGGCCGACTCCGCTGCGTACCGCCTCGTCGACCAGCGCACGGGTCCCGTGGTCGTTGACGATCCTGGCGGTCTGTTCGTCGGAGCCGATCCGGGAGGCGCAGTGGATCACGGCGTCGACGCCGTCGCAGCTGCCTCGCAGCGATCCGGGGTCGGCGAGATCCCCGTACACCGTCTCGCAGCCGGACCCGGCCACGGAGGCGTCGAGGGCGGTCCTGTGGGTCATCAGGCGCACCTGGATCCCGGGCGTCGCACGGGCGGCGGTGGCTACGCGGCTGCCGATGAAGCCGGTCGCGCCGGTGATGAGGATGCGGGGGCTCATGAGTGGTCCGTTCTGACATCGCCGGGCCCGGCCGGGTGGTGGCCCGGCGAGCGGAGGGTGCAGGTGAAGGCCGGTTCGCCGTCCTGAACGGCCCGTATGAACACTCCGGCGGGCGAGAGGGGGTCGTCGTCGTCCGGAAGCACGGTGGCCTCGATCCGGCAGGGACGGTCCAGTTCCACGTACTGGAGGAAGTCGGCCTGCATCCCCGTGGGCAGGAAGGTCGCGCCGGTGGCCGCGTGCGCGGCCTGCCGGGCCGCCTCCAGCAGCAGGATGCCCGGCACGTGGTCGTTGGGGCGGCCGAAGAGTGTCGGATGCCGGGTGTCGAGCCGCAGCAGCCAGGTGCCGGGGTCCGTGCCCGGTGAGAGGACGACGTCGTTCTCGGAGGTCCTGCCGACCGTGCGCGGTGCGACGGCGGGCAGGAGGGGTATCGGGGTGTCGAGGACGGCGCTGCGGTGGCCGCGCAGCCTCTGGTACGCCCCGGCCGAGGTGCAGCTGATCCGGCCGCCGCCGGTGGCGAGCACGGTGCCGCGGCGGTGCAGGAGGAGTTCGAGATGCATGGCGCCGAGGCTCCGGCCCCGGCGGCGGATCCGGGAGCAGGAGACGTCCACCGTGATGTCCCACGGGTCCTCGCCCAGTTCGAGCCGTTCGGACGCGGAGGTGTACCGCAGCTCCCACATCACGAAGGCGTCTCCGACGGGGACGCCGAACTGGGCGTGGGCGATCAGCATCGTCGTCTGCCGCATGGTCTCGGCTATGAGCAGAGGGTCCTGGTGGCGGCCCCCGACGGGGGCGAAGAAGCGGTGGGACCGGGGCCAGTGGGCCGGTACCGAGAACTGGGTGTCGGTGAGCTGGGTGAGGCCGGTGGGAAAGACGTCGAGCGGGTCGGCCCGGTGGACCAGCTGTCTCAGCCGGTCGGGCGATCCGTCTCTGCGGCCGGGCTCCTCCCCGGCGGAGGCGGTGGCCTCTTCCGGACTGCCGGCGGAGGCCTCGGCACGGCCGGCACCCGTGGAGTGCCCGGCCTGCTCGACGCTCTCCACCGACATCGAAGCGCTGCGTGAGGTGAGCTGAACCATGAAGTTCCCCCAGGAGGATCCGAGTCAAAGGGCCGAGCCGCCCCGCAGTAAGATACTGACAGCCCGGTTTTCCTTTCCAGCCAACCCCCTGTGGCACCAACCACGCCACCAGTCAGAGAGAAGCTGATGGCACAGCAGGCGCGCGCGATCCAGACCCGCAGGTCGATCCTGGTGGCGGCCGCCGACGTGTTCGACGAGCGCGGCTACAGCAGCGCGACGATCAGCGAGATCCTGGCGCGCGCGGGGGTGACCAAGGGCGCGCTGTATTTCCACTTCGCCTCGAAGGAGGACCTCGCGCTCGGGGTGATGGACATACAGCTGCACAGCGATCCGCTGCCGCCCCAGCTGACCAAGCTCCAGGAACTGGTGGACCAGGGCATGCTCCTCGCCTACCGTCTGCGTCATGAGCCACTGGTCCGGGCGAGCGTAGGCCTGGCCATGGACCAGGCCGTGGAGGGCCTCGACCGGGGCACGCCCTTCCGCGGCTGGATAGACCGGCTCGAACACCTTCTGGTGGCCGCCAAGGGGCAGGGGGAGCTGCTGCCGCACGTCGATCCCGGCGAGGCCGCCGAGATGCTGGCGGGATCCTTCTCGGGCATTCAGGTGATGTCCCAGGTCCTGTCCAACCGCGAGGACCTGGGACGGCGGATCTCGGTCCTGCTGCACTACGTCCTGCCGAGCATCTCGACGCCGGCCGTTCTGGCCACGCTGGACATGGCCGAAGATCGCGGTGAGCGTCTGCTCCGCAGCCTCGAAAGCGTACCCAGCCAGGCAGGCGCCCCCAACTGACCTCCTCCGACCGCCCCGTGACCGCCTGAACCAGACCACGCGGTCCGCAACCGGCGGCGTGAGCGCACCATGGCCGACGGCCCGCTCCGTAGGCTCGGTGGCTCGGCGCCGGCCACCGACAGGAGCCGCCGATGTCCGTCCGCCGCGTCGTGCCCAACATCCCGATCGGCTCGGGTGACGAAACCGGGGACGCCTCCGGAGCCATGCGGGCCAACGCCGCCTTCTACGGGCTCCTGGGCCTCGAGGAGGTCATGAACCACGGCTGGATCATGACACTCGCCTCACCCTCCCACCCCACGGCCCAGATCAGCATCATGACCGCCGACAGGACCGGCCCGCTCACGCCTGACCTGAGCGTGGAAGTGGAGGACGTCGACGCGGTGTACGCGGCGGTGGTGCGAAGCGGCGCGGAGGTCGTGTACGGCCCGGCCGACGAGGAGTGGGGCGTACGCCGCTTCTTCGTACGCGATCCGAACGGGCGCGTGATCAACGTCCTGAGCCATGGCTGATCGACCTGCTGCCGGCCGGTCCCCCCGGCGGCGCACGGGACTGTCCTCAGTCGGTGGCAGCGATCAGGTCCGCCTCATGCGCGATGATGGCGGCCTGCACCCGGTTGCCGACTGCCAGTCTCCTGAGGATGGAACTGACATGAGTTTTGACCGTGCCCTCCACGAGGTCCAGCCGACGGGCGATCTGCGCGTTCGACAGACCCGCGCCGAGCAGCCCCAGCACGACGCGCTCGCGGCTGCTGAGCCGGGCGGCCTGCTCGCGGGCGGCCGATTTCCGCGACATGTTCTCCAGGGACAGGCCCCGGATCACCCGGTGCGCCGCCTCGGGGGAGAGATAGGCGGCGCCGTCGGCAACCGCGTGCACGCCCGCGATCAGTTCACGCGGGTCACCCGACTTCAACAGGAAGCCGCTCGCTCCGTTGCTCAGGGCGCGCGAGATGTAGTCGTCGTTGCTGAAGGTCGTGAAGATGATCACTGCGGTGCGCGCGGAGGACCTGAGGATCTCGGACGTCGCGTCCAGACCGTCCAGCAGCGGCATCTGCACATCCAGCAGGGCGACATCCGGCTGATGGCGGTGGACCATTTCCACTGCCTGCCGGCCGTCGGCGGCCTCGGCCACCACCTCGATCTCCTGGTCGGCCGACAGAATCGCCCGGGCACCCGCCCTCATCATCGGTTCGTCGTCAGCGAGCAGAACTCGAATCAACTGATTCCCTATTCTCTCTTCGCCCCGGCCGGTGCCGCGTCGGTTCACAGCCAGGACTCCCGGTGAAAGGCTTTACGGGTCCCCAGGGGGCCGGTGAACCCGAGCGGCGGGCCGGCCGTTTCCTTGCCGCCTACGCCGAACGACGTAAGGCTATCTGGAGCGTAGCCCTGTGGTGCGGGCTCTCCGTGCCTCCCCTGCTCGGCTCCCCCACCGATCTGACGTCCTCGACGGCCTGGTGGAGACTCGGCGGGCTCGTCCTCCTCGTGCCGGTCGTCGCCTTCCGGGAGCGCTACCTCCCACTGGCCTGGTGTGTCGGCGCGGCGCTCAGTCTGATCAATCCCTGGTATTCACCGGCCCTGTTCGCGATGAGTTATCTCGTCGGCCGGCGGAAGATGCCCGAACCGCCCCTGCAGGTGGCCATCGCGGTGGGCGTGGTCGCCGCGACCATGGTCACCACCGGCATGAAATCGGGCCATCTCACGACCTGGCTGAATGCCGCACCTCTCCTCGTCGGCGCGGTGACCGCCTGGCTGGCAGGCCGGCACCGGCACCAACGTCGCGAGCTCGAACTCGCCGGCTGGCAGCGCGCCCAGCATCTGGAGCGGGAGCAACAGCTGAGCGTCGACCGCGCCCGGATCCGCGAACGGGCCAGCATCGCGCAGGACATGCACGACCAGCTCGGCCACGACCTCACCCTCATCGCCATGCTGGCCGCCGCGCTCGAAGTCTCCCCGCGCCTCGACGAAGCGGCCAGGACCACCGCCAGTGAACTGCGCGTCAACTCGGCCCAGGCGATCACACGGCTCAGCGACATCATCGGTGTACTGCGCGTGGACGCCTCCCAGGAGCCGGCGCCCTCGCTGCGTGAGGACGTCACGAGCACCGTGGACCGGGCGCGTACCGCCGGCATGCTCATCGAGTTGAAGCGGCGCGGCCTCGACCTCCCGGCGCCGCGCAGCGTCGAGGAAGCCGTGCAGCGCGTGGTGAAGGAGGCGCTGACCAACGCCGCCAAGCACGCCCCGGGGGCCGAGATCCAGGTCCTGGTGGAGCGGCTGTCGGACGTCACCCGGGTGGCCGTCACCAACGAGGCACCGGACAGCCCGCCCCACGACACCAGCGGCAGCGGGATGGGACTGGTCGGGCTCGCCGAGCGGGTCCGCGTCCTGGGCGGCACCCTGACGGCACGCCCCCTGGAACACGGTGGCTTCGAGGTGGCGGCACGGCTGCCGCACTCCAGCACCGGTACCGCTCAGTCCCCCGGCCCGGCCGACGGCGGTGGGCTGCCGGGGGCGCCCGTATCGGCAAAGGCCCGGCAGCGGGCCGAACGCCGGGTGCGCCGCAGTCTGGTCGCCGTGGTGGCGGTGCCGGTCGCGGCGACGGCCGCGGTGACCGTGCTGATGGTCGGCTACTTCTCCCGGACGTACGAGAGCATGACGCTCGACACGGACACGTACCGGGGACTGCGGCAGGGACAGAAATGGGAGGACCTGCGCTCCCAACTGCCCGACCAGCAGGTTAATCCGAGGAGTGCGGTGAAGGGCCCGTCGATACCGGAGCAGGCTTCCTGCAGGTACTACCGCGCCGACGGCAGCGGTCTCTTCTCCATGGGGTCCGGGGTGTACCGGCTCTGCTTCACGGACGGCCAGCTCGTGACCAAGGACGAGTTGCGCGAGAAGTGAGAAGGGCCCCGCCCCCGCCCCCGCGAGTTACGTGCGCGGGGGCGACGCACGGAGCCGGCCGGCCGCCAGGTCACTCGGCCGGCGCGTGCATCCCGGGTTCCGGGTGGAACGGGCACTTCCAGTCCGCCGGTACGGCCCGCCCCGAGTACTGCCGGGCCTCCGACGACGTGCCGTGATCGGCCAGCATCGGATTGACGCTTCCCTGCAGCCGTAGCTCCTTGGCGCGGATCTTGCGCTGCAGCCCGAAGTACGTGCCGTCGGCCTTCAGCCTGCCGAACTGCTCATGGGAGTTGAAGACCAGAGCGGGGTACGCGAACCTCCGGGAGATCCGTGAGGAGCCCGGATTGAGTCCGGCGACGAAGAACGGCCGGCCCGCGACGCTGAACCCGAATTCGGACGACTCCGTGTCGCTCGAGTAGCCCTCGCTCCAGGAATAGGACTTCACGTCCAGCCGGTGAAGTCTGCCCAGCTGACCCCAGAGCGCCTCTTCGAACTCTTCCTCTCCGCACTCCCTGGGAGTACGGAATATGGCGACGAACGAGGCGAAATCATGTTCCGCAGAAACATTCGCATCAATGAATTCAATGAGATTCTGATGCAATTTTTCCGTGCAATCGTCGGAGTCCAGCTCCTCATACACATGAGTTACCAGAAGGTCCTGACGTACTGCCGCACGCGCCCCCAGACAGGTGAAGGCATCGCCATTTATCCAGGAGACAAGTTCCTCCTCGATACTCCGCTGCACCGTACCGCCTCCGTTCCGACACAAGGTTTGCGACCGTAGCACCCGTCCACACGGGACCGAATCGGGAGCACCCTCTTTAAGCTGGGACTGAATATCGGACACCGTGACAGCACCGGCTAACCCCAATGACTCTTAAGCTGAGAGTTAATGACCCCGTTTTTTGGTTGCACGGAACGCGGGCGGCTCATACGTTGCTCTTCGCTATTGCTGCCTGATCTATTACCGGTGGCGGCATAAAAGACAAATTGCGGTCCGGTGGGAGACATGGCAGTGACGCGACAGCCACGTAAGATCGAAGACATCTACCCGCTGTCTCCCCTCCAGGAAGGCATGCTCTTCCACAACGTCCTCGACGAGGGGACGGGACCGGACGCGGACGACGCCACCGATGTGTACGTGGCGCAGGTGGCAACGGACTTCGAGGGCGCGCTCGACGCCGACGCCCTGCACGCGGCCGCCGATTCGCTTCTCCGGCGCCATGCGAACCTGCGGGTCGCCTTCCGCCAGCGCAAGTCCGGTGAGTGGGCCCAACTGGTGCTGCGCGACGTCACGGCGCCGTGGCGAACCATCGACCTCAGGCACGCCCCGGCCGACGAGCGCGAAGCGCTGGCCGAGAAGGCGGCCCTCGAGGACCGCGACCGGCGGTTCGACCTCGGTCAGGCCCCGCTCGTCCGCTTCACGCTGCTCCGGCTCGACGAGCAGCGCTACCGCTTCCTCCTCACCAACCACCACATCCTGCTCGACGGCTGGTCGATGCAGATCGTCATGCGGGAGCTGTTCGGGCTCTATCTCGCCAAGGGTGACGCGGCGGAGCTGCCCCGGGTCCGCCCGTACCGCGACCACCTCACCTGGCTCGCCGCGCAGGACGCCACCGAGGCCCGCGTTGCCTGGGCCGAGGCGCTGGCAGGGCTCGAGGAGCCCACCCGGGTCGCCTCACTCGGGGTGGAACATCCGCCGATGGTGCCCGAGCACGTGCTGTTCGGCCTCGACGAGCGGGAGACCGCGGCGCTGACGGGCTTCGCCCGGGAACACGGGCTCACCCTGAACACCCTGGTGCAGGGCGCCTGGTCCCTGCTCCTCTCCAGGATGACGGGCCTGGACGACGTGGTGTTCGGCGTGACGGTGTCGGGCCGTCCGCCGGAGCTCGACGGCGTCGAGGACATGGTCGGCCTCTTCATCAACACTCTGCCCCTACGCCTGCGTCTGCGCCCCGACGAGCCGTTCTCGGTGCTCCTCGGCAGGCTGCAGGAGGAGCAGGCCCGGCTGCTGTCCCACCAGCATCTGGGGCTGTCGGAGATCCAGCGGATCGCCGGGCTCGGTGAACTCTTCGACACGTCCATGGTGTTCGAGAACTACCCGCTGGACGCCGGGGACATGAACCAGGCGTCCGGCGGCCTCAAGGTGCTCGGGACCGTCGGCTACGACGCCACGCACTACCCGCTCGGTCTTGTGGCGATGCCCGACACCACCCTGCGCTTCCAGCTCGACCACCGCCCGGACGTCTTCGACACGGCCGAGGCCACGGCGCTCGGCGAGCAGCTGCTGCGGACCCTGCGGCTGCTCCTGACGGCTCCGCGGACACCGGTCGGCCGCATCGACGTGCTCGACACCGGGCAGACCCGGCGCATGCTCGTCGACTGGAACCGCACCGAACTGGACATGCCGGCCGAGCTTTTGCCCCAGCTCTTCGAGGCCCAGGTGGCCCGTACCCCGGACGAGACGGCCGTCGTCTTCCAGAACACCACCGTGACCTACCGCGAGCTGAACGGCCGGGTCAACCGACTGGCGCGGCTGCTCGTCGAGCACGGCGTCGGCCCCGAGGACGTCGTGGCCGTGGTGCTGCCGCGTTCGGTGGACTCCGTCGTCGCGCTCCTTGCCGCCATGAAGGCCGGAGCCGTCTATCTGCCGGTCGACCCCGCCTACCCGGCCGAGCGCACCTCGTTCATGCTGACCGACTCGGCGCCGGCCCTCGTGGTCTCCTCCGGCGCGGCCGCCGACCGCGTGAGCGTCCTGGAGGGCTCGGGCGTACCCGTGCTGCACCTCGACGACCCCGAGCTTCAGGCGTCCTTGGCGGCGCGGCCGGCCGGCGACCTGCCCGGTGTGCGGGCGACCCGGGACAACGGCGCGTACATCCTCTACACCTCCGGTTCCACGGGCCGGCCCAAGGCCGCGCTCATCAACCACTCCAGCCTCACCAACCTGCTCCATCACCACCAGGCCGAGGTGCTCGCGCCGGTGGTGGAATCCGTCGGCGGCCGACGGCTGCGCATGGCGCACACCGCGTCGTTCTCCTTCGACGCCTCCTGGGGCCTGTTCCTGTGGATGGCGGCCCACGGCCACGAGCTGCATCTGATCGACGACGAGGCCCGGCACGACCCCGAGGCCTTCGCGCGCCAGGTGACCGAACACCGCATCGACGTCGTCGACATGACGCCCTCCGAGTGCCAGCACCTGATCGCCGCCGGACTGCTGGACCCCGACCGGCACCGCCCCGTCCTGATCGTCCTCGGCGGCGAGGCCATCGGGGAGGCGCTGCGCGAGCACCTGACGTCGGTCGAGGGCCTGACGAGCTTCAACTTCTACGGGCCGACCGAGTGCACCGCCGACAGCGTCACCGGTGTCGTCCGCCGGGGCAGCCCGGCCGAGATCGGCACGCCCGTGTCCAACGCCCAGGTCTACGTGCTCGATTCGGCCCTGCGGCCGGTGCCGGCCGGTGTGACGGGTGAGCTGTACGTCGCCGGTGCCGGTGTGGCACGCGGCTATCTGGGGCGCCCCGGCCTGACCGCTGAGCGCTTCGTCGCGAACCCGTTCGGCCCGGCGGGCTCCCGCATGTACCGCACGGGCGATGTGGTGCGCTGGACGGCCGCCGGGGTGATCGAGTTCATCGGCCGCGCCGACAGCCAGGTCAAGGTGCGCGGTTTCCGCATCGAACTCGGCGAGATCGAGTCGCTGCTCGGGGCGCACGCGTCGGTGGCCCAGTGTGCCGTGATCGTCCGCGAGGACCAGCCCGGCGACAAGCGGCTCGTCGCGTACGTGGCGCCCTCGGCCGATTCAGGGACGGACACCGCGGAGCTGCGTCGCTTCGTCGCGGAGCGCCTTCCGAACCACATGGTCCCCGCGGCCGTGGTCGAGCTCGCCAGGCTTCCCCTGACACCCACGGGCAAACTGGACCGCCTGGCCCTGCCCGCCCCCGACTACGTGGCCTCCACGGCGGCGGCCCGCAGGCCTCGCACCCCGCAGGAGGAGATCCTGTGCGGGCTGTTCGCCGATGTTCTCGGCCTGGAACGGGTCGGCGTCGACGACAGCTTCTTCGACCTCGGCGGGCACTCCCTCCTCGCCACCCGCCTCGTCTCCCGCATCCGCAGCAGCCTCGGCGTGGAACTCCCGGTCCGGCGGCTCTTCGAGGCTCCGAGCCCGGCCGCCCTGGCCGAGGGCCTCACCGGCGCCGCCACGGCGCGGGCTGGGCTGGTGGCGGGTCCGCGTCCTGAGCGGGTGCCGTTGTCGTTCGCCCAGCGACGGCTGTGGTTCCTCCAGCAGTACGAGCCCGGCAGCTCCCTCTACAACATCCCCGTCGCCCTGCGCCTGACCGGGAACCTCGACACCGAAGCCCTCGAAGCAGCACTCGCCGACGTCGTGGAACGCCACGAATCCCTGCGCACCGTCTTCCCCCAGGACGACGAAGGCGGCTACCAGGTCATCCTCAAGGACGCCCGGCCCGAACTCCACCACATCACCTCCGGCCCCGACCGCCTGGACACCGACCTCACCGAAGCCGTCACCCACGGATTCGACCTCGCCACACAGACCCCGCTCCGGGCCACCCTCCTCAACACCGCACCCGACGAACACGTCCTCCTCCTCGTCATCCACCACATCGCCGCCGACGGCTGGTCCCTGTCCCCCCTCGCCCGGGACCTCACCACCGCCTACACCGCCCGCACCACCGGCAACGCACCCAACTGGACACCCCTGCCCGTCCAGTACGCCGACTTCACCCTCTGGCAACGCACCATCCTCGGCTCCGAAACCGACCCCACCAGCCCCATCGCACAACAACTCACCCACTGGCAGACCACCCTCGCCGACCTCCCCACAGAACTCGAACTCCCCACCGACCGACCCCGCCCCACCACCCCCACACACCAGGGCGGAACCATCGAGTTCCACATCCCCCAACAACTCCACACAGACATCACCCACCTGGCCCGCCAACAACAAGCCAG